>JAPPCR010000023.1:364242-728485 GCA_028875725.1 Acidobacteriota bacterium
CTGACGAAGGCGACCACCATCAAGGCCGCCAGGCGATGGTCGATCAAGCGCGACATTTGGCGGTCCTCCAACCGCGACACGTCAGAGGCGGCCGCCGGCCCGGTCGTCCCAGGCGATGAACGCGGCCGCGCTCAGCAGCATGAGCAGCACCCCGTAGGCAGCGGCGATACCCGTCTCCTGGATTCGCAGGCTGGACTGAATCTCGATCGAGATCGGGCGGGTGTCGTAGGTGTAGAGCACGATCGACGTCACGAAATCGCCCAGCATCGTGATGAAGGCGAGACCCGCGCCCGCGATCACGGCCGGCCGCAGCAGGGGCAGCACGATCTGCGCGACCGTCCTCAACGTTCCGGCGCCCAGACTCGCCGCCGCTTCCTCCAGGCGCGGGTCGAGCTGGCGCAGGCCGGCGAAGATGGAGCGGCCGGTCAGCGGCAGGGAGCGAACCAGGTACGCCAGCGGCAGGATCCACAGCGTGCCCACCAGCACGAAGCGGCCGACCCAGGGCGCGTTGACGCTCATCGCCGCAGCCAGGGCCAGAGCGAACACGGTGCCGGGTATCGCCCAGGGCAGCGTCATCATCGCCTCGAGCGCGCGCCCGGGCAGGCCCCCGCGCCGGAGCGACAGCCGCGCCGCCATCACGCCCACCACCACCGCCGCCAGCGTCGCCGCGGCGGCCATCCAGATCGAGTTCAACGCCGGTCGTAGCCGCTCGGTCGAAGACAGGAGTTCGCCGTAGTTGACGAGCCCGAGCACCGGCGGGAATGCCTCGACCGTCCAGGTGTTCGGCGGCACGAGCGACATCAGGATGAGCGTCGCGTGCGGCAGCAGGAGCACGCCGGCCAGGACCCAGCCACCTGCCGCCGCCCCGACGCGGGCGCCCCGGCTATGCAGACGGCGTCGCGCCGGCGGCGTGCCCCGCGCTCCCGACGCAAGGTCCAGGCCCGGATCGATCTTGCGAAGCAGCAGCAACGACGCGAAGGCGAGTAGCGCCAGCATGGTCGTCTCGACGTAGGCCATGCGCAGCTCGCCGTTCAGCTTCGACGCCACGATCTGGGTCGTCATCACGCGGAACCCGCCGCCGAAGATGTAGGGCGCCGAGAACGAGCCGAGCGAGGTCATGAACGTGAGCAGCGTCGCCCCAGCCAGCGCGGGACGGAGCCGCGGCAGCGTGACCCGGAAGAGGATCTGCGGCCGGCTGGCACCCAGACTCTGTGCCGCCTCGATGGCCGCGCCGTCCTGGCCGGACAGTCCCGCCCGGGTGAACAGGTAGAAGTAGACGTACATCGAGTACGCGTGGACCAGCAGGATCGCCCAGGCTCCGGTGAGACGCCAGGACACATCCAGCCCCAGCGTCTGGAGCCCGCGCGCCGCGAGCCCGCTCTCGCCGTAGAGGAAGAGAAAGGCGATGACGCCGACCAGCGACGGCAGCGCCACCGGCAGCGCGACCAGGGCGCCGAGCAACCGCCGGCCCGGGATCTCGTTGCGCTCGAACAGGAAGCCCAGCGGCACGCCGATCGCGGCCGCGGCGAGAGTGGAGAGCACGGAGATCCAGAGCGTCCGCCACATCGCGTTCCACTCGTCGGCACGAGTGAAGAAGGACTGGAACGCCTCGGTCGTCGGGCCGCCTCCGCCAGGGCTGCCGATGCCGAAGGCCTCCGCCGCGACGACCAGCAGCGGGTAGCCGACGAGCCAGACGAGGAACGCCAGCACCAGCCACGGCATGAGCGACCGGAGCTGCGGCGCCCGTCGGCCGGTCCCGGCGGCGCTCAAGGATCGGACTCCGTCGAAACTCCAGTAAACGCCGAGGGCGGCTCCCCGGCAAGCTGCCGCACGACGCAGGCGCCACTCAGACCCGCCGCGGTTCCCGGCATCGCCACCTCAATGGCCGGTCCCGCCGCCGAGCCGTCCCCTGCGTCACTCCGAGTCGACGCAAGGCGTACCGTGTAGAAGCTGTTGCTGCCGGTGAAGCGCTCCGCCTCGATCCGGCCAGCCAACCCCGACCCGCCGTCCGTCGACAGTTCCAGGGCCTCGGGACGAACACAGACGTCGACCTGCTCTCCCGCCCGAAGTCCGCTGCCGCCTCGACACAGCCAAGGCTCCGCCCGCGGCTGCGATTCCAGGCGCACCGTCAGTTCGTCGCCGTCGCGCCGCTCAAGAACGACCCCCGCCAGCACGGAGCAGCGGCCGACGAAGGTAGCCACGAAACGCGAAGCGGGATCCCGGTAGAGCTCCGCCGGCCCTCCGACCTGCTCGAGGCCTCCCTCATTCAGCAGGCCGATCCGCTCGCCGAGTTCGAAGGCCTCCTCCTGTTCGTGGGTCACCAGGACGGTCGTGATGCCGGTCTGCTTGACCGTCCGGCGCAGGTCGGCGCGGGTCTCCTCGCGCAGCGCCGGGTCCAGGTTCGAAAGGGGCTCATCGAGCAGCAGCACCCGCGGCCGCGGCGCCAGCGCCCGCGCGAGGGCCACCCGTTGCTGCTGGCCGCCCGAAAGCTCGGCGATCCGCCGCTGTTCGAAGCCGGAGAGTCGCACGAGTTCGAGCATCTCGGCCACGCGTGCATCCGCCTCGCCTTGCGCTCCGCCTCGGACCTTCAGCCCGAAGGAGACGTTCTCGGCCACGCTCAGGTGCGGGAAGAGCGCGTAGCTCTGGAACAGCATGCCCACTCCCCGACGCGCCGGCGGCAGGTGTTCGACCGCCTCGTCCGCGATCAGCAGGCGTCCGCGGTCGAGCTGCTCGAAGCCCGCCAGCAGACGCAGCATCGTCGTCTTGCCGCTGCCGCTCGGACCGAGCAGGGCGAAGATCTCACCCGGTTCGACGGTCAGCGAGACGCCGGCGAGGACGACCGTGTCGTCGAACGCCTTGAAGACGTCGTCGAAGCGGACCGAGACGCCGGACGCCGTCACCTGGCAGCCCGTGGGACGCGCCGGCTCATCCTCCGCCCTTACCGCGCACGGCCCGGTCCCACTCCGCCATCCACGCGGCGCCGTTCTCCTCGATCATCTGCCAGTCCACCTCGGCGCGACGGAGTCGGGACTGCACGTCGGCTACCCACGGCGCCAGCCCGCCGGCGTCGAGGTCGAGCCGCGCCGGCAGGCGGAACGCCTCGCGCACCGCCAGCCCAAGGGCCTCGGGCGAGCCGAGCCAGTCGACAAAGGCCTCCGCCTCGGCCTCGCTGTCCGAGCCCGCGACCACGCCGACCGAGTCCTGGATCACGGCCGTGCCGCTCGCCGGAAAGCGGTAGGCAATCGGCGCGCCGCGATCAATCAGGGACAGCGTGTCGGTCATCTCCCACAACGTGAGCACGCCCTCCTGCCGCGTCAGCTTCTCGTGCAGGACCGCGGGGCTGTGGACATACTCCCGGGTCTGTCCGTCGAGCTGCCGCAGCCAGTCGAAGCCGGCCTCGGTGCTGCCCGTCTCCGACACCGAGTCCGCCAGGATCTTCCCGAAGATCGTCCGCATCGTGCCGCTCGCCAGCGGATCGCGGATCACGACCTCGTCGTGCCAGCGCTCGTCGAGAAGATCGTCCCAGTCGGTGGGCGCTTCGTCCTCGCCGATCACGTCGCGGTTGTAGACGATGATCGTCGGCGTCTGGTAGAGCGTGTAGTAGAGGCCCTCCGGATGCCGGTCGGCCGGATCGAGGGCCGCGGCCCAGGACGGCTCGGACGGCGCCAGCAGGCCCTCGGCCGCTCCTCGCGCCAGGATCGTCGCCGGGCCGCCAAACCACACGTCCGCCTGCGGGTTCGCCCGTTCCGACCGGATCCGGTCGTAGACCTCCTGCGAGCCCATGTCGAGCCAGCGCACGTCGACATCGGGCCGAGTCTGTTCGTACGCCTGCTCGACGACCGTCAGCAGATCCCGGCCGTGCGGTGAGTAGACCACCAGCGGTGTCCTCCCATCGCCCCCGCAGCTCGCCACGGCCGCGGCCGCCACGAGACAGAGGAGGACTGATAGACGGCCTAGGGCGTTCGGCATCAGCCGCCAAGTGTACGTCGCCCCACGACGGGGCCGCGCGGTCTACAACGAGCGCGCCGCCAGCCGCGCCCCGACGAGGCGGTTCATGCTCACGCCTTCCTCGGCAGCCCGGATGGCCAACGCCCGGTGCGTCTCGGGCGGCACACGAACCATGAACTTGCCGCTGTATGCGCGGTCCGCGTACGGAACGGGCAGGTCCTCACCGTTCGCCCGCATGTCTTCGACGCTCTCGGCTACGAGACGCCGTACGCCCGCGAGCGCTTCTTCCGGCGTGGACGCGAGCCAACTGAGTGACGGAAACTCGGCGCACAGGCCCACATGCTCCTCGTCTTCCGCCGACCACGTGACCCGGTACGTATAGTGGTCGCTCACTTCATCCCCTCCAGCTTGTCGATTGCCTCGAGCACCTGCCGCACCTGGTACGTCTTGGCCCTCCCCTTGGCATTCTGGATGTTCACCCTGGGGTCCCCCGGCCACGGAGTCCTGTAGGTGCGATGACTCGTACGGTTCTGACGCGGCTCGCCGAAGTACGCGTCGCAGACCGCGACCAACTCCCCGAAGCGAGCGCCCTTCGGGTTGCGGCGAAGCTTCGCCACGATGGCTTCGGTCTTCGCCACCGAAGTACGGTATCTCTATTGATACCGCAGCGCAACGCCTAGAGCGACGTCTTTCGGCTACCAACAAGCAAGACCGCACAGACGGTAAGCCCTCCCCGGTGCCGCGGGCCAGGAGCATCGCCGGACCGCCGAACCACACCTCCGTCTGCAGGTTCGCCAACTCCTCCCGCCCGGAACTCCGGGAAACTCCCGAAACGTCAGCTACTTGCGAGGGATCAGGATCCGAGACTGCTCGCAGAGAGTGGTTCCCGTTTGCCGGACGACCCCGCCAAGCGGCGGTTGGGCCGCTCCGCAGGAGAGCTCGCCTACCCCTGTTCGACGGCCGCCACAAGCCCAACGCGTCTTCGGCACCTCACCTCAACCGACTGACGCCGACGGGCTCATCGACTCCATCGACAAGCATCTTGCATTGCCCTCTTGATTGGAAGATCGTGACACGCGGCATGTAGCTGTACGAGTACTCGTAGTGGTACTCCGACTGTTCCCAGATCTGACCATTCGTCAGCTTGACGACGGTATCTCCTTCCCACCCCTCAAACTCTCCGTCAACCCTGCTCTCAACATCACACGTCGAAGGGACGCCCGTAGTCGCGACGGACGGCAGCCTCACGTCTGTGCCCGTGCGACCCGCGAAAGCCGCGCCGCTGACATCCCCGAGATCGTCCCCCACAGCGGACGCAGCGGATTCCGTCGGCAACTGCTCGCACCTGAACCTCTGGCTGGGCTTGGCGGTGCCGTCCGTTGAGCGCGAGAAGTCGTAGTAGAGGCCAGTGCCGTCAGGCTCGATGCGGAACATGTAGTCGAAGGTGCCATCGTCATCGAGACCGAAATCCCAGCGCCGGTCCAGTCCCCGGACCTCGAACTGTGTCGAGTACGTCGTGCCGGCAACCGACACCTCACCGCCGTGCTCTAGCCGACTCAGCGTGAGTAGTACGTTCGTGCGGCTGAGGTCGGTCCCACCGAAGCAGCGCCACGTCTCCAGTGATTCAAGCCGCTCCTTCGCATCGTCGTCTCCGTTTTCCGCCGCGAGGCGATACCAACGCACGGCCTCGCGGAAGTCGCGGTCTACACCCCTACCGATCAGGTAAGCGCTGCCGAGGAGGTACATCGCTCCAGCATGGCCCTCCTCCGCAGCTCTGCGGAACCACCGTGCAGCCTCGGTGTCGTCCTCCGTCACACCCTGCCCCTGTGCGTAGATGAGTCCGAGGCTGAACTGCGCTCCAGCATGGCCCTGTTCGGCTGCCAACCGGTACCACCGCGCAGCCTCGGCATAGTCCTCGACTTCATATCTGTACCTCTGGCCGAGGCGGTACTGCTCCTCGGCGTCGACTCGCTCTTCAGCCCCAGGTGAACTCGGAAGCGCGTGCGCTGGCTCGGTCCGCCCGAGGGCTGCCACTGCATCGGGATGACCTTGGTCAGCGGCTAGGCGAAACCAGCGGGCAGCCTCAGCAGTGTCCTTCGGCACACCCTGGCCGTGGAGGTACATCACGCCGAGGTTGTGCTGGGCCTGTGCGAGCCCCTGCTCGGCGGCCAGCCGATAGAGCCGGGCGGCTTCGTCGGTGTCTCGGGGAACGCCATGACCATGCTGATACATGTAGCCGAGATTGCCTTGTGCTCCTCCGTGGCCCTGTGCGGCAGCCGGGCGCAGCCAACGGAGAGCCATCACGTCGTCGGTCCCCATGTAGAGAGACCCGACTTCGGCCATCGCTCCAGGGTGCCCCTGATTGGCCGCTCGGGTCGCCCAGAGTAGAACCTGCTTCGTTCTCTCGTCGTTATCCACACCGCCACGTCCTTCGGCGTACGCGACAGCGAGTTCGTACTGCGCCTCCGCGTCACCGCCTTCCGCGGCGCCCAGGAGTTGATTGAACCCGGCGTCGCCCTGTGCTTTAGAGCCGTCTCCGGCATCCTCCAGCGTCGCATCCAGCGAGGCCAACTCGTCGAGCGTGTCCCCAAACATCTCGAGCGTCTGGGCGTGGCCCTGTTGGGCTGCACGATGGAGCCACCTCACTGCCTCGGCACCGTCTTCAGGCACACCGTCCCCCTCGATGTACAGCATGCCGAGCTTGAACTGTGCGTCGGCATGGCCTTGTTCAGCCGCCATGCGGAGCCAGCGGGCAGCTTCAACGGGGTCCTTCGGCACACCCCGGCCGTCGTGGTGGACCATCCACAGCAGAAACTGCGCATCGACGTAGCCTTGTTCGGCAGCGCGCCGGTACCAGCGCGCAGTTTCGGCGTAGTCCTGAGGGACGCCCGCGCCAACACTGTACATGCCGCCCATCTCGAACTGTGCCTCGGCGTCGCCCTGGTCGGCGGCACGGCGAATCCACTTGACGGCTTCGGCCTCGTCCTTGGGCACGCCCTGCCCGTTGTAGTACATCAGCCCGAGGTGGAACTGCGCCATCGGATCGTTCTGCTCGACGGCTCGCCTATACAACCGAAGCGCTTCCGAGTAGTCCTGTGGCACGCCATGCCCGACTTGGTACAGACGCCCAAGCATGGCTTGAGCCTCGGCGTGGTCCTGCTCCGCAGCGAGCCGAATCCACTTCACCGCTTCTGCGGGGTCAGTCTGCATGTGCGTGACCCCGAGTTGAAGCGCGGAGGCGGCGTGCCCTCTCTCGGCCAAAGCCCGTAGTTGTGCGGCGTCAGACGGGTCCAGCCGGCCCGTGGTCTCAGTCTGGGGCTGAACGGCCGTGACCAGAGCTAGACCGCCGGCGAACGCGGCGAGTGCGAGTGCGGACCTCCTGTAAGCCACTTCGCGGAGACACTAACGCATGGCTACGGATGGGGTCACTGTCTTCATCCTCGGACATCCGTCCAGACCCCTCCGAACTCGCTACCAACTGCGGCTAGCGAGCGCCCCGCCTCTCGGCGGCGGCGGCCACCTGGACGCAAATGCCCAGTTGCCTCGGGTTGCCCTAGCGCAGAGTGGTGTCTCGGTTTGGGCCGTGAGAGGAGCCGGCAGCAACGCTTTTCTGGATTCGCCGGCATATGCGGGTGAGGCCGACCCCAGCTCTGGCCGTAACGAATCGAGGATCGTTGTCTCATGTTCGAGTGAAGAGCGTTGGCCCGGGTCGGCTGTAGACGTTTCCGGCGATTCGTCGGTGTAACAGGGTGAAGGCCGCCGCCCCCCAGGCGACTGCGGACGTCTTCCAAGTCCACTCGGTGCATCGGGGTGAGCAGGAGCAAGTGCCTTCTTGCGTTGCCGCTAGCCCATCGGCACCCGCCCAAGAAAGGAGAACTCATCATGTCGATAGCAGATAGCCGCGTCTGAGCGACAGCGAGGGATTCGGTGGTTGGTCCAACGGCAAGACGCTGAAACGAGCTACCCAGAGACTGACGGTTCGAGTCCGTCGACCACCGAATCCCACGTGGCAACACGCTGGGTTCCCGCGGACGACGAGGAGCGGCTCGGCGGTCTCCGCGGTCGTCGTTTCAACCCGCCGGCCTTCCGCCTCAAGGGCGCTTTCGAGCGCGGGATCGGTTCGCGGTGGCGTGACCTGACGTCCCACTGGCTCGGCCGCCCTCGCCGTTTCCTTGAGTGTCCAGCTACGCGGTCACGCGCAGTTGCAGGCCCAACGCCCGAGTGATCCGCATGACGGTCGTGAACGAGGGGTTGCCATCCTTCGAAAGGGCCTTGTACAGACCCTCCCGGCTCAAGCCCGCTTCCCGGGCCAGTCCGCTCATGATCCTTGCTCGCGCGATGTCGTTCAGCGCCGCTCGGATCAGGCTGCCGTCGCCCGGGTCCTCCTCCGCGCACGCCTCAAGGTACAGGCGGGAATCTTCCCGGCTACCCAGATGCTCGGCCGCATCCCACTTGCTGAATGTCTCGGTCATCACTCCCGCTTTCCGGCACTTCGACCGCGACGAACTGTAGACCACAGTTCACACATCGGTCGATCCGGAGCGCCGTCCATCACACGCCGGCGTGACCAGACTCGGATGGAAGCGCCGGAGGTTGCGGAAGTAGGTACGGTGTGACTTGGCCAACCAGTCGAGGTCAACGGCATCGACATCGCCGACCTCGGCCAGCTGCCCTTCGAGCAGGCGACGAGGGTAGACCTTCATCTCGCCGACGATCAGGACCGGCTCGCCGTCTTCGGTGGTGGTCTCCACCCGAAGGCCCTCCGCCTCGAGTTCACGCCGGAGCAGATCTCCCAGGCGCTGGAGAACGTCACCCGACACGGCTACGCGCTCTCAGGAACCTGGAGAACCCGCCTCAACGTCTCTCCGTCGATATTGCCGCCGCTGACGACCACCGCGGTGATCTTGCCGTCGCGCGGTATTGCGCCCTGCAAGAGGGCCGCCACACCGACCGCGCCGCCGCCTTCGACCACCCAGCCCTGCACATCGACCAGGAAACGCATCGCCGACGCGACCTGTTCCTCGGCAACAAGCACCACATCGTCCAGGTAGCGCTTGCAGATCGGCACCGTCATCGAGCCCGTCTCGATATCGCCCGAGAGCGCCTCGGCAAGGGTGTTCCAGACTTGTGGTCTGTCGCTGTTGTGGAAGACGTTGAACATCGCCGGCGTCGATTCGGAACTCACGCCGATCACCTCGACCGCGGGGTTGAGCTCCTTGACCGCGGTGGCAACACCGGAAACCAGGCCGCCGCCGCCCACGGGGACCAGCACCCTTTCGACCCGGGGCAACTCGGAGACGATCTCGACACCGATGGTGCCGGCCCCGGCGATCACCCGCCTGTCGTTGTAGGGCGACAACCACGTCAAGCCGCCCCGGGCGCGGCGCAGGGCTTCGGCCTCGGCCTGATCGAAATCGTCACCGAAGAGCACCGCTTCGGCAGCACCCGCGCCGTAGCGGTGTACTCCGCTTACCTTCTTCTTCGGCGTGCCGACGGGCATCAGAATCTGTGCCGATGCACCGCACAGACGCGCGGCGTAAGCGACCGCCATCGCGAAGTTGCCCGAAGATGCGGCGATGATGCCCTGGGCCAGCGCCTTCTCGTCCAGCGACAGCATGGCGTTCAGCGCTCCTCGTATCTTGAACGAGTGGGTCCGATTGGCGTTCTCCAGTTTGAGAAACGTCCCGGCGCCGAGATCGGCAGCATCTTCGAGCGGTGTCGGCCGCAAATGACCCCTCAGGCGGTGCTGCGCCCGGACGATGTCACCGAGGGTCGGGTGGTCTGTCATGGCGTCGTTCCCAACATAGTATTTTCGGAATGCGATCGGCAGGCCTTGACGAGATCAGATCCGTTCTCGACGTACCCGCCGCCATCGAGTTGATCGAAGCCGGATTCGTGGCGCTGTCGAACGGGGCGGCGACGGTTCCTGCCGTCGGTTACCTTGGATTCGACACGCCGCCGGGCGAGTGCCACATCAAGTACGGTCGAATCCACGGCGATGACGTTTTCGTCGTCAAGATCGCCACCGGCTTCTACGAGAACGCTTCGCGCGGTCTTCCCACGGGCCACGGAATGATGATCGTCATGTCGGCGGAGACCGGCGAGACGTTGGCCCTGCTGGACGACTCGGGCTACCTGACCGATGTGCGAACCGCCATTGCGGGCTGCATTGCGGCCCGCTATCTCGCGCCCGACGTGGTCGAGTGCATCGGCATCGTCGGTGCGGGCATGCAGGCTCGCATGCAGTTGGAGTACCTGCGCCATGCGCGCGACTGCAACCGGGTCCGGGTCTGGGCGCGACGCCGCGAACAGGCGGCGGCGTACCGGAGCGAGCTGTCGGATTCCGGCTTCGACGTTCAGATAGCCGAAACCCTTCAGGAGCTCTGCGAAAACAGCAACCTGATCGTCACTGCCACGGCGGCGAGGACTGCTCTCGTCCGCGCCGAGTGGATCCGGCCGGGAACTCACCTCACCGCGATGGGAAGCGACAGCCCCGGCAAACAGGAACTGGACCCGGCGCTGTTCGCGAGAGCCGGTGTCTGTGCCGTCGATTCACTGTCGCAGTGCATCGACCACGGCGAAACGCACTACGCGGTAGCTGGCGGCCACGTGGCCGAAACCGGTCTCGTCGAACTGGGCGACATCATCGCCGGCAGGGCCAGGGGGCGCTCGGACGGAGACGAGATCACCATCGCGGATCTGACCGGTGTCGCGGTGCAGGACATTCAGATCGCAAAGGCGGTCTGGCAGGCATTGAGGGAGTAGAGCCCGCCCATCAGCCGTCGAGACCCGCCACGAGGTCGCGTTCGGATGGGACGCGCCTGAGTTCGTCGTGCCGGGGCCGGTGGGTCTTCTGCGTCATCAACGACACCGCCACCATCGCGATCAGGCTGAACACCGGCGCCAGCAGCGTGTCCAGGCCGCGCCAGGCGTCCGTGACGGCGAAGTGAAGCACGAGCCGCGCGGCGCTGCCAGCGATCACACCGGCGAGCGCCCCGGTCGTGTTCGCCTTGCGCCAGAACAGGCCGAGCAGCAGGGGCACGAAGCAACCGGCGAGGACGATGTCGAAGGCGAGGATCAGCAGAACGCCCGGCTCGGGCCGGACATAGGCGAAGACGACGGCGCCGGCCATCGTCGGCAGGGCGATCCAGCGGGAGAAGCGGAGCATCCGCGCATCGTCCCAGGTCGACCGGCTGTGGCGCTGGACCAGGTTGCGGGTGATCACGTTCGCCAGGTCGAGCACGACGCCGCTCGCGGTCGACATGCTGGCCGCGATGATGCCCAGCAGCACCGCGCCTCCGATCAGCAGCGGCAGGTCGGTCAGCGCCAGGTCGACGAGCAGGGAGGAGCCCGCGTCGCGGCCGAAGTAGTGGGCGGACAGGCCGATCAGCGAAACCGTCAGGCCGACGACCAGGGTCAGCCCGCCGGCGAGGTAGCAGCCGCGCTTCGCCGACCGGCCCGAATCGGCCGAGATCATCCGCTGGATGAAGTCGATGGCGACGATGTCGCCCAGCGCCAGCGACCCCAGCGCCGCCCAGTTGACGAGGGCGCCGCTCTCCCGCGAGAAGAGGCCCGCGAAGCTCATCGCGCCTTCGGGAGCGGAGCTCAGCAGCGTGCCCCAGCCGTGGCTGCCGCCGAGCCAGACGAAGGCGACGACAATGCTCACGATGAAGATCGAAACCTGGAGCACACTGGTCGCGATCGTGGCGTAGAGACCGCCCGATACGGCGTAGGCGAGGATGCAGAGCGCGACGGCAACCAGCATGGCGAGGTAGGGCGCTCCAAAGACGAGTTCGAACAGCAGGCCGAGGCCCGCCAGGTTGCCCGCGACCAGGACGACGTTGCTCAGCAGCATCAGGCACGCGGCCAGGGTCTCGGTCGGGACGCTGTAGCGACGCCGGTAGAAGTCGGCCAGGGTCATCAGCCGCATGCGGTGCAGCGGCTCGGCGAACCATGTACCGGCGATGAACAGGCACAGGGCGAGCCCGACCGGAATCACGGCGCCGGCCCAGAACCCGCCCGAGTGGACGAGCGACGCGTTGCCCACCGAACCGTTCGCGTCGAACGCCTGGGCGCAGAGGGTGATGCCGACGACGCCGACCGGCATCGCGTTGCCGGCGACGTAGTAGTTCGTCGCGCGGCCGCGGATCTTCGCGTAGGTGCGGACGCCGATGAACAGCGTGAGGGCGACGAAGAGGAGAACGGCGATGCCGATCGCTGACACGGCGGCAGTGTAGTGCTCGAGGCGGTCTCGGGCTCGCCGCTACGCGGAATCGCGCAGATGCCGGCCAGAGGGCCGGCGCCGACACGGCGGACGAGCGCGGCTATAGTGCCGAACGGTGATTCCAAACGGCGCCAACCGGATGCCGGCGCTGGTCGCGCTCGCGGCGGCGCTCGCGGCGTGCGGGGTCCCGGCCGGCGAAGAGGGTGCCGGAGGGCCGACCGGTCCGACGGAGCCCATCGACCTCGAAGTCGTCGCCGAACTCCGCGACGAGGGCTTCAACCGCTCCCAGGTCATGGACTTCGCACATGTCCTGACGGACCTCTACGGTCCCAGGTACGCGAATTCGCCTTCCTACGACAGCGCCGCCTCCTGGGCCCGGGACACCTTGGAGGGGTTCGGTCTCGAAGCCGCCCTCGAACCGTGGGGCGAGTTCGGTTACGCCTGGGAGAACCGCCACACCTCGGTTCACATCACGGCGCCGCAGTACCAGCCGGTCATCGGCTACGCGCAGCCCGGCACCCGGAGCACAGACGGCAAGGTGGCCGGTCCCGTCGCCGCGGTCGACCTTGCCGCCATCCGGACGCGGGACGATCTGGAAGCCCTGGGGACACTGATCCAGACGTCGATCCTGCTCATCTCGCCCGAGCGGGAGTTGGTTCCCAACTTCTCGCCGCAGGCGGTCCGGCTCTCCGACGAGGAACTCAGCGGCATGGCCCGCCTCGAGATCGACCCACGGAACAATCCCAGCCAGTCCACGGACGACGACGAGGCCGACCCCGAGCTGACGCGCCACGACATCGAGACGTTCCTGGAGCAGCAGGGCGTTGCCGTCCTGGTCGAGATCGGCTCCACCAACGTCGGACCGATGGACAAGGGAATCGTCCACGTCTCGGGCGACGGCCCCCTGCCGCTGGACGAACCGGTGCCGATGCCCCGCGTCGTGGTCGCGCCCGAGCACTACAACCGGATGATGAGGCTGCTGGCCGCCGGAACGCCGGTCGAGATGGAGATCGAAGTCCGCAACGTCCTCAGCGACGACGATCCGCTCGACTACAACGTGATCGCCGACCTGCCTGGCGGCGACCTGGCCCACGAGGTCGTGATGATCGGCGGCCACCTGGACGCGGAGCCGGCCGGCACCGGCGCCACCGACAACGCCGCCGGCAGCGCGATCGTGATGGAAGCGATGCGGCTCCTGCAGGCGACCGGCCTCGAGCCGCGGCGGACCATCCGCGCCGCGCTCTGGGGCGCCGAGGAGGCCGGCCTGCTCGGCTCCCGGGCCTACGTCCGCGAGCACTTCGGCGACCCGGCGTCACCGGAGAAGCCGGACGCCCACGCGAACCTCTCCGTCTACTTCAACGTCGACTGGTACGGCCGCTTCCGCGGCATGTACCTGCAGGGCAACGACGAGTCGCGGCCGATCTTCGAGGCCTGGATGGAGCCGTTCCACGACGTGGGCATGTCCTGGATCGTGCCCGGCAACACCGGCGGCACGGACCACATGGCCTTCCTCGAAGCGGGCCTGCAGGGCTTCCAGTTCATCCAGGACGATCTCGAGTTCTTCAACGCCACCTTCCACACGAACATGGACGTCTACGACCGGCTGATCGCCGACGACCTCAGGCAGGCCTCGGTCGTCCTCGCCAGCTTCGCCTACCATGCGGCCATGAGGGACGAACTCTTCCCGCGCACCGACGGCCTCGCGAACGGGCGGCGCTGGCACAAGTAGCCGCGGGATCGACCGGAGGCAGGACCGCTCATGGAGTACCGCACCCTGGGACGGACCGGCGTCAAGGTCGCCCCGCTCTGTTTCGGCAGCGACAACTTCGCCGATCCGACGCCCGAGCCGGAATGCGTACGGATGCTGGAAACCGCGATGGACGCCGGCATCAACCTGATCGACACCGGCGAGGTCTACGCTGAGGGCGAGGGCGAGCGGATCATCGGCCGGGCGCTCAAAGCGAACGGCCGCCGCCACGAGCTGCTGATCGCCACCAAGGTCGATCACGGCCGCCGGGTCGTAGGCGAGAGCGTCGTGGACTACACCAGCAGCATCGGCCCCAACGAGTACGGCCACTCGCGGATCAACCTGATCCGCGCCTGCGAGGGCTCGCTCCGAAGGCTGCAGACCGACTACATCGACCTCTATCAACTGCATCGTCCTTCGCCCGAGATGCCGTTCGACGAAACCCTGAGGGCGCTGGACGACCTGGTCCGGGCCGGCAAGATCCGCTACATCGGCTGCTCGACCCACCCGGCCTGGATGGTCGCCGAGGCCGTGATGACGAGCGAGCTGAAGGGCTACGCCCGCTTCGCCAGCGAGCAGCCGCCCTACAACCTGCTGGACCGCCGGATCGAGAACGAACTGATCCCGATGTGCCAGCGCCTCGGCCTCGGCATCATCACCTGGGCGCCGATGGCGATGGGCGTGCTCGCGGGCCGCTATCTCAGCGACTCCGACTATCCCGAGGGCTCGCGAGCCGCGCTCCGTGGCGGCTTCTACGCCGACCGCGTCACCCGAGCCGGCATCGACGTCGGCCGCAGGTTCGCCGGGATCGCGGCCGACTCCGGCCTCACCCCGGCTCAGTTCGCGATCCTCTGGACCAAGGATCAGCCCGGGATCACCGCACCGTTGATCGGGCCGCGCACGCTCAGGCACCTCGAAGACCTGCTGCCGGTGCTCGAGATGAGCCTCTCCTCTGAGCAGCGGGCCGCCTGCGACGCCCTGGTGCCGCCCGGAAGCGTCGTCGCCGACTTCCACAACACGGCGGGCTGGATGAAGATGAAGGTCATCCCGCCAGCGGCCGGGAGCTAGATCCCCGATGCGGGTCTCCAACGCACCTCACTTCGATCGTCTCGCTCTGCCGTAGCTGAGTCCGCATGCATGTCTCCCACGTAATCCACGCCGTCGACACGCACGTCTGCGGCGAACCCGGCCGGGTGATCGTCGGCGGCGTTCTCGACGTCCCCGGGGCGACGATGTTCGAGAAGATGCGCTACCTCGAGACGGAGGCCGACGAGCTGCGCCTGCGGATGCTGCGCGAGCCGCGCGGCTATCCCGCCGCGAACTGCAACCTGATCCTGCCCGCCACGCATCCCGACGCGGTGGCCGGCTACGTGATCATGGAGCAGGTCGAGTACCCCGGCATGTCGGGCACGAACACGATCGCCGTCGTCACCGTGCTGATCGAGACCGGGATGGTGCCGCACACGGAACCCGTCACCGAACTCACCCTGGAGTCGCCCGCCGGCCTGATCCGGGTGCGCGCTGACGTCGAGCGTGGAAAGGTGAAGCGAGTCGAGTTCGAGAACGTACCCGCCTTCGCCGTCCACCTCGACGCCGTCCTCGACGTGCCCGAACTCGGCAACGTGACCGTCGACGTCGCCTACGGCGGCATGTTCTACGTGATCGCCGACGCCGACCAGGTCGGCCTCACCCTGGCGCCGGAAGAGGCCGCCGAAGCGACCCGGGTCGGCGAGATGATCAAGGCGGCCTGCCAGGAGCAGCTTCCGCCGCCGGTGCATCCGCTCAATCCGGAGATCCGAGGCGTGACGATCGGCCAGCTCTCGGCGCCGCCGCTGAACCCCGGCTCGCACCGGCGCAACACGGTGATCGTCTCGACCGGCACGCTCGACTGGAACAGGCCACTGACCTGGACCGGCGCCCTCGACCGCTCCCCCTGCGGCACGGGCACCTGCGCCAAGATGGCGGCGATGTGGGCCAAGGGCGAGTTGCCCGTCGGCCAGGAGTTCGTCCACGAGGGCGTCCTCGGCACGACCTTCACCGGGCGCATGGTGCGGGAAACGAAGGTCGGCCATGTCGACGCCGCGGTGCCGACGCTGGCGGGCACGGCATGGATTACCGGCTTTGCCCAGTACGTCGTCGACCCGGAGGACCCCTTCCCCAACGGGTTCACGGTCGGCGACATCTGGGGCGGCCACTAAGTTGCATGGAACTGGCCGCCAGTTCCATGCAACGCAGCGCAGCGAGTACGCTGCGACTTAGAGGAGTGAGTGCGATGAGCGAAGACAGAGTCATGGTCGTCACCGGCGCGTCGAGCGGCCTGGGAGCCGAGGTCTGCGAACACTTTGCGCTGAAGGGCTACCGCGTGGTGATGAGCTACCTGATCGAGCCCGAAGCGCAGGCGACCTATGACCGCATCGCGGCCAGCGTGGGCAGCACCGAGCGGCTGATGAAGGTCCAGGCCGATGTAGCGAACCGGGAACAGGTGCGCGCGATGTTCGACGCCGTGATCGAGCGGTTCGGCCAGGTCGACGTCCTGATCAACTTCGCCGGCATCAACCGCGACGCGCCCTTCACGGAGTTGACCGATGACATGTGGGACTCGGTCGTCTCCGCGCATCTTCGCGGCCACTTCGTCTGCGGCCAGGAGTTCGTGTTCCACAACCCCGACCGCCCGGGCGTGATCATCAACCTGGGCGCCGCCTGCGGCCAGATCGGGCGCAAGAACGGAGCGAACTTCTGCAGCGCCAAGGGCGGCGTGATCGCGCTGACCAAGTGCATGGCGCAGGAGCTCTCGCCCCGGATCCGCGTCAACTGCCTGGTGCCCGGATCGGTGAGGACGCGCGAGGTCATCGATCGCTACGACCTCGAAACAGAGGAGGGTCTGGCGAAGGAACTCGCCACCCTGCCGATGGGACGGCTCGGTGAATTCGAGGACATCACCCGGATGGTCGACTGCATGATCGGCTCCGAGTTCACGACCGGCGCCACCTTCTACGCCAACGGCGGCCAGTACATGCATTGAAGCGCCTCGGCGCAGCGCTCCGCGGCTTGCTTCGCCACCCGCTCGAGGTGGCGGTGTGCACGATCCTGGTGGCGCTGGTCGCGGTGACGTTCTCCCAGGTCGTCTTCCGCTACGTCCTGCAGGCGTCGCTCTCCTGGTCGGAGGAGCTTGCCCGCTTCCTCCTGATGTGGCTGGCCGCGCTCGCCACGGCCTACGCGATGAAGACGGGCGCCCACTTCGCGCTCCACTTCGTTGTCGATCGAACGCCGCCGGCCGCTCAGCGCGTGATCGGGTCCGCGGTCGCCCTCAGCGCGGCAGCGTTCCTGGTCGTCTTCGCCTACCAGTCGCTCCGTTTCGCGATCGAGGTGCACGACATGCTCGCGCCGGCGACGCGCATGTCGATGGCGGTGCCGTACTCGTCCGCCTTCGTCGGCAGCACGCTGGCCCTCTACTACGTGCTCGTGAACTGGCGCCGGGAGCTTCGGGGACGGCCCGAGGCGCCGGCGGAGTAGAGGCGGCGCGACGATGGGCATTCTGGTCATCCTGACCCTGGTGGCGGCGCTGCTGCTCGGCGTACCGGTGGCCATCGCGCTGGCCCTCGCGGCCATGGTCGGCCTGCTCTACAGCTCGCCCGAGTTCCTGATCGTGTTGCCGCAGAAGTTCCTGGCCGGCCTGGATTCCTTCCCGCTGCTCGCGGTGCCCCTGTTCGTGCTCGCCGGAGCGCTCATCTCCCACGGCGGCATGGCGCGCAGGATCGTCGACCTGGCGATGCAGTTCGTGGGCCGCCTGCCGGGCGGCCTCGGCCTGGTCGTCATCCTGTCGACGATGCTGTTCTCCGGCATCTCCGGATCGCCGAGCGCGAACACGGCCGCCATCGGCTCCGTCGCCCTGCCTGCCATGCGGCAGCGGCAGTACCCGCCGGCGTTCGCAACCGCCGTCTTCGCCTCGGCCGGCGGCGTCTCGACCCTGGTGCCGCCCGCGATCGACCTGATCATCATCGGCGTCGTCTCGGGGATGTCGATCGGGGCCCTGTTCGCGGCCGGCATCACGCCAGCGATCGTGCTGGGTCTGGCCCTCATGGGGCTGACCTACATCAAGGCCCTCGACCTCAACCTGCCGCTCGAGGCGAAGGCGTCCTGGCCCCAGCGCCTCCGCGTGATCCGCAACGGCATCCTGCCACTGTTCATGATCGTCATCATCCTCGGCGGTATCTACGGCGGCGTGTTCACGCCCACCGAGGCCTCCGCCGTCGCTGTCGTCTACGGCGCCCTGGTGTCCTTCTTCGTCTACCGGGAACTGAAGCTCGAGGACGTCCCGAAGGTCCTGCTGCAGACCGCCTCGCTCTCCGGTGTCGTCCTGTTCGTGCTGGGGACCGCGTCGATGTTCTCCTTCGTCCTTACGTTCGAGCGCCTGCCTCATCTGCTGGCGGAAGGGATTTCGACCCACGCTCCGAACTGGATCGTCTTCATCCTCTTCGTCCACCTGATCTTCCTCTTTCTCGGCATGGTCATGGACGCCCTGCCGCCGATCATCATCCTGATGCCCATCCTGCTGCCGGCGGCTATCGCCCTCGGCATGGATCCGCTCCACTTCGGCATCCTGGTCGCGGCCAACGTCGGCATCGGGATGATCTCGCCGCCGGTCGGCATCTGCCTGTACGTCGCCTGCGGCATCTCGAAGACGCCGATCGAGAAGGTAACGCCCAAACTGCTGCCCTTCCTCGCGTTGCTGCTCACGATGCTTGTCGTGCTTACCTTCGTGCCGGAGGCCACGCTGTGGCTGCCGGAGGCCCTCGGCTATGAGTAGCTGGTTGCGCCGGCATGCCGCAGCCCTCGCCCTCGGCGTACTCGCCCTCCTCGCCGGCTGCCGCGCCAGCGACGGCGTCACCGTACTCAAGGTCGCACACAACGGCCCGGTCGGACACCCGTTCCAGGCCGGCTTCGAGGAGTTCAGCCGGGTCCTGGAAGACCGTACCGGCGGCGCGGTCCAGGTGCAGATCTTCGAGAACGAGCAACTGGGCACCGAGGAGGAGGCGACCCTGATGGTCAAGCTGGGAGCGCTTGCCGCCTCGGCCGCCAGCGCCGGCGGCGGCATCGCCGCCTTCGTGCCGGAAGCCGAGATCTTCAACTTCCCGTTCATCTTCCAGGACCTCGACCACTTCTACCGGGTGATCGACGGCCCGGTCGGCGAGCGGGTCGCCGCTCGCATCGAGGAGGAACTCGACGTCGTCGTCCTCGGCTACTGGTTCGCCGGCCGGCGCAACGCCTGGAACGCGGAAAGGCCGATCGTCACGCCGGACGACTTCGAGGGGCTGAAGATCCGGGTCATCCCGACCCCGATCCTTGTCGACACCTTCAACGCCCTCGGCGCCCAGGCGACGCCGATGTCGTTCGGCGAGCTCTATTCGGCGCTGGAACAGGGCGTCGTCGACGGCGCCGAGACGGACCACGTCGACCTCTACGGTGAGCGTTTCTACGAGGTCACGAAGTACGTGTCCTACACGCGGCACCTCTATCTGGCCGTCGCGCTGATCTTCAGCCGAAAGCTCTACGACGAAATGCCTCCGGACGTTCAGGCGGCCGTCCTCGACGCCGGCAGGGCCTCGGTCCAGGTCGAGCGGGAGGCGATGGCGTCGATGACCGCGGCGGCCCTGGTCGAGCTGGAGAAGCTCGGTCTCGAGTTCAACGAGATCGACCGCGGCCTGTTCGAGGAAAGAGTGCGTCAGGTCTACGTCGACAACGCGGCCCGGGTCGGCGGGCTCGAGGCGATCGAGGAGGTTGCCAGGCAGTAGGCGTCGCGACTTCCATCCAAGGCGTTGAATGTCAGTTGACCCCGGTGTTGCCCGGCGCTAACGTAGTTGGAACATTCGGTACACGGATTTCTCCGGCCGTCGCAGATCAGCGAACCGGCCTGCGCATAGCACCTCAGGAGACAGCTAGAGCTCAAGGAAGGAAGGCGGCCATGAAGCACCGCGGAACCACCGGTTCTCGCGCTCTTGCCCCGGCGGCAAGAGTCCCACGGATCACCCTGTCGGGGGTACTCATCGCCTTCATCTGCGCGGCCGCATGGGGCCAGTCGATCGAGCGCGGCTCGATCACCGGCACCATCACGGACCCCAACGGCGACCGCATGCCCGGCGTCAACGTCACTCTCACGTCGGGAGAACTCGGCGCGACCAGCGACACGATGACGGACGCGAACGGCCGCTACCGCTTCGTCGCTCTGCTGCCGTCCACCTACACCGTGGCGGCCTCCATCGAGGGCTTCTCGACCGCGCAGCAGGAAGACATCGAACTCACGGTCGGCAAGACCCTGAGCGTCGACCTGACGATGCAGTTGGGGAGCGTCGAGGACATCATCATCGTCGAGGGCTCGCCGCTCATCGACGTCCGCAGTTCGACGCTTGTGACGACGGAACTCAACAACGAGATCCTGATGGAGGTGCCGACCCAGCGCAGCATCCGCGGCGTCGTGCAGTTGGCTCCCGGCGTCCACTCCCAGAACGCGGACGGAAGGCAACCTTCAGCCTATGGCTCACCCGGCATGGGCGTCCAGTTCTCGATCGACGGCGTCGTCATCAACAGCCCGGAGGCGGGCGAGAGCGAGGTGCCTCTCGGCTTCTTCTCAGTCGAGGACGTCACCGTCCTCGGCGCCGGCGCCTCGGCCGAGTACGGCGGCTACAGCGGCGTGATCGTCAACGTGACGACGAAGCAGGGCTCGAACGACCTGAACGGTCTGGTCGACCTGCAACTTGCCGACAACGACTGGCAGTCCCAGAACACGAACGACCCCGATCTGCAGCGCAGCGGCAGCGACCGCTCGGACACGGAAGTCCACTTCGACATCGGCGGACCGGTGCAGCGCGACAAGGCGTGGTTCTTCGCCTCGTTCAAGTACCGCCAGGAGGACTCGAAGGCCAGCGGGGACCATGTCAACGCCCCGACCTACGAGAGGCCCCGCTACCTCGGCAAGATCAACTGGACGCCGACACAGGAGAAGATCTTCAGCGGCATGCTCGAGTACAGCACCCGCGACCAGGCCTACCAGGGCGCGGACGAGGGTGACTTCATCGCCCCCGGAGCCACCGTCAGCCTGGAGGGGACCCAGTACCTGTTCAACTTCAACTACACGGACATGCTGTCCCAGAACACGCTGCTCGATCTGAAGTTCGGCGGCTATCACCAGCGTCAGGCCGAGACGCCCGACGGCGGCGATACACCCGCCCGCTACGACATCTATGAAGACCGCCTTACCGAGAACTGGTGGGGGCCCTTCAATGCCAACCGGGAGCGCTACCAGCTCATTGCCTCGGTCAGCCACTTCACGGATGACTTCATCCGCGGCGAGCACGACTTCAAGTTCGGCGTCGAGCTGCAGAACACGCTGGTCAACACGCTCAACCAGTACGCGGGCGGCAAGTTCTACGAGGACTACGCCGGCGAGAACTACATCCTCTTCGAGAGCACCGGCTACGACACCTATGCCGACACCGACAAGATCGTCGGCTACGTGCAGGACTCCTGGGGAATCAACGACCGGGTGAGGCTGAACCTCGGCCTGCGGGCCAACTACTGGCGCGGGGCCGTCGAGTCGGACGTGAACGGCGTCCGCTTCGATCAGGGCAGCGTGTTCACGCCCGAACTCGGGATCGCGCCGCGCATCGGACTGAACATCAACCTCGGAGACGACAACGACTCCGTGCTGAAGGCGCACTGGGGGCGCTACTACCACCAGGTCATCTCGCTGTTCTACAGCCGGCTGGCACCCGAGAGCAACGTGACGGGCTACATCTGGAACGCCGACGACGAGGTCTGGGAGCACGACTTCACCGAAGGGCGAGGTCCCGGCCAGTGGACGATCGACGACAACCTCGGCGTGCCCTACATGCACGCCCTGGACGTCGGCTGGGAGCAGGTCCTCACGCGTACCGTCTCGCTCGACATCACGGCGACCTATCGGACGAACCACCAGTTCCTGGACGGCGTGAACCTCACCGGCGAGTTCGAACCCACGCGGTACACGGATCCCGACAGCGGACGGACCTTCAACGTCTTCAACCAGACGAACGAAGGCGAGAACCGGTACTACTTCACGAACGTCAACCACTGCCAGGACTACGGGCAGGCGTACAAGGAGATCACCTGCTTCAGGAAGGTCCGCAAGTACGCCGGGATCACGGCAAGCCTCGCCAGGCGGTGGCGCAACAACTGGCAGATGCAGGCTTCGTGGACCTACGGTGAGGCAAGAGGCAGCGACAACAACGGATGGTACGAGTTCCTGGAGGGAAGAGGCTCCCAGCTCGGCAGTTCGACCTTCTTCAGGGACCCGAACGACCAGATCAACGCCTACGGCAATCTGACGATCGATCCAACGCACCTGATCAAGGTTCTGGGCAACGCCCGACTCCCGGGCGGGGTCGTCGTGGGCGGCTACCTCTCCTACTTCTCGGGCAACACCTATAACCAGCTCATCAGGGTGGAAGACGTCGATCAGACTTCGGACATCTACGGCTACCCGGCGGGCTCCTTCCGTCTCGACGACGGCATCAACCTCGATCTGAGGGTGGAGAAGGACTTCAACATCGGCAGTAACCGCAGGCTCGGCGTCGGCATCGATGTCTTCAACGTCGGCAACGCCGACACGGTCATCGAAGCCGAACAGACCCTGAACAGCGACCGGCCCTTCGGCGCCCCGAGGCGGCTCATACGCGGTCGGGTCTGGCGAATCGGGGCGCGCTTCCACTTCTAGGCGGCGCCGCGCGGCGCGGCGGGTGCGACGGAGGTTGCACCCGCCTGCTTGGGGGCGGAGGAGAGGGTCTCAGCGGCCGCTCGCACTTACCGGATGGATGAGAGGGGAGTGCTCGCTGCGGTCGGCTGCGCTCCGGTTGGTCGTCGGACGATGAAGGGTCGCAGGGCGTCGCTTGCCGACAGCCTCGCTGAGACCCTCTCCTCCGCCCCTGGGCAGGCTGGACGTCGTCGGGCAACCAAACGGCAGCCAAGAGAGACGCGCCTGGCTCTTCCGGATGTCGGTGCGCCGGCCCTCTGGCCGGCCGGTACCGCGGGTCTTCTGACCCACGGGGAAGCAGGGCCGCGAAGCGGCGCCGCCGAATTCTCTCGTATGCGGTGGCGCTGCTAGCCTTCGGATTCCGCCATGGGCAGCGAACGACCCCGCCGGGAGGAAACCAGCGAGTTGACCGCTGGCCGGGCGAAACGGAACGTGCCGATCCGCTGGATCGGGCTAGCTGTGGCCCTGGCCGTTGCCGCTGTTGTGGTGGTCGGTGTGGGGATCCGTCTACTGTCCGGCGGGGAGGTCGTTGCGCCGTCGGGGCACGTGCTGGGTCGGCTCCCGGCCGGGGTCGGGCCCGGTGACCTGAGCCTTCTGCTCATCACGCTGGACACGACCCGGGCGGATCGCATCGGGGCCTACGGGTTCGCTGACATCGAGACGCCGCACATGGACCGGCTGGCGGCGGAGGGGGTGCTGTTCGAGCAGGCGGAGGCGGTGGCGCCGCTGACCTTGCCGGCGCATTCGTCGATCTTCACCGGACAGTTCCCGCCGGCTCACGGGGTCAGGGACAACGGCGCCTTCTACCTGGGCGACGAGCACGTCGTTCTGGCCGAGATCCTGAGGGACGAGGGGCTGCGTACCGGCGGTTTCGTGGCGGCGTTCGTGCTAGACGCGAAGTGGGGGATAGCCCAGGGCTTCGACCACTACTTCGACGACTTCGACCTGAGCGACACCGTGCGGCTGGCGCTGAACGAGATCGAGCGGCCGGCGGGCGAGGTCACGGACGCCGCGTTGACATGGCTCGACGAGGCCCCGGAGGCGCGCTTCTTCTCCTGGGTCCACTTCTACGATCCGCACTCGCCCTACGAACCGCCGGAACCGTTCGCCGAGCGCTACCGGAACCGTCCATACATCGGCGAGATCGCCTACGTCGACTCGCAGGTCGGCCGGTTGCTGGACTGGCTCGACGAGAACGGGCGCGCCGACGACACCGTCGTCATCGTGATCGGAGACCACGGTGAGAGTCTCGGCGAGCACGGCGAATCCGGCCACGGCTTCTTCGTCTACGAGGGGGCGACGCGGGTTCCCTTCATCCTTCGCGCGCCCTACGACACGATGCGGGGCCGCAGGATCGGCGATGTGGTCAGGGCGGTCGATGTCTTCCCGACCGTCCTCGACCTGCTGGCGGTCGACGCGGGCCAGGCGGAGCGGGATTCCTCCTTCGAAGGCGCAAGCATCGTCCGGCTCCTGACCGGCGCCTCCGGGCCACGGCTGCCGGCTTACGCGGAAGCCGTCTATCCGCGCTATCACTACGGCTGGAGCGACCTCGCCGCGCTGCGAGTCGAGAACATGAAGTACGTCGCCGCGCCCCGGCCCGAGCTGTACGACCTGGCGGTCGACCCGGACGAGCAGAACAACCTGTACTCGGCGCGGCCCGACGAGGCGGACCGGATGGCCTCCATGCTCCAGTCCCTCGAGTCGCGATGGGCCGACGTGGCACGGCCGGCGGCGATTGAGGAGATCGATCCGGAGACCCGCGCGCGGCTCGCCGCCCTCGGCTATCTGGCCAGTTTCGGCGGCAGTACCGACGAGAGCGTGGACCGGGCCCTGCTCGCCGACCCCAAGGACCGGATCCATCTCTTCAACCTGATGCGCGACGCGCGCGAGGCTTCGCTCAAGGGAAACCGGCCGGCGGCCGTCGAAGCCCTCGAACGGGTGCTGCTCGAGGACCCGTCGGTGATCGACGCCTGGGTCCGGCTGGGCGACGAGCAGATGCGCGGCGACGACACCGGCGCCGCGATCGAGAGCTACCGGAGAGCCATCGAACTGAAGCCCGACTACGCCCACGCCGTGATCAACCTCGCCAACGCCTACCGCCGGACCGGCGCGGCGGAGGAGGCGATCCTCGGCTACCAGGAGTTCCTGCGCCTCGATCCCCGCAACGCGATCATCCACTACGAACTGGCGCGGATGCTCGTGGCCAGCGGCGACCTGGAGGGCGCCGACGGACACCTCCGGGAGGCCGCCGCCCTGTCACCTGAGATGGGCGCCGCGGTCGTCAGCCAGGGCGCCGTGGCCCTGCTGCGGTCCGACCTCGAAGCCGCGCAACGGCTGTTCGAGGAGGCGCTGGCGATCCAGCCGGACGTGCGCCTCGCCCACTTCAACCTCGCCCTGCTGGCCGAAGAGCGCGGCGATCCGCGGGCGGCCGCCGACTTCTACCGTCGCGAACTCGACGTCCATCCGCAGTCCTACCGGGTCCAGTTCAACCTCGGCCGGCTGCTGGACAACCTCGGCGACCGCTACGGGGCGACCGCGGCGCTCGAGCAATCGATCGAGATCAACCCCGAGTTCGCCATCGGCCACTTCTTCCTGGCCAAATCCCTCGTCGACCGCAACGAAGAGCTGGAGCGCGCGATGGAACTGGCGCGAACCGGCCTGGAACTCGACCCCGGCTCCGACATGGCGCCCATGGGCCACTACCTGCTCGCCGACATCTTCACCCGCCTTGGCCAACCGGAAGAGGCACGACGTGAACTCGCATCGGCCCGAGCCCTGGAAGGCCGGGGTTGAGCGCCCTCCCATGGGCGTAGAGAGTTCCGCCAAGCCGACGACCGCTCTCTGGGTGCGCGGGTCCTCTGACCGGCATCAAGCGCGATGCCGCGAAGCGGCGAGCGCGTACCTTGCCCTCCCGCTGATCCTCCTCCTCACTGCCTGCACCCCACCCACCGACACCGACCCCGCCTCCACCACCGAACCCGCCATCTTCATCGACGCCGCCCCTGCCGCGAACCTCGACTTCGTCTACTTCAACGGCATGTCGGGCGAGCACTACTTCAACGAGATCATGGGCGGCGGCGCCGCCCTGTTCGATTTCGACAACGACGGCGACCTGGACCTCTACCTCCTCCAGGGCCGGATGATCGGCCCCGATCTCACGCTCGAGGACGCCTTGTTCCCGCCGCCTCCCGGCACGGCCCTCACCGACCGCCTCTACCGCAACGACCTGGAACCCGGCGGCGGCGGCGACCTCAGTTTCACCAACGTCACCGAGACAAGCCGGATCGAAGCCGCCGGCTACGGCATGGGCGTCGCCACTGGCGACTTCGACAACGACGGCTGGACGGACCTCTACGTCACGAACTTCGGCTCCAACCAGTTGCTGCGAAACCGCGGCGACGGCACGTTCGACGACGTCACGGCCGCCTCGGGCGCCGACGATCCCCGCTGGTCCGTCGCCGCCACGTTCTTCGATCTCGACCGAGACGGCTGGCTGGACCTCTACGTCGGCAACTACGTCGACTACTCGCTGGCGGACAACACGCCGTGCCCGCTCCCGAGCGGGGTTCTGACCTACTGCGCCCCCGGCGCCTACCCGCCGGCGGCCGACAGCCTGTTCCGCAACCGGGGCGACGGCACCTTCGAGGACGTGTCCGCGGCCTCCGGGATCGGCAACGAGCCGGGTTCCGGCCTCGGCGCGGTTGCCGCCGACTTCAACGGCGACCGCTGGATCGACCTCTACGTGGCGAACGACCTGATGTGGAACCGGCTATGGATCAACCGGGGCGACGGCACCTTCGCCGACAACGCCCTGCTGGCCGGAGTCGCCGTCAACAGCGACGGCCAGCCCGAGGCCGGCATGGGCGTCGACGCAGGGGACTTCGACGGCGACGGCGACCCGGACATCGTCCTCAGCCACCTGGAACAGGAGACGAACACCCTCTACGTCAACGGCGGCGCCGGCCTGTTCCGCGACCAGTCGGCGTCATCCCGGCTCGGGCCGCCGAGCCTGCCGTTCACCGCGTTCGGCATCGGCTGGATCGACTACGACAACGACTCCCGGCTCGACCTGCTCGTCGTCAACGGCGCCGTGATCGGCATGGACGCGTTGATCCGGGAGGGTGACCCCTATCCGCTGCGGCAGACGGACCAGCTCTTCCACAACCTCGGCCACGCCACCTTCGCGGACGTCACGGCCGAGGCCGGGCCGGTCTTCGAGTCGTCCGAAGTCAGCCGTGCCGCCGCCTTCGGTGACGTCGACAACGACGGCGACCTGGACGTCGTCGTCGTCAACAGCAACGGGCCAACCCGCCTGCTCCTGAACCAGGTCGGCCAGGATCGGTCGTGGCTGGGTTTGAGGCTCGTCGCTCACAACCGCGACGCGCTGGGCGCTCACGTCACGATCCACCGGCCAGGCGCAACGCCGATCTGGCGCCACGTCCACACCGACGGCAGCTACGCCTCGGCCAGAGACCCTCGGGTGCTCGTCGGGCTGGGCGCTGGCGCGTCCGGCGCCGTCACCCGCGTCGAAGTCCGCTGGCCAGACGGCGCAGGCGAGACGTGGGCCGGCGTACGCGTCGGTGAGTATCAGACCCTGTTCCAGGGCGAAGGAGAAGCAGTCGACCGGCAGCGGTGAGCACCGCCAACCGCTCAATACGGCGGAAACGCGTCCGCCGCCCGGGCGCAACAGGCCTCGCGACGCTCGTAGCGCTCCAGGTTCCGAGCCAGCCGCCGCTCTTCGCCGGTGCGACCCTGACGGAGTGCTTCCTGGACGAGGGTGCGCTGGATGCTGACCGCTTCCTCGAAGCGGCCAACTTCAGCCAGCGCCATGGCTGCGGTCTCGGCGCTCGGCGCCGAGTTGTCCGCTTCGAGGAGAGCTCCGGCGATGGCCATGGCCATCTGACCGTCGCGAAGCGATGGGTCCGGGGCGCCGGCGAGGAGCCGGGCGAGCGAGTGAGCGGCCGGCCCGTCGGCCGAGTCGACCGCCAGCCGCGCTTCGAGCACGGCCCTGGCGTCCGCGAAGCGCCCCAGTCCCATCAGCACCGTCGCCTCGCGCAGCCAGGCGAGCCCCTGCGTCGGGTCGAGGTCGCGCACCCGCGTGTAGTGCGACAGGGCTTCCTCCAACCGGCCGGTGCGCACCAGGGCCTCGGCGAGGCCGAAATGAACCTGCGGTGTCCGGTCGCCCTCGGGTAGCAGGCGCAAGGCCTCGCGCAGTTCCGTGGCGGCCGAGTCGAAGTCGCCAGTCTGCGCGAGCACGGCGCCGAGCCCGAGTCGAGCATCGCCGTTCGCAGCGTCACTCTCGAGCACCTGGCGGTATGTAGCCTCCGCCTCGTCGAGCCGACTCATTCGAGTCTGGACGTTGCCCAGCGTCAGCAGCGCCTCCACCTGCCCCGGCTCGAGTTCGACCGCCCGGCCGAGGTGCTCCAGCGCGCGATCGTTTCGCCCCAGTTCACTAAGGAGAACGCCGAGGTCCGAGTGGGCCTGGGCGTTCCCGGGTTCCAGACGGATCGCAACGCCGAAGTGCTCCACGGCCGCTTCGGGACTGCCACGACGGACCAGCAGCGTCCCGAGGCTCTCGTGCGCGCGCACATTCGTCGCGTCGGCCGCCACCGCCTGCCGGTAGGCGGATTCCGCTTCGGCCAGCCGACCCTCCCGGGCGGCGGCATGGCCTCGGGCAAGATGGGGCAAGGCGCCGATGGCGAGCGTCGTCAACTCGTGCATCAGCGGATCGGCCATGGCGACACGGCTCGGCCCGCTCCGCGCCAGCGCTTCTTCGGCGCGGTCGAACTCGCCCAGTTCGCGGTAGGCCTGACCGAGGTTGTAGTGGACGACGGAAGCACGCGGCTGCAGCGTCAGCGCGCGCTGGAACTGCTCGATGGCCTGGCGGTACTCGCCACGCTCCTCGGAGACCCGGCCCATCCCATAGGCCACGGCGGCCGAATCGTCGACGGCAGCAGCCCGAACGTAGAGCAGCTCCGCCTCCCCGACCCGCCCCTGCTCGAGTTCCAGGTCGGCGAGCCGGATCAGGGCCGGCCCGTCGTCGCGACGCAGTTCGAGAGCGTGCCGGAAAGCCGTGGCCGCGGCTTCGACGTCCCCGCTTCCAGCTGCGAGGACCCCCAAGTAGTAGGCCCATTCGAAGGAATCGGGAGCCAGCGCGTGCGCCTTCTCGTAGCAGGCCAGTGCTGCCTCCAGCAGGCGGTGGGCCTGGTAGAGACGACCCAACTCGCCCAACGCTCGTGCCTGCTCGGCGGTGGTCGCCGTGTCGCTGGTGAGCACGGTGTCGAGAGCGGCGCGCCTGGCTTCGAGTTCT
This sequence comes from Acidobacteriota bacterium, assembly GCA_028875725.1. Lineage (NCBI taxonomy): Bacteria > Pseudomonadati > Acidobacteriota > Acidobacteriota bacterium. Next base: position 393,257 of record JAPPCR010000023.1, read on the forward strand.
CGGGCGAGCGGCGGCTCCAGGTCCGTCAGGGCCGGGTGCGGGATCGCGGTCTCGGCTGACGGCCCCGGCGCCTCATCGGGGCCGGGAGTGCAGGCGACATGGGTGGCCAGGAGCAGGAGAACCGCAGTCGCGCACCCGACGTACTGCTTCGAGGACTGGAGCGCTCCTGTATGGTGATCTCCATCCACCGAATGCAGGTTATCCGCTCCATCGGCTCGGTCTGGTGCGTAGCAACGCTAACTGCGTTCGGTGTCACCGCGCCGCGCGGAACGGCCCAGGCCCAGACGGCGTATTCGGCGACATCGCCGGTCGTCCCCGGCTACGAGCAACTGCGGCTCGCCGGCGCCGCGGACGAGGCCGCGCTGGGCGAGATCCTGCTCGGCGAACTGAACTGCCTTTCGTGCCACACGCCGACCGCCGCTGTTGCCGAGCGCATCCCGACCAGAGCGGCGCCCGACCTCGACCGGATTGCCGAGCGCGCCACCGGCCGCTGGCTTTCGGACTATCTGCTGGCGCCTCACGAACAGAAGCCCGGCTCGGCGATGCCGGACGTTCTCCACTCGCTCGAGCCGGACGACCGCGAAGATGTCGTGCGCACGCTGATCGGCTACCTCGCTCACCGCGGGTCGAAGTCGGTCGACTCCGGGGGACCCGAGCCGCGGCGCGGTCCGGCAGACAGCCCGGTCGCCGCCGACATCCTCGGCGACTTCCCCGTCCACCGTTTCCAGGCCACGGTCGAACGGGGACGGAGGCTCTTTCACTCCGTCGGCTGCGTCGCCTGCCACGCGCCGGAAGGCGCGGAAAGGGAACCGGCGATCCCCTCCGTGCCGTTGCCGGACCTGAACGCGAAGACCTCCGTCGCGGCGCTGGCCGGGTTCCTGCTCGATCCACGCGCCGCGCGGCCGGGCGGCCGCATGCCGCCGTTCCACCTGGCCCTGGAAGAGGCCGAGGACATCGCGGTCTACCTGCTGCGCGGGCAGACGCCGTTTGTGGCGGAACGCCGCCGGGGTTTCGAGTTCGAGTACTACCTGGATCCGGAACAGGACGAGGACGCGCCGGGCTTCTTCCTCCGCCCGGCGCCGGACCTCGACGCGCTGCGCCCGGCCGGTGCTGGCCGCATCGCCACCCTGTCGCTCGATCTGCCGGCCTCGACGAACAGTGGCAACCACGCTGTCCGCTTCAGCGGCCTGTTGCGACTCTCTGCCGCCGGGAACTACACCTTCACCCTGGCGTCGGACCGGCGATCGGGCTCCTCGCTACGGGTCGGCGACGACGTCCTCGCCGCAAAGCCCCCCTTCAGCCGCCGCGAAACGGAGGTCACGATGGAACTGGAGGCGGGCGACCATCCCGTGGAGGTGACGTACTTCATTCGCGGCAGCACCAACCGACCCTTCGTCGACGTCCGGCTCGCCGGTGCGACGCTTCCGGAGCCGACGCCGCTCCACGAACTGACCAGCCACGAGAGCGTCCGCCTGCGGCCGGCCGACGGCCCCGCCGCGCCCCGGCGACGCTACGAAGAGGACGGCAGCATTCTCTTTGCACGCTACGGCTGCTCTTCGTGCCACACCTCGCCGGGCGTCGATCCCGAGCGGGGCCGGTCCTACGCGGTGTCCCGCGCCAGGGCTCCGGCACTCGACGCCCTGGATCCGGAACAGACGCTCGCCGAACCCGCAATGCACGGCGGCGAAACGTCGCCGCGGTACCGGCTGGCGAGCCACCAGAAGCAGGCCATCCGGGCCGCGCTCGCGGCGCTTGCGGACCCGCCGCCCGAGCGTCGGCCCGAAGACGAGATCACCCTCACGATGGCGAGCTTCAACTGCTTCGCGTGCCACCAGCGCCGCATCGGCGAGGTGGAGGTCGGCGGTCCGGACCCGGTCCGGGCCGGGCATTTCCGGGTGGTCGACAACCAGGACCTGGGAGACGAGGGGCGGCTACCGCCTCCTCTTCACGGGGTCGGCGGCAAGCTCAAGCCGGAAGCGTTGCGCTCCATCCTCCTGGGAGACCGCCTGCACGTCCGGCGCGACTTCATGGAGGTCAGGATGCCGGGCTTCCCGACCGGCGCCTCCGAGCGCCTCGCGGACGCACTGGAAGCTGTCGACGCCCAGCCCGGCGATCTGGATGAGCCGCCCCTCTCCGCCGCAGGCACGGAAGACGGCCTCGAACTGATCGGCACGGGCGGCATGAGCTGCGTGACCTGCCATGACATCCACGTGCATCCGGCGCCTGGAATCTCCACGATCGACCTTGCGACCGCCTACGACCGCCTGCGCCCCGGCTGGGCGTTCCGTTTCCTGCGGAACCCGGCCGCGGTCCGCCCGGGAACCCGCATGCCCGCCTACTGGCCGGAAGGCGAGGCGAACTTCCCGCACCTCGGCGGCGGCACGACCAAGGGCCAGATCGACGCGCTCTGGGGCTTCCTGTCGCTCGGCGCCTCGATGCCGACGCCCGAGGGCATGGACATCGGTTCCGAACTCGTGCTGGTTCCGGACCAGCGCCCGCTCGTCTTCCGTACCCACATGATCGATGTCGGCCCGCGGGCGATCGCGATCGGCTTCCCGGAGAACGTCCACGCCGCCTTCGACGCGAACACCGTCCGTCTCGCGAAGATCTGGCGCGGAGCCTTCTTCGACGCGAAGGGCACCTGGCAGGGCAGAGCCGGGCAGTTCTTCGGCCCCTACGGCACGGATCTTCTCAATCTCCCGACCGGGCCTGCCTTCGCCGTTCTAGACGACATCGACAGTCCCTGGCCGGCAACGGGCCGCTACGACCGGAACGTCGGCGGCCGTTTCCTCGGTTACCGGCTGGACGATCTGGGACGCCCCGCACTCCGCTATCGCCTGGGCGACGTGCTGATCGAGGAGACACCGACACCGCTGCCTGGAGCCGGCGGCGCGAATCTGGTTCGCCGCTTCCGGCTCGACGCCGGCCCGGCTCCCCGCCCGCTCTTCCTGCTGCTGGCCGAGGGCGAGGAGATCCTGCCCGGCCCGGAGCGGACCTGGTCCGTGGACGGCACGCTCGACGTCTCCCTCGCCTCCGGCGAGGACCTCACGCCGATCGTCCGCGACTCCCAGGGCGTCCGGCAACTCCTGCAGCGGATCGAGCTCGAACCGAACGGCAGCCTCGACCTGGAAGTGACCCTGTCCTGGTGATGTTCCGTCCTTGCCAACGAACGAAGGCCGGCCAGGCCGGCGCGACCGCGCTGCGCGCGGTGCTGCTCGCCGTGCTGCTTCCGCTGCCGGCCGTCACCCAGGAACCGCTAGACGAGGAAGACCGGCGAGACATCGAAAAGGCGCTGCTCGCCAGCCAGCGGGAGGTGCTGGGCTCGCAGACCGCCGCCGAGGAACGGTACTACCGCGTGCTCACGATGCCGCTTCCGGAAGGCATGTCGATGGAGGTCGGCGGCCTGCTCCAGCTCGCGGACGGCCGCATCCTGGCGGCGACCCGCCGGGGCGAGATCTTCATCGTCGAGAACGCCTTCAGTGATCCGCCGGCACCCGTCTTCAAGCAGTACGCCTTCGGGCTCGGCCAGCCGCTCGGCCTGCTCGAACTCGACGGCTGGATCTACACCTCCCAGCGGGGCGAACTGACCCGGCTCAGGGACACTGACGGCGACGACCGGGCCGACGTGTTCGAGACCATCTCGGACGCCTGGGAAACGAGCGGCGACTACCACGAGTACGTGTTCGGTCCGCGGCTGACGCCGGACGGCAGGCTCTGGATGACGCTCAACATCCCCTTCGGCGCCGAGCCCTACGGTCCGGTCGACTGGCGCGGCTGGGCGGTGCGGGTCGATCCCGCGACCGGCGCGACCGAGTTCGTGGCCGCCGGCCTCCGCTCGCCTGCCGGTGTCGAGGTCAGCCCCTGGGGCGAGGTCTTCTACACCGACAACCAGGGCGAGTGGAACAACGCCTCGAAATTGTCGCTGATCGAGGTCGGCGACTTCCACGGCCACCCGCACGGCATGGCCTCGACCCTGCTGCCCGAGTCGATGGTCGAGCCGCCTCCCGACGGCCAGCCTGAAGGCGGGACCTTCATGAAGGACCTGCACGAGTCGATCCCCAACTTCCGCATGCCCTCCGTCTGGTTCCCCTACGTGAAGCTGGGCCAGTCGCCGTCCGGCCTCAGGTGGGACACCACCGGCGGCAGGTTCGGACCGTTCACCGGCCAGATCTTCGTTGGCGACCAGCACCACGCGATGGTCATGCGGATCTTCCTGGAGAAGGTCGGCGGCCACTGGCAGGGCGCGGCCTTCAACTTCCGGCGCGGCCTGGACAGCGGCGTCATCCGCCTCGCTTTCGCGCACGACGGGTCACTCTTCGCCGGCCTGTCCGAGCGCGGCTGGGGCAGCATCGGTCCCAGGTCGCACGGTCTCCAGCGCATCGTCTGGACCGGCGCCGTGCCATTCGAGGTCCACGAGATGCGGGCCCGTGCCGACGGCTTCGAACTCACGTTCACCGAGGCCGTCGATCCGGAGACAGCCGGCGATCCCGCGTCCTACCGGATGGAGAGCTACACGTATCGGCTCAGCGAGAACTACGGCGGCCCCGAGGAAGACAAGGTGGAAGTCGTCGTTCGTTCCGCCGAAGTGGCCGGTGACGGCAGGAGCGTCCGTCTGACCGTCGAGCCGCTCCGCGCCGGCTACGTCCACGAACTGCACCTCGACGGAGTCCGCAGCGACGACGGCGAACCGCTGCTTCACCCGGAGGCCTACTACACGCTCGTCAACATCCCTGAATAGAGGAGATCCCGTCATGCGGCACCCCCGACTCCGCCTCGCTCCGTTCACTCTCCTGCTCGCGCTGGCGATCGCCTGCGTCCCGGCGGCGCCACCCGCCGAAGAGACCGCGTCCGGCACCCACGACGACCTGCTGCAGCTCTTCGAGGAGTTCCGCGTCTTCCAGGAACCGGCGATCGTGGACGGCGTGCCCGACTACACCGCCGAGGCGATGGAGGCCCAGCGGCAGGGCCTGGAGGACTACAAGCGCCGACTCCGGGCAATCGACATCTCGGAGTGGACCGTCTCCGAGCAGATCGACCATCACCTGGTCCGCGCCGAGATGAACGGCCTCGACTTCCACCACCGGGTGACGCGGCCCTGGTCGCGGGACCCGGCCTTCTACCTGATGTCCCAGGGCGGCGCCGGGCCGGCGATGTCGGGTTTCCGGTCGCTGTTCCGATTCGAACCGCCCTTCGACGAAACGGAGCTTGCCGAGTACAGGACGACCCTCCAGGCGGTGCCGAAGGTCTACGAGCAGGCAAAGTCCAACCTGACCGAGGCAGTGCCCGATCTCGGCGGGATCGCGATCTGGGCCGCTCCGCGGGAGGCGCGCATCTACGACGAGATCGCGGAACAGCTCGCCGAGCACCACCCGGAACTCGTCCCGGACGCCGAGGCTGCCCGCGACGCGGTCCTGGCCTTCGGCGGCTGGGTCGAGGAGAACAAGCCGTCGTGGAGCGGCGTCGCCGGCATCGGCAAGGAGAACTACGACTGGTGGCTGCGCAACGTTCACCTCTCGCCCTACGGCTGGGAGGAGAGCCGGATGATCGTCGAGCAGGAGTACAACCGGCTCGTCACCTTCCTGGCGCTCGAGGAACACCGCAACCGCGACCTGCCGCCGTTCGAGATCGCCGACACGCCGCAGAAGTACGCCGACAGCCTGCACCAGGCGCTCCGTTATGTCGTCGACTTCCTGCGCGACGGCGAGGTCATGAGCGTTCCGGACTGGGTCGACCCGCACGACTACAGCGACCCGAACGAGCCGCCGGAGCCGTTGCCCTCAGACACGAGCATCGACCACAAGGCGCGGGAGCGCGAGATCCTGCCCGGCGAGACCCACGAGTACATCGGCCACATGCTCGACGACCAGCGGCGCCAGCGCGACGACCGGCCGATCCGCGGCGCCGACCGCCGCTTCAACATGGAGTGGATGCGGATGGAGGGCTGGGCGGTCGCCCTCGAGGAACTCATGATGCAGGCCGGCGTCCTCGACGAACGGCCGCGCCGCGGCCGCGAGGTCGAGTACCTGATGAACATCTCCCACATGAGCCTGGCCCTGCCCGACCTCGCCATGCACGCGAACCTGATCACCTTCGACGAATCGCGGGCACTCTGCGCCGCGCTGATGTCCAAGGGCTGGTCCCGGGAGGACGAGCGCATGGTCTGGTACGAGATGGAGTCCAACCTGCGCTTTCCCGGCTTCCACACCGGCGTCGTCGTCGGCAAGGCCCACTTCATGAAGCTCTTCCGCGAACGCGCCATGCAACTGGGCGACCAGTTCGTGCTCCGCGACTTCATCGACGAGTTCCTGGCCGGCGGCATCATCCCGATTTCCCTGATCCGCTGGGAGATGACCGGCTACGACGACGAGATCCGTTTCCTGACCGGCGAGGACGACGTGCCGAACCGGGTGTTCGATCCGGCGCTGCAACTCGCGGACCGCCAGTAGGTAGGCTGCCCGCCCGATGCAGTACCGCACTCTCGGACGCACCGGCCTGAAGGTCTCGCCGCTCGGCCTCGGCACGAGCAACTTCGGCGACGTGACGCCGGAGGACGAGGCGCGGCGGATCATCGAGCGGGCGCTCGACGCCGGCGTGAACCTGGTCGACCTCGGCCACATCTACGGCGACGGTCTCGCCGAGCGGATCGTCGGCAGCGTGCTCAGGGAGACCGGCCGGCGACACGAGGTCCTGATCTCGACGAAGATCTACCCGGGCGAGTTCGATGACGAAACGGGGCTGGCGCGCGTTGAGCACGTTCCCGGACAGAGTCCGAACGAGCAGGGGCTGTCGCGCGCCGGCATCCTGAACGCCTGCGACGCCGCGCTACGCCGGCTGCAGACCGACCACATCGACCTGTACCAGACCCACCGGCCCGACTTCGGCATCCCGATCGACGAGACGTTGCGCGCGTTCGACGACCTCGTGCGGGCCGGCAAGGTCCGCTACATCGGCTGCTCGACCTACCCCGCCTGGGGCGTGATGGAAGCGCTCATGGTGAGCGAACTGAAGGGCTACGTTCGCTTCTCCTCGGAGCAGGCGCCCTACAACCTGCTCGACCGGCGGATCGAGAACGAGCTGATCCCGCTGTGTCGGAAGCACGGCCTCGGCATCCTCGCCTGGGCGCCGCTCGGAATGGGCGTGCTGGCCGGCCGGTACTCGGATGCCACGGAGTACCCGGAAGGCTCACGCGCCGAGCTGCTCGGAAAGTACTACGCCCGCCGGGTCACCGAGCGCGCCGTGAAGGTCGGCATCGAGTTCGCCAGACTCGCGGCGGAGGCCGGCATCACGCCGGCCCAGCTTGCGATCCTCTGGTGCAAGGACCAGTCGGGGATCACCGCTCCGTTGATCGGCCCCAGGAAGCTCGAACACGTCGACGAGCTCGTCGCGGTCCAGGAGATGACGCTCGACCCCGATATCGCCGCCGCCTGCGACGCGCTGGTCCCGCCCGGCAGCGCCGTGTCGGACTTCCACAACACGTCGGGCTGGATGAAGACGCGCCTCACCTGGTAACCGGCCCGCGCACCCTCGCCTGCTAGGCCCGCCGCTCAGGCAACCGCTCCCGAAGGCGCCGCACCTGGTCCGGCTGCCAGGAGGCCAGGTTCCGCGACTCCTCCGGGTCCGCCAGCAGGTCCCACAGCCGCCACTCCTGGTCGCGGTAGCCGCGGACCAGCTTGTAGCGGCCGTCCCAGGCCATCCGGAAGTCCCGCAGGCCCGAGAGGACGACCTCACGGTGGCTATCGGTCGCGCCTTCGAGCACGGGCCGGAGGGAGCGGCTGTCCATCTCACCCGGGACCTCTACGCCGCCGTAATCGAGGAAGGTTGCCGCGAGGTCCATGATCGAGACCGGAGTGCCAGTCCGAAAGCCGCGACGGACTCCGGGCCCGGCCACGAGCAGCGGCACGCCGACCGAGGCCCGGTAGGGCACGCCCTTGCCCCAGCGCCCGTGCTCACCGAGCATCTCGCCGTGGTCCGAGGAGTAGACGATGATCGTGTTCTCGAGTTGTCCCCTCTCCTCCAGCCAATCGATGTAGCGGCCGAGCCACATGTCGATGTTCTCGATCATCGCGGCGTAGTTCCGGCGTGAGCCCAGGTGCTGCTCAGCCGTGAACGAACCGGTGTAGTTGTGCGGCAAACCAAGTCCCTCGAGGACGCGGTCGGGGCCGCGCACCGTCCGGTCCATCTCCCGCGTGATGTCCATCGGCGGATGAGGACCGACGAAGTTCACGACCAGGTGCCAGGGCTCGTCTGCCGGCGCCTGTTCGAGCAGGTCGAGGCCGTTGCGAGCAATCCAGTTGTCGCAGTACGCCTCGGGGCCGAGGGGTGAGGGGGTCGTGTCTCCCCACCAACCCTCCGGCCTGCTCGCGTTCCGCCTCGTCATGTCCTCGGCGCAGATCCGCCCCTGCGGCGGTTCGAGAGAATCCAGGTAGGCGTAGTACGGGTCGCTCGGGCCGAACGGCTCCCGGAGGTAGTACATGCCGGCACCCTTGCCGGCGTTGTTGATCATCGCGGAGAAGCCCCAGGCGTCGGCGCGGTTCGTGCCGTCGAGGCCCCAGTCGCTGCTGCCCTTCGACAGGTCGAGCTTGCCGCAGGCCATCGTGTGGTAACCGGCCTCGCGGAGCAGACGATGGTAGGTCGGGCGGTCGGCCGGGTAGTCGTACCGGTTGTCCGGTACGCCGCAACGGTCGTACTCCATTCCAGAGGCCAGGCAGGACCGCGAGGGAGCGCAGGTCGGCGCCGCGACGACGGCGGAAGTGAAGTTGACGCCGGTGTGTGCCAACCGCGCCATGTTCGGCGTGGACAGCGGCACCGCGTAGTCGTCGAGGCCGATCCAGTCGTACCGGTGCTGATCGGGAAAGAAGAAAAGGAAGTTCGGCCGGCGTCCCGCCGCGTCGGCCGGCGTCCGCGAACTCGGACCCGCGCAAGCGCCAGCGAGGCCCGCCAGACTGCTTCCGGCGACCAGGCTCGACGACTGCCGCAGGAACTCGCGCCGAGTGCTCTTATCGGTCATGCTGCCTGCCTCCAGCAACGGCGCCGCACCTCCGCCAGACACGACCGCCGCCTGCTAACATTGTAGGAACTTCCAACAAGCATAGACAGGCCGCAGCGGTCGGGCAAGGAGCAGTCATGAACCGTCGAGACCACCTTCTCTCTCGCCGCGAGGTTCTCGTCTCCGGCGCCGCGGCGACAGCGGCGGCTCTCACCGGCTGCGGCGACGCCCAGATCCCCGGCCCGCGCGCGATCAGGCGGCCGAACATCCTGCTGCTCATCTCCGACCAGCACCGGTTCGACTGGGTGGGGCGGAACCCGGACATCCCGGTTCCAACGCCTCACCTGGACGCGTTGGCGGCGCGCGGCGCCGACTTCACCCGCGCGATCGTGTCATCGCCGGTGTGCGGCCCGTCGCGGTCGTGCCTGGCATCCGGCATGGAGTACGAGAACTGCACCGTCGCGAGGAACCGCGACGAGTACAACGCGGCGCTCCGGCCGACCTTCTACAAGCACCTCTACGACAGCGGCTACCACACGATGGCCTGCGGCAAGATCGACCTGCACAAGGGTCCGGCCGGCCGGCGGCCGGACGGCAAGCTCCACATGGAGGAGTGGGGCTTCTCCGACATGTTGATCACCGGCAGCAAGGGTGGCGACGACAGCGAGCCCTACGGGTTCTGGCTCGATTCGCTCGACCCGCCGCTCAAGGACATCCACAACGCGGACATCGAGGCGCGGCGAGAGCCCCGGCACGTCAACTGGTGGGGGATGACGCAGGCGACGCCAATCGGCGACCACGCCTACAAGGACAACTACACCGCTCGCACCGGAATGGAACTGCTCGACGGCGTGCCCGAAGGCAACCCCTGGTTCCTGATCGTCAACTTCAACGGCCCCCATCCGCCGATGGACATCACGGAGCGGATGGAGCGGGAGTATCGCGGGCCCGACCGGGTGATCGAGGACTTCCCGCAGCCGCACAACTACCACGGCATCGCGCGCGCCGGACAGATGCTCGCGCCACCGTCACCGTTCACGCCGGAGCATCACGTCCGCATTCGCCAGAACTACGCGGCGATGATCGAGAACATCGACCGCTGGATCGGCCTCTACGAGGAGCGGCTGGCGGAGCGGGGCGAGCTGGACGACACGATCGTCATCTACACCAGCGACCACGGCGAGATGCTCGGTGACCATGACTACTGGGGCAAGGGGCTTCCCCACGAAGCGTCATGGAAAGTGCCCCTGGTGATGGCCGGGCCGGGCATCGCCGCCGGCACACGCAGCGACGCCCTCGTCACGAACATGGACCTCGCCGCGACCAGTCTCGACTACGGCGAGACCGGCGTTCCCGAGGAGATGCAGAGCCGGTCGCTGCGGCCGCTGCTCGACTCCGGGGGCGGCGAGCACCGGGAGCACATGCGCTCGGCGCTCAACTCGGGGAGCGCGGCGAGCGGCCGCTTCCGGGTCGTCCAGGACCACCGCTACAAGCTGGTCGACGGCTTCCTGGAAGAGACGGAGCTGTACGACCTGGAAGTGGATCCGTGGGATGACGAGAACATCGCGGCCGCGAAGCCGGACGTGGTGGCGCGGCTGGAGAAGCTGCTGGTCTGATCAGCGAATCAGGATGAGTTCCCTCTGCGGCGGCGACAGGAACTCGATGCCGTCATCGCCTGCGAGCGCCTCCTCGTGGGCCCACCAGAACAGGTACTGGTCCTGGCCTTCCGGGCCCGGCGAGGGCAGGTAGAAGAAGTACTCGATGACGAAGTGGTGGTACGGCGCGAGGGGAATGTCCTTCGACCAGTCCGGGCCCAGCGAGCCGATCCGGGGGCCGAAATAGGTCTCGACCGACTGCGGCCGGGCGCCCTTCGTCTGTCCGTGGGAGTCCATGGAAATGTGGGTCTTCGTCGTGTCGAAGCCGGCGACGTAGGCCGGGAAGTCGTTCTTGGCTGACACCATGTGGAGCTGGTTGTCGCGGACGATGATGCCGACCTCCTCGAACCTGGCCGTGTAGTCCTCGATGATCTCGCGCGGAGTCCGGCCCGCCTTGATCGTCTCCGCCAGGATCGCGTCGACCTTCAGGTACTCGGCCCAGAGCTCCTGGATCTCGGGCGGCGGCTCCGTCTCGCCGTCGCGCAGCACGTAGGCATACATGCCGATGCTCGGGTTCGTGACGATGTCGCCGCCCTGAACGACGGCGTCCTCCCAACCCTCGCTGCGGCCGCGCTGCGACTGACCGGTTCGCATGCGGCGCATGATGGTCAGTTCGGTCTCGTCGATCCCGGTGACGCCAGGCTCGATCGCGTCCAGCGCGTCCTCGAACAGCCAGAGCTCGTCGCGCCGCAGCCGCTTGAGCAGTTCGACCTCGCTCGGCACCTGGTGGTTGATGTAGTCCATCATCAGCCACTCGGACGAGATCAGCCGGCTCGCGTACCTGTCGCCGAGCTCCTCGGAGAGCAAGAGGTAGTCGGTGTGCGAGAGGCCGTCGATCTCGCCCCGGTAGGTCGGCCACGGACCCAGCTCGTGCTTGAAGTTGACCGCGATGACGTCCGGGTCGCGCTCGGCGACGAAGTCTCTGAGCCCCTCGAAGCGGTAGTCGTACTCCGTCAGCGGGCCGCCGACCGGCTCCTGGACCCGGACCGCCGGGGCGACGATGTCGTAGGCGCCGCTCTCTTCGACGTACCGGTAGTCCGTCTCGCCCCAGCCGCGCTGGGTGGCGCCCCAGCGACGTCCGAGGATGGCCCGCTCGATCCGGTCGCCGCCCCGGTCCGTGAACACGAAGACGCCCGAGGCGCTGCCGAGTTCGTCGATGCCGAAGGCGTCGGGGATCGACTCCCTCATCACGTGGATCCACATGTCGACGCCGCGCTCCCTCATGATCTCCGGGAGAACGAGATCGAACTTGTCGCGGCGGACCTTCCGGTTCGCCGCTTCGTACGGAGAGCGCAAAGTGTACGGCTCGATCTCGAGCGACGCGCCCTCGTAGTTCCCGTCCGGGATGACCATGGGGATCCGGTACTCGGGATCGCTCAGGATCTCGTACAGGACCGGCTCCCCCTCCTGCAGCTTCTCCGGCGTGTTGAGCGGCCACTCGTGCCCAATCTGTTCCAGACGGCCCGGCAGGTCTTGCGCCCCGATCATCGACGTGTAGACCCAGTAGATGTACTCGGACGCCATGCAGCCGTAGTCGCAGGTCACGTCGTCGTAGGTGTACCAGGCGCCCTCCGGGTACTCGTCCGGCGGTCCGTCGAAGGCGCCGCCGCGAGCGATGTCCATCGCGTCGGTCAGGGCGGTGCCCGGTTCCGTACCGAACACGTCCGGGTAGGCCACGCCGTAGCCGTTGTCGGTGACCATGTGCCAGACCTCTTCGATTGCCGCGTCGAACACGCCGCGGGCGCGGGCGTCGAGTTCGGTCTCCTCGTCGTAGAGGCCCTGGCCCCGGGGCGCGTTGGCCCAGTCCATGTACTCGGCTTCTCGCTGGGTGCCGGTCATGACGATCGTGCCGCCGGTGTCGAGCATCGCCTGGTGGACCCTGGGGTTGTCGATCTCACCGTCCTCGTCGTTGTCGAGGAACTGGGCGAGGACGCCCGCCGCGTGGAGGAGCTTGTCGTCGCCGGTCGTGTTCGTGGCGTAGATCGGCACGCCGTGGACCATGACCTTCTTGACCCAGGCGATCTCGTTCGCCGGCTCGCCCGCGTCGGGCACGCCGGCGCAGGCGACGATGATCAGGCATCCCAGCGGCCCAAGAGCGGTCTTCATGGTTCGTCCTCCTGGCCGCCCCAATGCGGCGAACTCAGGGAGCCAGGAGTTCGCGCCGGACGGCGTCTTCGATCAGTTCCTCGGCGTAGCGCCAGAGCTCGGGCGCGCCGTCCTCGATGCAGCCGTTGATCTCGCGCACCTGGTCTGCCCGGACGCCGTGCTCCTGCCAGGGCCCGCCGCCGTTGATGTAGTTCAGGACCATCGGCTGCAAGCGGTCCAGGGCCCTCGCGAACTTCGCTTCGGGGCTCCGCCGGGCCTCGAACTCGTCCCAGATGGCGCGCAACTCGGCCCCGCTCTCGGCCGGCAGCAGTCCGAAGATCCGTTTCGCCGCCCGCTGTTCGCGCTCCTCCTGGTCCTTCAGACCGGCCTGGTCGTAGACGAAGGTATCGCCCGCGTCGATCTCGACCAGATCGTGCACGATCAACATCTTCAGCACCTTGAGTTGATCGAGCCCGGGGGCGGCCGCGTGCTCCGACAGAACCAGCGCCATCAAGCTCACATGCCACGAGTGCTCCGCGGAGTTCTCGAGGCGTTCGTTGCCGACGATGGACGTGCGCCGCAGCACCTGCTTGAGCTGGTCGACTTCGACCAGGAAGCGCATCTGCTGCGCCAGGCGTCCGTGCCGTTCCGCCGCCCGCGGCCGGGCGTCGGAACCCGTACGCGTCTGGCGCGCGGACGCGCCGTCCGGGTTCCGTTCCTGCATCATGCAACGGTATCCAACTCATCCGGTCGCTCTACTCTTCCGACTGGTCCAGTTGCACGACGCCGTCGCTGAACTGCAGGGACTCGACGCCGCTCAGCGTGTCGACTCCGTCCCGGTCCGGCTGCGAGTCCGTCACCGTCGCACCGTCGCCGTCCGGCGTCACCTCGTAGTCGGCCGCCGGGCCGCTGAACACCGCGGTGTCGTCGCCGTCGCCACCGTTAAGCGTGTCGTTGCCGCCGCCGCCCTCGAGCCGGTTCGCGCCGGCGTTGCCGGTCAGCACGTTGTCATGAGCGTTTCCGCGGAGGCCCGCGTCGCCGTCGCCGGTGAGCGCGACGTTTCGCAGATGCTGCGTCTTCATCGTGTAGCGCACGTCCGGGTCGAACGTCATGGAGAAAGTGCCGCTGAAATCGAGCGGCAGCTCCGGCGTGTAGGCCAGGTGCGGCGGCACGAACTTCCCGATCAGGGCGAAGCCGAGTGGGTCGTCGTCGAGCATGGCGGACCTGCTGCCTGCGAAGTAGCGCCCGAAGTGCGACTGCCCATCGGGAATCTCGCCGGGTTCGATGTCCACGGCCTCGTACATGGTCGGCGGCACGGTCCAGAGGTCGTAGTAGTTGTCGATCAGCACGCCGACGTACTCGTTCGGGTGCTCCTGCGGCTCGTCGTCGGGCCAGCCGCGCCAGCCGTTCGCCTCGGCGACGTCGTTCGCCGCCCGCATCTCGGCGATCATGTCCGGCAACGTCGGCTTGATCCCGTAGTCATGGATCAGGTGCCAGATCTCCTCGTACGAGGCATCGCGGGTGACGTGGGCCATGTAATCCGCGTCGCCCGGGGCCGGGCACTCGTTCGCCCGGAGGTCCTGCATGCTGAGATCGGTCGCCCCCGCCAGCCCGGATCGCATCGCGGCATTCAGTTCCTCTTCCGTGTTGAAGAAGACCATCGTCGCCTTGCGGTCCGCCATCGCGCTGGCGATGCCGCTCTTGTCGTCGCCGTACTCCGAGCCCGGGAAGTCGGTCAGCAGGTGCTCCATCACGTTCAGGCCGTGCTTGATCTGGTCGCGGGTCCAGATATCCGAGACCAGGAAGTGGATCCGCCTCCCGTCCGGCGTCGGCACGTAGGCGTAGCGGTTGAAGTGCTCGTGGAAGACCTCCGGCACGTCGGCCGGCAGGTCGACGATGCCATCAGGCGAACCCGACGTGTCGATGTCCGGCAGGGTGACGAGCTCTTTCGGAGCGCATGAGACCGCAAGCAGCGCTAGAACCGCAATCAGAACGCATGTACGAACCAATCTCACATCGGTCCGAGTCGACCTCACATAGGTCCGAGTCAACTTCATCTGTCTCTCCTACTGTTCCAGTTGGACCGTCCCGTCGCTGAACTGCAGAGACTCGACGCCCCGCAGCGTGTCGACGCCGTCCCGGTCCGCTTGCGAGTCGGTCACCGTCGTTCCGTCCGCGTCGGTGGTGACTTCGTAGTCGGCCGCCGGGCCCGAGAAGACCGCCGTGTCGCTGCCTTCGCCGCCGTCCAGGGTGTCGTTGCCGCCGCCGCCCTCCAGCACGTTCGCGCCCCCGTTGCCGGTGAGCACGTTGTCGTAGGCGTTGCCCTGCAGGTCCGCGTCGCCGTTGCCGGTCAGCGCAACGTTTCGCAGATGCTGCGTCTTCATCGTGTACCGCACCTCCGGATCGAACGTCATCGAGAACGTCCCGCTGAAGTCCAGCGGCAGTTCCGGCGTGTAGGTCAGATGCGGCCCGACGAACCCCGTGACCAGCGCGTAGCCGGGCGGGTCCTTCTCCGGCATGGCCGCCCGGCTGCCGGCGAAGTACTGCCCGAAGTGAGAGTAGCCCTCGGGAATCTCGTCCGGCTCGATGGGGCGCCCCTCGTACACGGTCGGCGGCACGGTCCAGAGGTCGTAGTAGTTGTCGATCAGCGCGCCGACGTACTCGTTCGGATGATCGTCCGTCACCTCCCGGGGCCACGCGTACCAGCCCTTCTCCGCGGCCGCATCGTTCGCGGTTCTCATCTCGGCGATCATCTCCGGCAGCGTCGGCTTGATCCCGTAGTCGTGAATCACGTGCCAGATCTCCTCGTAGGCGGCGTCCCTGGTGACGTGACCCATGTAGTCCGCGTCGCCCGGGGCGGGACACTCGTTCGCCCGCAGGTCCTGCATGCTGAGGTCCGTCGCCTCGGGCAACCCCTCGCTCATCGCCTGGCGCATGTCGGGTTCGGTGTCGAAGAAGACCATGGTCGCCTTGCGGTCCGCCATCGCGGCGGCAATTCCGCTCTTGTCGTCGCCGTAGACCGAGCCCGGGTGATCCGCCAGCAGGTGCTCCATGACGTTCAGGCCGTGCTTGATCTGGTCGCGGGTCCAGCCGGAAGAGACCAGGAAGTGGATTCGCCTGCCGTCCGGCGTCGGATGGTAGGCGTACCGGTCGAAGTACTTGTGGAACACCTCCGGCACGTCGGCCGGAAGGTCGACGATGCCGTCGGGCGAGCCCGAGGTGTCGATTTCCGGCAGGGTGACGAGTTCCTGCGGGGCGCAGGAGGCCAGCAGAAGGACCGCAACCGCGATCAGAGCCGACATCCGAATCAGCCTCATCTGCGCCTCCCCTTCAGTCCTGCAGGTACAGCTCCCAGAAGCTGGCCTGACCCTCGTCCTGCGAGCGGTTCACGACCTTGCCGTCCTTGATCACCATGGACAGGCTGCGCAGGTGCGAGATGTGCTCGAGCGGGTTCTTCTCGAGCACGATCAGGTCGGCGAGCTTGCCGACCTCGACCGTGCCCAGGTCGTCCAGCATGCCCATCATCTCGGCGCTATTGCGGGTCGCCGCCTGGATGGCGCCCATCGCCGGGATGCCGTGGAAGACGAACTGTTCGATCTCGAGAATCCCGATCTCCGAGATCGGGTTCGAGTCGCTGCCGGTGGTCAGGCGGATGCCCGCCGCGTATGCCTTGTTGATCACGTCGCGCGCGTGGTTCGCGTACTCCGGGCTCCGTTCGTCGGCGCGGGAGACCCGCACCCGGCCTTCGATGACTTCCGGTGGCGCAACGTACCCGGCCTCCGCGATCAGCCGTTCCCGCTCGACGATGAACTCGTCGCTCAGGTTGCACTGGATCGTCGGGTCGAGGAACATCCCCGCCTCAGCCATCATCCGGATCGTGTCGTCGGAGAGGTCGTTGCCGTGCTCCATGCTCTCGGCGCCGGCCATAGCGCCGATCCGGGCCGTCCTGTCCCCGCCATGGATGGTGACCGGAACGCCGTGTCGATGCGCTTCCTCGATCCCGGCGATCAACTCCTCGGCCGGCATCCGGCTGCCCAGGAACTTGATGAGCTGGACCCCGTTCGCGATGTTGTCGGCGACGACCGCCCGGATCCCCTCCGGCCCCTTGCCGGTCCGAACCAGCCAGTCCGTGTCGCCGTCGGTCGAGAGCGGCGGGCCGCCGGCGACGATCCGCGGCCCGACGAAGGCGCCGGAATCGAACGCCTCCTTCCAGGCGACGTCGATGAAATCGCGGTCGCCGGTGATCCGCAGCGTCGTGAAGCCGGCCTTCAGCGCGTCGATCGCATTGCGGCCGGCCCGAATCATGGCCCGCGGCAGCGGTTCGTCCTCGAGCAGGCCCTTCGGGTCCGGCAGCAGGTCGCCGAGATGGGAGTGGTTGTTCCACAGGCCCGGCAGGACGTAGGCGCCGCCGAGGTCGAGGACGCGGCCATCGTCGCCGGGGTTCGGCGCGGAGGACGACGGCGTGTGGATCGCGGCGATCCGGTTGCCCTCGATGACGACCGCGGCGTCGTCGATCGGCGGCGCGCCGGTAGCGTCGATGACGGTGGCGTTGGTGAGGACGGTCGTCTGGGCGGCGGCTGCGATGGGCAGCAGCAGAACGAGAGTTACCGGAAGAGCTCCGCGGGTCCTGTTTGTGTTCCGCTTCATCCCTTGCCCTCCTGCGATGTACCGATCGCGCTATTGATCCGATGCCGTGTTGCCGCGCTGGAAGCCGGCCGCCTCCTCGGACTCCGCCAGGAAACCCTCGGGCAGTTCCATCGATCCGTAGTAGTCCCAGTAGGTCGACGTTCCGAGCTGTGCGTCGAGGTCGACGATCACGCCGCCCTTGAGCACCATCACGGTCTCTCGGACGTTCGAGATGTTCTCGAGCGGGTTGGCCCCCAGGACGACCAGGTCCGCCAGCTTCCCCTCCTCCACCGTGCCGAGCACGTCGAGCACACCCTGTACCTCGGCCGCGTTTCGCGTTGCCGCGATGATCGTGTCCATTTCGCTGACTCCGGAGATGACGAACTGCTCCATCTCCAGGAATCCCATCTCGCCGACCGGCATGGAGTCCGAGCCGATCAGCAGCTTGACGCCCGCCTTGGCGGCCTTGGCCAGGATCCGCCGCTGTTCGAGCGCGAACTCCGGCGATCGTTCGTCCGCGAAGGCGACCATCGTGCGCAGCCGCACGATGTCCTCGTCCTCGGCGTAGCCCAACTCGGCCAGGCGCGCCTCGCGCTCGGCGATGTACCCGGCGCTCAGGTTGCAGATGATCGTCGGGGTGTAGAACGTTCCCTTCTCGGCCATCAGCTCGATCGTCTCGTCGGTGAGCCCGTAGCCGTGCTCGAGACAGTCCACCCCGGCCTTGACCGCGGCAAGCGCCCCCGGTTCGCGGACGTGCGAGGTGACGTGAACTCCGAGGCTGTGCGCCGTCTGGACCGCCGTCTCCAGCTCGTCCGGCAGCATCTCGACGCTGAACAGCTTGATCACCCTGGCGCCTTTCTGGACGCGTCTTCGCACCTCCTTGCGGATCGCTGCCACGCCGTCCGCGCCTTCCTCGACGTAACCGCGATGTCCCGCGGTCGGGCTCACCGGCTCGCCGCTGGCGAAGACCCGCGGACCGAGGAAGAAGCCATGGTCGAACGCCTGCTGCCAGGCGACGTCGATGTAGTCCTCCTCGCCCACCGAGCGCACGCTGGTGAAGCCGTGGCGCAGCCCGTCGATCGAGTTCAGCCCAGCGCGGATGACCTTGGACGGCATCCGTTCGCCGGCAAGGGCGGGGTTGTCCGGGAACATCACGCTCAGGTGGGCGTGCATGTTCCAGAACCCGGGCAGCACCCAGGCGCCGTCGAGATCGTGGACCTGGGCCGCGTCGTCGGCTCCTGATGACTCGTACGGTCCCTGCACGATCGACGCGATCCGCTGGCCCGCGATGACGATCGTCATCCCCTCCTGCACCGGACCGCCGTTGCCGTCGATGACGTTGACGTCCGTCAGGACGATCGTCTGCGCGGAGAGGCCGGCCGGCAGCAAGCCGGCAAGGAGTATCGCGATCGCCCGAATCAGACCGATGCGGAGCGTTTTCATCTCAGGGAGGTTGACCGTCTACTGTACACGGTCCAGTCGAGCTCAGACTGTCGGTGCGCCGGCTTTCTGGCCGGCTCCGCTAGTTCGAAGACCGATACGTCACTTCGACGACTCGGTCGAGCGCATCGACATCCACCACCTGCCTCGAACCGTCCGGCCACACGACGTCGACACGCGTCAGGTCGTCAACCGACGCCGCCTCGCCCAGGCCGATCGTCACGATCGGCTCGACCTGGCTCTGGTAGCTCCGGGTCGGCATGACCCGTCGACGCTGAACGACCGGTCCGGCCGCCGTTTCCTGCTCCACCTCGACCCAGGCGCCGATGGCGTCCCGGTTCACCCGCTCGCCGTCGCCGCGGAGCAGGAAGCGCAGCCAGCGGTGGCCCGTCTCCTGGTCGTTGCGCAGCAGCAGGGGCCGGTCGCCGGTCTGGAGCAGCAGCACGTCGAGGTCGCCGTCGCCGTCGATGTCGGCGTAGCTCGATCCGCGGCCCACGAGTTCCACGGTCAGGCCGTCCCCAGGCGCGGGCTCGACCGGCACGAAGGTCGACGCCGCGTCCGGTCCGGCGTTCCAGAACAACTGAGGCGCCTGGCGGTACTGCTGGCTGGGTTCGACGACCTCGATGTCGTCCTCGAGGTGGCCGTTCACCTGGAGGAGGTCGAGCCGTCCGTCCAGGTCGTAGTCGAAGAAGAACAGGCCGAAGCTGAGGACCCGGCGGCTCGGCGCGCCGATGCCGGCGGTGATCGCCTCGTCGCTCCACAGGGTCGGGTCTCCCTGGGAAACGTAGAGGGACGTCATCTCGTTCGCAAAGTTCGCGATGGCGAAACCGAGCTCGCCGTCGTTGCGGAAGTCGGCGGCGTCCGCGCCCATCGCACCGGTCGCGGCGCCGTCCCGGCCGTAGGCCAGTCCGTAGAGTTCCCCGTCCTCGGTGAACACGCCGCTGCCGTCGTTGACCAGCAGGAAGTTGCGCACGGTGTCGTTCGCGACCACCACGTCGATGTCGCCGTCTCCCTCGATGTCCACCGGCGCCAGTCCGAGGGTCTTCGCCACCGGCGTGTCCGTCGCCGGATTCAGGATGTGCAGGCCAGCCTCCTCCGAGACGTCGGTGAACACGCCCGAGCCGTCGTTCCGGTAGAGGTCCATCGTCGTGCCGCCGTAGTTGAGCGGCGGCCCGTAGGCGCGCCCGACGCCGGTCAACTGGTAGCCGACCTCGATGTCGATCTGCCGTGACCAGCGCACGTAGTTTCCGACCAGGAGATCGAGGTCGCCGTCACCGTCGGCGTCGAAGAAGGCGCTGCTGCTGCTCCACTCCCTGCCTGCGCCGGCGACGCCGGCCGTTGCCGTGACGTCCTCGAAGCCCCCGCCTTCCACATTGCGGAACAACCGGTTCGGGCCCACCGCCGAGACGAAGAGGTCCGTCCAGCCGTCACCGTCGACATCGCCCACCGCGACGCCCGTGCCGTAGAAGCTGACCTCCAGGCCCGAACCCGCTGTGCGGTCCGCGAACTTCCCGGGACCGTCGTTCTCATATAGTGACATCGTAGGCCCGGTACCCGACCCAGCCTCCGAGTCCGAGAGAACCGCGTCCCAGGTCGTCGAGTTGACGAGAAGCAGGTCCTGGTCGCCGTCGCGGTCGACATCGAAGAAGGCCCCGCCGGCGCCCATCGTCTCGGGCAGCAGGGCCTCCCCCGCGGCGCCGTTGACGTGGACGAAGTCGATGCCGGCCTCCGCTGTGATGTCCGTGAAGGCCACGACGGGTACGTCCCGCGGCGCCGCCTCTACCGCACGCGGCGCGGCCACGGGAATCTCGACCGCTTCCTCCGGCCCGGCCTGGAACACGTAGCGGAGCGCCACGACGATCAACGCGGCGGCCGCCAGCGCCGCCAGCACTTTGAGGGAGCGGGCGAAGACCCGGCCGATGACCGCGTCGTCCTCCGGCGCGAGTTCGCCTTCGGAAACCTCCGGGCCCTCGCCCGGGCGATCCGGCGTCAACCGCCGCCTCCGGCGACCGCCGCCCGGCTGCCTTCGAAGCGCTCCGGCCGGTGCAGGTCGTAGATGACGATCGCCTCCGCGGCGTGATCGGCCGCGGGGTCGGCGCGCCTGGCGATGGCGATCGCCCGGTCGCGGGCGTTGTCGTCCGGCTTGTAGCGCGCGTGGAGCTCGCGGTGCCGGACCGCGTTCTCCGAGTCGCCGAGCTGGGCGTGGATCAGCCCGAGGTTGTAGTGGGCCGTCACGTTCTCCGGATCGATGACGAGGGCCCGCTCGAACGACTCGCGGGCCTCGTGCAGGCGCTCGGCCCGGGCCTCGGCCCGGGCCGGGCCGCGCTCCCGCTTGGCGCGCTCGAACAGCGCCAGTCCGAGTTCGTTGTGCAGCCGCACGTCCCGGCTGAAGTCGAAGCCGCGCCGGCGCATCTCCTCGCTGTCCGCCTCGAGGATGGAGCGGAAGTTCGAGATCGCCTCGTCGACGGCGCCATTCTGCAGGTTGACAAGGCCCGAGAACCAGGCGACCGACCAGCTCGGCGCCGGCGGATCGAAGGCCGCCGCGCGCTCGAGCGCAGCGATGGCGCTATCCCGCACCGTGCCCTGGGCCAGGTAGACGCGCGCCAGGTTGAGGGGACCGTCCGGGCGACCCAGTTCCTCGACCCGCGTGAAGGCCTCGATCGCCTGGCGGAGCTCGCCGCGGCCGGTGCCGCCCTTGCGCAGCAGGCCGATGCCATAGTCGTTCCAGCGTTGCCACAGGGGCTTCCCGGGCTCGCGGACGGCCGCCGCGGGCAACTCGGCGGCACTGCCGGAAGCGGCGGCGCCGTTCACCTGGAACGTCACCGAGTCCCGGGCCAGGTCGAGGATCGGCAGCTCGTTCGCCGTTCCCGGACCATAGATGTGGCGCAGGTAGGTCGTGTCGAACTTCCGGTATCGAAGCGCCGCTTCCACTGTCAGCGCGGCGGCAACGCCCGCCGGCGGCACCTCCAGCCGGTAGTGGACCACTTCGCCCGCTCCCGGCGGGATCTGGTGGTCGTAGAGCGGCACGAAGATGTCTTCCGCGTTGCGGCGGTCGATCCGCTTGCCATCCCGGTCGAGCATGTAGACGTTGATGAAGTGCGACCAGGGATCGACCCGGTTGCCCTCGCCGAGGCCGCCGCTGCGGCCGACCAGGTTGCCCAACTCGTCGCGCACCTCGACATCGAGCCAGAGCTGGTTCGAGTCCGCGGTGCCCTGGGTCAGGTGGTGACCCAGGCCCAGGGTGCGCACGACGACCTCCAGCAGGTAGTCCTCCCCCGGCTCGAGCGCGGGGACCTCCGGCCGGAGCGGCGCGATCAGCCCGTCCTCGATCGTGCCGCCCGGCTTGACGCCGAAGACGTCGACATCGACCACGCCCTCGTTGAACTCGCGGTGCGCCTCGATCACCCAATCCGGGAAATCCAGCAGGTGGGGGATGCCCGTGTTCGCCGACGGAAACAGGTGATCGTGGACCTGGGTGACGTCCGGCTGCTCGCTCTCCGCGTAGCGCCGGGAGCCGAAGTCCTCCGACGGCAGCAGTTCCATGTGGCAGCCGTTGCAGTTCGGCTCCGCCTTCGGCGGGTAGTAGAAGCTCGCCACCCCGTGGCCGGAAACGCCCGAGAGCAGGTGCGAGTCGTAGTGGTTCTGTCCGCGCAGGAACTTGTAGTGGTTCAGCTCTTCCGGGAGGTGGACCTTGTGGCAGGAGCCGCAGAACTCGGGGGTCGCGTGCAGGGGCTTGAGGAACGTTCGCTTGTGCAGCTCCGGCTTGGCCTTGACGAGCTGATGGTTGACATAGCGGAGCATTGCGGAGTCCGAGAACGCGAACGGGTAGTGCTGGGGTTCCTCGATCGTGTAGTCGGCGTTGCCGCGCGGGCTGTTGATGTGGGTGATCGCGTGGCACGAGGTGCAGGTGATCCCCGCGTGGGCAGACGGCTGGTCCACATCGAACTCCGGATCGTCGAAGGCGCCCGAGAAGAAGACCACCGGGTCATGGCAACCGGCGCAGAAGCGGGACGCCTGCACGTCGCCGGAGCGCTCGTACGCCTTGTCGCGCGTCTGCTGCACCGAGAAGCTGTACGCCGGATTGTTGAAGGAGCTGAATCGGTGGGCGCTGTAGGCCCAGCGGCTGTGGACATCCGCGTGGCACTCCACGCAATACGCATCGTTGCTCAGCGCGTGTTCCGGGATGAAGCCGCCGCTCGCGGTGCGCGCCAGCGACGGGAAGAAGTACTGCTCGCCCGACGCCGGGCCCTCGACGTTCCAGGCCCTCGGATCCTGGAACTGAAGCACCAGGGCGACGCCGACCAGCACCACGGCCGCCGCGGCCACCCGTCCGCCGATCCGCCAGTTGATCCGCTTTCCCGCGAGCCGGTGGAGGACGAACAGCCAGACCGCAACCAGTGGCGCCAGCACGTGGAGCCAGTAGGCGACGCCGCGGACAGTGGGGTCGTTCACCGTGATCACGCCCTCGATCCGGGTCAGCACGATGCCGCTGAAGAGCAGGACGAGCGCCGTTCCAAACAGCGCGTAGCCGACCTTCACGGCGCGGCGATTGGGACGGTTCCGGGCATTGCGCATGTGGGCGAGACCGAACCAGATGACCGGCAGCACGAACAGGGCACCCACCGCCAGGTGCAGCAGGAACATCGAGATGTAGAACCAGTTCTGGTAAGTCTCGCCGGTCGCCACTTCCGCCGCGCGCACCCCGGACAGGTAGAAGGAGTTGACCGCGAGCAGGGCGAAGAGCCCGAAAACCACCCACAGCAGCGGTTTCAGCCTCGGGCCGATGGCTGGCCGGTAGCGCCGGCGAACGGGTCGTTTCCCGCCGCCCGCGTCCGTGGTCACGGTCCCGCTCCGGTCGCTCCCGTAAGCCGCAGCGAATCACGAGCAGCGGCGTCGATCTCGTCGCCGACCAGACCATCGAGGGCCCGCAGCAGACGATTCGTCACCGCATAGCCCGCGCGCCGAACGCGCGACGAGGTCGGTTGGCCGGTCACCCGGACCGCGAAGGCGAAGCGAGGCGGCTGCCCGCCGCCCGCGGGGAAGAAGCCGGCGTAATTCACGTGGAACGGCTTGTCCGGACCGCGCGCGGTGCCCGTCTTCATCGCCACCTGCAGCCGCCGCGGGGCGACCCGGTTCGCGGTACCGCCCGGCGACACGACGGCGCGCATCGACTCGTGGAGCGCCGGCAACCAGGACGGATCCAGGACCGGGACGGCCTGCGGGTCGTTGGCGACCGGCGTCCGCGGCGAGATGCCGAGCAGGCCGTCCGCCTGCAGGACGAACCGGGGCTCGCGGCGCAGCCCGTCAGAGAGCGTGGCGGCGAACACTGCGGCGCCGAGAGGCGTGATGGACGCCTCCTCCAGGCCGATCGAGAGATCGCCGAGCCGCTTGCCTGGATGGCGGTACTCGTGCACCACGCCGATGGCGTTCTTCGGCACGGCCTCACCCTGAGCGCCGCCGATCACGAAGCCGTAGCGCTCGTACTCCTCCACCAGGGCCCGGTCGCCAACGTCCATCGCGAGCCGGGCGAACGAGACGTTGCAACTGCTCGCCATCGCGTCGGTAAGCCCCCTGAGGCGCCCGCGGATAGCGGCGCAGTACAGACGCTCGCCGTCCATCAGCACCGAGCCCCGGCAGGTCATGCTGGCGATCTCCTCGTCCGGGTCGAGGCCGGCCCGCATCGCGGCCGTCGTGGTGATCAGCTTGGCGATCGAGGCCGGCTCGCGCGGGTCGAGCACGCTGTCGCCGCGCGCCCGCCAGCGGCTTCTTCGGTTCCGGTTGCTGACCGCCGTCAACACCGCACCCGACGGAAGCTCGAGGATCGTGATCGCTCCCTCCTCCCGTCCCAGCGCCCTGGCAGCCGCCTCGCTCCAGGCCCGGTCGATCGTCAGCCGCAGCGCCCTCGCGCCGGCCGTGGAAGTGGCCATCGCCCCCGGTCCCGCGGCGGCCAGACCGGGCGGCTGAAGAGCGGGGGGAAGCAGGTGCGTCGCCAGCTCGGGCGGAACGAGCCCCGCCGGCAGATCCTCTTCCAGGGTCAGGGAACGGTCATCGCCGATCGATCCCAACGGCCGGCCCCTACGGTCGAACAGCAGTTGCTGGACACCCGAGGCGTCGACCAACTGCGCCCGGCGCAGCCGCCGCTCGAAGGCCGACGCGGGCGGTTCGACCACGGACTCCGCCGCCGCCTCGCCAGAACCGGCCGCCGCATCCGCGGTAACCGGACGGTTCAACCCGAGTTCGACTTCGGCAGCCTCCAGCAGTGCCGGCGGCAGGTGCTCGGCGTACTCGTCGTAGAGATCCGCCACCTCCCGCCAGCGACTCTCTCCGGCCGCCTGCCGGGCGGCAAGGCCGAGCAGTTGCGGCGCCCTCTCGGCGAGCTCTGCGAAGTCCGCGCCCCCTATCGCCGCTTCCGCCATCCGCAGATCGACACGCGCCTGGCGCACGTCCTGCCGGACCCGGAACGAAAGGACGGCTGCCACCGCGAGCGCCAGGACCAGCACCGCCTGAACCCGACGGCGCGGAGGCCAGAGGACGCGCCACGTCTCTGCGGCGCCACGCCCAGCGTTCTTCCGGTTACCGCTCATCTCCTCGCCGCGAAAGGGCGACTCAGAATACCAACTGCACCCACTCTCCATCGATCTGGGTGATCGTCGAGCGCACGCCGGGGAGGATCTGCTCGTCGAGCAGCGTCCCGCGCCAGGAATCCAGCTCGGCCTCCAGCCGCGCGACGACGTCCGGTTGCTCCGCCGCCAGGTTGTTCAGTTCGCCCACGTCCGCGTCGAGGTCGTAGAGCAGCGTGAGCTGGCCGTGCGGCGAGTCGGTCGGCCAGCCGCCCTCCGGCGGCTGCAGGCGGCCGTCCCCGCGCAGGTTGTCGGGACGAAAGTCCGTGCGGTTGAGCTTGATCAGCTTGTACTGCGCGTCCCGGATCGCGACGCTCGCGCCGGCCCGCCAGTACAGGTACTCGTGCGGCGCGCCGTCGGCTTCGCCCGTCATGTAGGGCAGCAGGTTCACGCTGTCTTCGGTCTCCGCCTCTTCGCCCGCCGCCGCGGTGAACGTCGCCATGTAGTCGAGCGTGATCACCGGATGACTGATCTCCTGCCCGCCATCGACGGCCGCCGGCCAGCTCATGATGAACGGGATCCGGACGCCGCCCTCGTGGTGGTAGCGCTTGAAGCCGAACAGCGGACCGTTCGAGCAGGCGTTGCCGATGTAGCCGGCGCAGCCGTTGTCGCTGGCGAAGGCGATCAGCGTGTTCTCGTACACGCCCTGAGCCTTCAGCGTCTCGACCACCCGCCGCACGCTCTCGTCGAGCGAAGCGACCATCGCCGCGTAGACCCGCGTCCGCTGATCCTCGATGTGGCGGTACCCCTCCAGGTACTCGGCCGTCGCCTGCAGCGGCGTGTGCGGCGTCGTGTGGCTGAGGTAGAGGAAGAACGGCTCGTCCCCGGCCGCACTGCGCTCGATGAACTCGACCGCCTCGTCGGTGAAGACGTCCGTGAGATAACGCTCGACCTTCTCCTCCTCGAATCCGCGCAGGACCTTGTTCCGGCGCTCCGTCGGCCCCTCTTCGCCGCGACGCGAGCCGTACTCCACACCGGGCAGGCTGGAGTCGATGAAGATGCTGCCGCCTTCCAGGACGCCGAAGTACTCGTCGAAGCCGCGGCTCATCGGGTGGTGGGGCTCCTGGTGGCCGAGGTGCCACTTGCCGACCATGCCGGTCCGGTAGCCCAGGACCTTCAGACGGTCGGCCAACGTCGCCTCGTCGAGGCTCATACCGGCGTTGACGTCGCGGCCGGCCGGGTTGAACTCCCAGCCGTGGCGCTGCTGGTAGCGCCCGGTCACGAGGCCGGCCCGCGACGGGCTGCACACCGGGTGGCTGACGTAGCCGTCCGTGAACAGGACGCCGCTCGCGGCCAGCGCGTCGATGTGCGGCGTCGAGATGATCTCGCTGCCGTAGATGCCGATGTCGGCGTAGCCGAGATCGTCCGCGAGGATCAGCACGATGTTTGGCGGGCCGGCGCCTGAGTCCTCGGCCGGGGGATCGGCTTCGGGCGCGCCGCAGGCCCAGGCGAGCGCGGCGACCGCCCCTAACGCGATGATCCTGGAGTTCCGCGTCGTCATCCTCTTCATGGGACCTCCCTCCTGGTTCTCAACCCTCTCGAACCGAAGAGCGTACCGGACGCGGACCCCCCTGGGCCGGCCTCGTGGGCTACGCTCCGCGCTGCCATGACATCCGAAGCCGCAGGGACATCCGAAGCCGCAGGGACATCCGAAGCCGAAGGCCAATCGGCTGCAACCGAACTCCCGTCCTCGGTGCAGCGACTCGAGCTCGACGAGCGCGAGGTTTTCCTCGTCGGCACCGCCCACGTCTCGCCCCAGAGCGTGCGCGACACGAAAGAGACGATCGAAGCCGTCGAACCCGACACCGTCTGCGTCGAACTGTGCCCGGCCCGCTACGAGAACCTGGAGAACCAGGATTCCTGGCGCAAGCTCGACATCTTCCAGGTCATACGCGAGGGCAAGGCGGCGCTTCTCCTCAGTTCCTTCCTCATGCACTCGTTCCAGCGGCGCCTCGCCCAGCGATTCGGCATCGAGCCCGGCGCCGAAATGCGGGAAGCGATCGCCCGGGCCCGTGAACGCGGCGCCCGCCTCGAACTGATCGACCGCGACATCCAGATCTCCCTGAAGCGCACCTGGGCGTCGCTCGGCTTCTGGCAGCGGACGAAGGTGATGGGCCAGTTGGCCGGCAGCGCGCTGGTCGGCGACGACCTGAAGGAAGAGGACATCGAGAAGCTCCGCGACAGCGGCAACCTCACCGACCTGATGTCGGCCCTCGCCGAGGCCCTGCCCGGCGTCAAGGACACGTTGATCGACGAGCGCGACGCCTACATGGCCGAGAAGCTGCGCCAGTCGGCGGGCCCACGGACGGTCGCCGTCGTCGGCGCCGGGCACCTGCCCGGCATCGCCGGCCTCGCCGACTCCTCCTGCGACCTCGAGGAACTCGAGCAGGTGCCGGACCCGCCGATCTGGCCGCGCATCGTCGCCTGGCTCGTGCCGATCCTGATCATCGCCCTCTTCGCCTACGGCCTCGTCTGGGGCGACAGGGAGCGCGCCGTCGAATCCGTGTACATCTGGGTCGCGCTGAACGGCGGCCTCGCCGCTCTCGGCGCCGTCATCGCTCTGGCGCACCCGGTCACGATCCTCGCCGCCTTCGCCGCCGCGCCCCTGACCAGCCTGAATCCCCTGATGGCGGCCGGCTGGGTCGCCGGCCTGGTCCAGGCCGTGCTCCGCAAGCCCCTCGTCGCCGACATGGAGAACCTCGCCGACAGCCTGGGTTCCGTCCGCGGCTTCTGGAGCAACCGCCTCACCCGCATCCTGCTGGTCGTCGTTCTGTGCAACCTGGGCAGCGTCCTGGCTACCTTCATAGCCGGCGCCTGGATCGTCGGCCGCACGATTTGAACAAGCGCCGGGGGATTCCGGTCCACTTCCAGCTTTGGCCAATAGTTGATAGCGCTAGTCGGAGGCCGTGACTCCGCGCCGAAACTGGGTCAAGGAGCCAGGCAGATCAAGACCACGTTCCCAGTCTGCTCGCCGTCGCCGCGAGGGAGAGAGCGTCTCGACCTCAACACGAGACTCTGCCGCCAGGCTGGACAACTCGCCACAAGCCGTTTATTGTCGTAAATCTAACCTTTGAAGGTGAATATGCGACAATCTACAGCCAGACAACGTCTCCTCAACGCCGCTCTCTGGCGACTCTCCCAATCGCCGGTCACCGCTCTTCTGGGGGCCCGGCAGGTGGGAAAGACGACGCTCGCCCAGCAGATCGTGGCGGCGTGGGAGGGGCCTTCCACGGTCTACGACCTGGAGCTGCCAGCGGTGCGCGAGGCGTTCCACACGACCCCGGAGCGGTTGCTTCGAGGCGGCGAGGGCCTGGTCGTGATCGACGAGGTACAGCGCGTACCCGAGCTGTTCGAGATTCTGCGACCCATCTGCGACGACCCTGACCGAAAGGCGATCTTCCTGCTCCTGGGCAGCGCCTCCTGGGACCTGATCCGGGGCGTCTCCGAGACTCTGGCCGGACGGATCTCGTTCGTCGACGTCAGCGGCTTCTCTCTCGATGAGGTCGGAGTCGAGAGTCAGGACCGGCTCTGGATCCGCGGCGGCTTTCCACTCGCGTACCTCGCGGAGTCGGATGCCGCGTGCACGGTGTGGATGGAGTCGTTCACGCGCACCTTCCTGGAGCGGGACGTTCCGGGACTCGGGTCGAGGGTGTCGCCGGAGGCCCTCGGCCGCTTCTGGACCATGCTGGCGCACGTCCACTCACAGACCTGGAACGCGTCGGCGCTCGGCCGCTCGATGGGAGTCGGCGTCAACGCGGTGAACCACTATCGCGACCTGCTCGCGGGGACGTTCATGATCCGGGTGCTGCAGCCGTGGTTCGAGAACGTCGGCAAGCGCGTCGTCAAGGCGCCAAAGGTCTACCTGCGCGACTCAGGCATCCTCCACCATCTGCTGGGGCTGGGGTCGATGGACGATCTCGTCCGCCATCCGGCCTATGGCCCCAGTTGGGAGGGCTTCGCCCTGGAACAGACCCTGATCGCGTTCGGCTCCCGCCAGGCGTACTTCTGGGGCACTCATCGGGGCGCGGAACTCGACCTCCTGCTCCTCCGCGGCGGCAGACGCTGGGGCTTCGAGTTCAAGTGCGCGGACGCCCCCAGGACGACCAAGTCGATGCACACGGTCAGCAGGGACCTGGGGCTCCAACACCTGTGGGTGATCTACCCGGGCGACATGGAGTACCCGTTGACGGAGAAGATCACCGCGGTCCCGCTCAAGAAGATCCGCCAGATCAAGGTGACAAACTAGCGAAACGCCAAAGGAGCCGATGGATGACTGAACCGACCACCTACGAGCAGATCGGCGACGTGGCCCTGATCACGATGGACGACGGCAAGGCGAACGTCTTCGGACCGCCCATGATCGCCGCCGTGAACGCCCAGCTCGACCGTGCCGCGGACGATGCCAAAGCCGTCGTCCTGACCGGCCGGCCCGGCCTGTTCTCCGGCGGCTTCGACCTCAACGTGTTTCGCGATGCCGGCCCGGCGGAAGCCCGCGCGATGGGACTCGCCGGAGCGCGTCTGATGATGCGCCTGTACGGATGGCCGCAACCCCTGGTCGTCGCGGCCAGCGGCCACGCCATCGCGCTCGGCGCGCTCTGCGTGCTCACCGGCGACCACCGACTGGCCGCTGACGGCGACTTCCGGTTCGGGCTGAACGAGGTCGCGATCGGCAGAACGCTGCCGCCGTTCGCCTGGCTGCTGGCCAGGGATCGGCTCTCCAAGCGCGCCCTGACGCTAGCCGCCCTGACCGCGAGGATGTACGACGCCGAGGGCGCGCGCGATGCCGGTTTCGTCGACGCCGTAGCACCCGCCGGCGAGCTGCGCGACGCCGCCCTCGAGCGGGCCGCGCAGTTGGCCGAACTCGACGCCAACGCGTTCTCCGCAATGAAGCGGGGCCTGAGAGGCGACGGCATCGACGCCGTCGTGGCCGGTCTGGACGGAGGCTAGGAACGAATGGCTCTCGACGTTTACTTCAGCGCCACGCCCAACGGCTGGAAGATCTCGATCATGCTCGAGGAGCTGCGCGAGGCGGGAGTCGAACTGCCCGAGACGCGCATCCACATGGTCGACCTCTCGGCCGGCGACCAGTTCACGCCCGAGTTCACCGCGATCAACCCGAACCAGAAGATGCCGGCCCTGGTGGATGACGGCCGCGCCGTCATGGAGAGCTGCGCCATCCTGCAGTACCTCGGCGAGAAGTACCCGACCCCGCTCTTCCCGACGGACGAGCGGCGCTGGGACGTCCTTCCCTGGCTCTACTGGCAGGCCGCCAATCTCGGCCCGGCCTTCGGCAACAAGCTGAGCTACACGCGTTACATCGACATTCCCGATGAACAGAAGGCCCATCCGCTGGAACGATTCGGCAGGGAGTCGCTGCGGCTGGTGGCGATTCTCGGCCGCCGGTTCGAGAAGCACCCCTACATCTGCGGGGACGACTTCACGGTCGCCGATATCTCCGTCTTCCCCTGGATCCGGGCGTACAAGTGGGCGAAGGTCGACATCACGACCCAGCCCGCCGTGGTCGACTGGCTGAAGCGCGTTCGAGCCCGCCCGGGCGTGGATCGCGGAGTCGCCTACGGCGTGCCGAAGGACGAGGTCGACAGCTTCAGCAAGGAGCGCCGGGAACGCTACAAGGCACGCGGCGCGCAGATCGCCGCGAACGAGAATCTCCGGACGTCGGTCTGATCGCAGGCCGAGCAGCCCGAACCGCCTGCACCGCTAGAATTCCCGAAGTCTCGGAGATTGGAGCGATGAGCCAGGAAGCGACAGTCCAGCAGGTCCAGCTCATGGGCCACCGGATCCGACGCCTGCGGCGCAAGAACAAGCTGACGCAGCCGGCGCTGGCCGAGCGGGTCGGCATCCCGGCGTCCGATCTTTCCCGAATCGAGCGGGATGAGCTCCGCGTCAGCCTCGACGTCCTGATCCGCATCGTCGCCGAGTTCAACGTCGGGCTCGACGAGTTGATGGGCAAGCCGGCGGCCCGGCCACGCGGCCGCCGCTAACACTGGGTGCGCCGGCGCCCTCGCCGGCTGCCGCCGAAGGCGGCCGGGAAGACGGGCCGGCTCCGCTATCCGACGGCCTCAACGAGCCGTCGCAGCCCCGCTCCGACATCGCCGTCGAGGTGAACCGCGAGCACTCGGCGCTTTCGCTCCACCAACACCTCGTAGTCGCCCCACGCCTGAGCGAGCTGGACCTGGCCGAAGGTCAGGCTTTCCCCGGGGACCGGGATGTCCGCAGCCGGCGGCTCCGCAGTGATCTGGAGGAACAGGCCACGGTTCGGGCCGCCCTTGTGGGCCTGGCCCGTGGAGTGGAGAAAGCTCGGCCCGAAACCGAGAGCGGACGCGCCGCCTGTCGCACCGGCGATGCGCCGGCGCAGCGTCTGGAGCAACTCCTCGTTCGGGCCGCTCCGGTCCAGGTAGGCCGAGACGACGGCGTAGCCCCCCTCGGGAAACGTCGCGACGTGGGTACCCAAGACTTCGGCCAGGCCGAGCGCACTGACGTCCCCCAATCGGACGACGCCGCTGGGCTCGGTCGTGTCACCTGCCCTGATCCGCTCGACGTAGCGCCGGGTAACGACCTTGGACGACTCCACGTCCGGCTGGTCGAAGGGGTTGACGCCCAGCAGTGCGCCGGCCACCGCCGTGGCGAACTGCCAGCGGAAGAACTCGCCGCCGAGGTCGGCGGCGACGTCGGCCCCGATGTGTGCCTGCGGCGCGTGTGCCGGTGCACCGTGGCTCGCACCGCTTCCGAGCACGATGTCGAGTCGGTCGGCGCTCGGCTCCGCCGGCAAGCCGGCCGCCGCCACCGGCAGCAGCAGCACGTCACCCTTGCCGAGCGATTCCGCGAGGAGCTGCTCCACCCAACCGACCATCTCCGAGCAACCGTCCGGCGCGTGGAGGTAGAGCTTGTCGCGGCCGCAGTCGTGCGCCGCGGCGAGCAGCAGGCCCAGTTCGACGCCGGCGTTCGTCTCGTCACCATCGTCCGACCGGCGGCAGGCGGCGGCCATTCGCCGTGCGCTCGCGAGCAGCGGTTCGCTTTCGATCCCGGCAACCGCGGCCGGCACAAGACCGAACGCGGAGAGCACGGAGAACCGACCGCCGATGTCCGGGTGGCCGAAGACGACCCGCGCACCAGCGTCCCGGGCGCGCGTTTCCAGCGCCGAACCGGGATCGGTGATCGCCAGCGCGGAAACGGAAGCCGCATCGCCCAACCGGTCCAGCAGCAGTTCGAACGCCAGCTTCGTCTCGAGCGTGCCGCCCGACTTGGACGCGGCGATGACCCGAAGGTTCACCGGGTCGACTCCGTAGAGCGCGCGGGCGATCTCCCGAGGGTCCGTCGTGTCGAGGACGATGAACTCCGCGTCGACCTGCCCCGGCAGCGCCTGCCACAGCAGGTCGGCGCCGAGCGCCGAGCCGCCCATGCCGAGCAGCAGGCAGCGTTCGAATGGCGGGCCGGCGAGGTGCCCGGCGAGCTTCGCGGCCTCCGTATCGGCGCGTTTGCCACTGGCGTCGACGAGCGTCAGCCGGCCCAGCCGTTCAACGTCCAGCCAGCCGAGCCACTCCTCCTCGCCCGAATCGGTCCAGAGCGAGCCGTCGCGGGACCAGAGCCGAGCGGTGCCGTTGACGTCGCGCCACTGTCGGCGACGGCGCTCCAACGCTGCGATGAGACTGGAGTCCGCCTCGACTTGCATCACGTTGGCGGATGGTAGCGCCGCCGGCAAGACGGCGCATGCAGTCAGGGCTCGAACCGCTCGGCGTAGTTCTCCGGACCCTCCGCGCGGATGTCGCTGAGCCAGTCCCCCTCGTAGGGCCATGCCTCCGGGTCATCCTCGCTCGGGCCCTGCCAGAACCGCGCAAACGGACCCTCGGCGCCACCTTCGAGCGACCAGGCCTGCCTGCGGAACGACCAACTGTCGGGTACCAGGCGGTGCGCCTCGCGGAAGTGGCGAATCGCCGCGTCGTGGTGACCCTTGAGCTCCAGGTGCGAGGCGAGCTCGAAGTGGGCATGTCCGAGGGACACATCCGCGTCGCGCGGCCGCGATCGCTCAACGACTTCTTCCGGCGACAGCGCGAATCGACTCGCTGCGCCTTTCTCCACCCAATCGCGCAGCGCGAGGTGGTAGGCATCGGTGTCGGCCGGGATCTTCGCCGCTTCCTGCAGCATCTCGCCGAAGCGACCGGGAATCGGGGAGCGAGACCCCAGCTTCGGCGGGGCGCCCGCCGGCGGCGCCGGCGCGGCCTCCGCGGGCCGCACGATCGTGCCCGACTCGTCGATCCAGACCGAGCTGGGGATGTTGATCACGCCGAAGACCCTGGCCAGCAGGTGGTGGCGATCGACCAGGGAGGGATGCTTCGGCTTCGCGGCCTCGATGAAGGCGCGGCAGCCCTCGGCCCCCAACGTGTCGAGACCGACCGTGACCAGTTCGAAGCCCTGCGGATGAAGCTCGTCGCGCAACGCCTGCCACCCGGGCAGGTGGGCCGAGCACCCTCAGTAGGGCGCCCAGGCGTAGACAACGACCTTCCGCCCGCGCAGGCTCGAGAGCCTGAACGGCTTCCCGTCGAGATCCGGCAGTTCGAAGTCCGCGTCCTCGGCCGACACGATCGCCCGCGACCCGAGCGACTCGGGGCCCAGCGCCCACACGCCGTGCTCCTCGTCATGTACGACCGGCAGACCGATCGCCTCGGCAACGGCAAGCCCGTCGATCGGGCCCGACGACGCCGGAGCGCGATCGAAGAGAGGCACGCAGGCTGAACCTTTGCAGGCGCCCTCTGGTTTGAGAGCCCAGCCCGTGCCGGCCTCGAACGACGTCCTGGACACTCTCTTGTCTGTGAGGATCATGCGGCCAGTGTAGCCGGGGGCGGAACAACTCCTGCCCGCCGCCTGTTAGTTTTGTCCCATGGCCCGCGCACCCTCAGCCGGCCCCACCCAACGGCCGCGAATCGCCACGACGGCGGGCCTGCTCGTGCTGGCCGCTCTTGCCTTCCTGGTGGGCTCCCGCTGGCAGGGCAACGTGCTCCAGGCGGAGAGCCAGGGCCAGCCCCGGCGCGTGACGCCAAGTTCGGGGCTGCTCCCCGAGGAACGCGCGACGGTCAACCTGTTCCGCGAGACGCAGCCGTCGGTCGTCTACATCACGACACTGGCCAGGCAGAGTCGGGTCGACTTTCTGGGACGTCGCTTCGACCGCGTCCAGGACGGCACGGGAAGCGGCTTCCTGTGGGACGACAGAGGCCACGTCGTCACGAACTTCCACGTGATCGGGAACGCCGATACCTACCAGGTCACCCTCCACGACCAGACGACCTGGCCCGCCACGTTCGTCGGACAAGACGAGGAGATGGATCTCGCAGTGCTCCGAATCGAGGCGCCGGCGGAGACGCTGCGGCCCATCCCGGTCGGCTCGTCGAGCGACCTGCAGGTCGGCCAGTCGGTACTGGCGATCGGCAACCCGTTCGGCCTCGACTACACGCTGACCACCGGCGTGATCAGCGCACTCGACCGCGAGGTTCTGTCAATCGGCCGACGCGAGCTCCAGGGGGTCATCCAGACCGACGCCGCGATCAACCCGGGCAACTCCGGCGGTCCGCTCCTCGACTCGAGCGGACGGCTGATCGGCGTCAACACGCAGATCGTGTCGTCCGGCGGCGCCTGGGCCGGTATCGGCTTCGCGATTCCGGTCGACACGGTGAACTGGGTTGTGCCGGAGCTCATAGCCCACGGCCGCGTCAACCGTCCGCAGCTCGGGGTCTCCCTGGTGGAGGGTGCCCGTGTGCGGCCGCAAGTGGACGGTGTACTGGTCCTGGAAGTCGTCCGGAACTCCGGCGCAGACCGCGCGGGGCTCCGCCCCACCCGGCGCACGCGACAGGGCATCGTCCTCGGCGACGTGATCACCGCGATCGAAGGCCAGCCGGTTCAGTCGGTCAGCGACATCCGGGCGCTGCTGGAACGGCAGCAGCCGGGCGACTCGGTCACGGTGAGCCTGCTCCGCGGCGACGAGGAGGCCGAGGCGGAAGTGCGCCTCTCCGCACCGCGCTAGGACGGCCGACGCACTGGGTGCGCCGGCGCCTTCGCATGGAAGGACGAGAATCCGCGGCCGGGAAGCTTGACAAGAACTGAGAATCGATTATCGTCTCTCCCCATGCGAAGAGCCAGGCAGCAGCAGACCGTCCTCAGCGCCCTTGACGAAGCGGACGGTCCCCTGTCCGCCAGGGAACTGTGGAGCCGCCTGAGCGGAACGGGCGTCGGTCTCGCCACGGTGTACCGCGCTCTCCAACGGGGTGTTGAGGAAGGCACGCTGGAGGCGGTCGAGGTGCTGGGCGGCGGGCTGCGGTACGAGCCCAGGGACCGCGAGCACCACCATCACTTTCTCTGCTCGAGCTGCGACCGCGCGTTCGACCTCTTCGGTTGCGTCGAGGGCCTCGAGGACCTGCTTCCAGGCGGGTTTCAGATGACCGGACACGAGGTGGTGTTGCTCGGAACCTGCGATGGGTGTGCCGATGCGGCGTGACGGTCGCCCAGGAGCGGTGGAAGTCGCCACCGCCTGATCGCTCCCCTCCCGTCCTCCCCGCAGTGGTTGAAATCAACCCAACGCGGGGTTGCGCCGGGATCCGCGGCAAGTGCAAGACAACAAAACCAGATCAGAGGAGAAAGCCCTAGTGCAGCTAACACGTAACCCACTCGACCTGCTCCAGCTACTACCGGCGCTCTTGATCGCTACTTTGGCCACGACAGCAGGGCTCGGCGCCCAGGATGACGCCGCGTCCGGCGAGGGAGCGAGCGAGGGTGGTCGTGGAGAGGCCGAAGCCGAGGACAGCGTGAGTGATGAGATCACTGTCTACGGCAAGCCCCTCAACACCGCCAGCGAGACCGGCAGTCGGCTGGAGCTGACTGTCCTGGAAACTCCGGCAACAATCGACATCATTGACGGCGACGCGATTCGTGAGCGCCTCGATACGACCGTGATGGAGGCCGTGACTCGCTCCGCCGGTTTCACGAATGACGGGCACCCGGGCAACGGTGGCCAGAACATGGCCGCCAGGGGCTTTCGTGGTCAGGGGACTGTCACCAAGATGTTCGACGGCTCCAGCTACTACAACGCATTCAACACCATCACCTTTCCCTTCGACACCTGGGGCATCGAGCGAATCGAAGTACTGAAGGGACCCGCCTCCGTACTGTACGGTGAAGGCGGAATCGGCGGCGCGTACAACGTCATCCCCAAACGACCGCAGCAGGAACACGCCGGGGACATGCGTGTCTCTGTCGGTGAGAATGACACCCGTTTCCTCGGGCTCGGGCTGACCGGCGGTCTCGCCGACAACCTCGCTTACCGGCTTGACTACAGCAACAACCAGTCTGACAACTGGGTGGACAGGGGCGACAGCGAAGCCGAGATGATCTCCGCCTCGTTGCTGTGGCAGGTCACGGACGATTTCTCGCTAACAGGCCGATACGACCATGGCGACCAGGAGCCCATGCGGTACTTCGGGATACCCCTGGTCAACGGAGATGTGCCCACTGAACTGGTGACAAGCAACTACGACGTCAACGACGGGAGGATTCGCTACCAGGACAACTCTGCCCGGATCAAGGCCAACTGGAACATCAGCGAACGCCTGTCCATGCAGTCAGAGCTGTACCGTCTGAACAGCGATCGTCTCTGGAAGACGCTTGACTACTACCAGTACGATCGAGCCGCCGCCACGGTCAGACGGGAATCGCCTCTGGTGATCGCTCATGACATAGAGCATGACGGATTCCGCACCAACTTCGTGTTCGATGCCGGCAATGACGACC
The DNA here is from genome assembly GCA_028875725.1 of Acidobacteriota bacterium. NCBI lineage: Bacteria > Pseudomonadati > Acidobacteriota > Acidobacteriota bacterium. The sequence goes on from JAPPCR010000023.1 coordinate 430,462, forward strand.
GCAAGATGAAGACCTCTGCGGGCTTCGAGACGAACGATCTGACCTTTGCGAGGGCAACCAACTTCGGCGGCGCGAACCCCAATGGAGTCGATTGGGTCAACGATTTTGACGTCGTTGACGCCTTCAACTTCGACCCCGGTGTGTTCACCGATATCACCGCGGCGATGCACCGGACGGAGATCATCTCCGACGTTGCCCAGATGGCGGTCTTTGCCGAGAGCCAGATCGGCCTCACCAGAGCACTGACACTGGTGGTGGGCCTGCGCCACGAGGATGTTGAAACGGACTACAACGACATCAGCAACCCGCCGGTTTTTGATCAGAGCGTGGACGCCTTGACAGGGCGGGCAGGACTGACCTTCGACGTTAGCGACAACACGGTGCTCTACGGCCAATACACTACCGGCGCGACCCACCCGAGCAACAGTATCGTGCAAACCAGGGTTAGCAACCGGGAGCTGGATTTCATCAGGAGTGAGCAGGTCGAGGTCGGCATCAAGCAACGACTCGCGGACGAGCGTTTGTCCTGGGGCGTGGCCCTGTTCGACATCGTCAAGAACAACCTGATCGAGGATGATCCGAGTTCCCTCAATCCCGATGACTTGATCATCATTCCGGAGCAGACTTCCCAGGGTGTGGAGTTCAACCTCACATATGGGCTGACCGATGACTTCACGTTGATGGCCACTGGGACCGTTCTGGATGCGGAGACCGATACCGGTGAGACACCAAGGGAGGTGCCCGAGGAGACCTTCAACCTGGGTCTCGTGTGGGCTCCTCTGGGCAAGCTGCAGCTATCGGCCGATGGCCGGTATGTCGGCGAACGCGCTCATCCCGACAACCCGATTCCCTCGTACACAGTCGTCGATGCGTCTGCCCGCTGGCGCTTCAACCCCGACCTTTCGGTTGCCCTGCGCCTCGACAACGTCTTCGATGAGCTTTACGCCGTTTCCGCGTACTACTGGCCAAACACCTGGCTTCTCGGCAAGCCCCGCACTGTCAGCCTGACGCTGGACTATGACTTCTTCTAGGCCGCGTTAGCGCGCGGTGCCCTTCAGGGCCGCCGATGAGCCTTAGAAGGCTGCTCTACGTCAGCCACCGGTGGCTGGGTATCGCCATGTGCGGTTTCCTCGCCATGTGGTGCATCAGCGGCGTCGTGATGATGTACGTCGGTTTCCCTGAACTGACCAGGGACGAGCACTACGCCGGGCTTGAACCACTCGTTGCCGACCGCATCAACGTTGCTCCTGAAGGGCCGCTCGCTCTCGCCGGTGCCGACGCCCAAATCGAGCGACTGCTACTGACCAGCAGCGCGGAGCGGCCCGTCTATCTGCTGAAGGTGGAAGGCGCCTCATGGAGGGGCATGTACGCCGATACCGGTGCGGCCATTGCCCGACTGCCCGCGGAGGCGGCCGTGGCGGCGGCAGTCGGCTTCTCCAGGGCGCAACGTTCCGGGCACGATTCCGGGAAAGCCGTAACGGGCGAGCATCTGGAGCAGCTGCACATGGACCAGTGGTCCGTGTCCGATGGCCTGCACCCCTACCGGCCACTGCACCGGGTGTCGGTCGACGACGGCATGGGCACTGAGCTGTACGTGTCGTCGTTGACCGGCCAGGTCGTACGCGACACCCGGCGCGGCGAGCGCATCTGGAACTGGATGGGCTCGAATCTGCACTGGATCTACCCGGTGCAGCTACGCGAGCACCGCGGCGTCTGGGAGCACGTCATCATCGTCCTTTCCCTGGCGGGCCTGATCTCGGTGATCACCGGCGCGATCATCGGTCTCACGCGCCTGCGACTGAGGCCCCGCTACCGGGACGGCTCCTGTTCGCCCTATCAGGGCATGACCAGGTATCACCACATCCTGGGCCTGCTGGCCTCGGTGGTCCTGCTGACATTCCTGCTGAGCGGCCTGATGTCGGTGGGGCCCTGGGGCGTATTCGAATCCAGCAGCAGTTTCTCCGAACAGAAACAGCGCTACCAGCAGCAGGAGGGCACCTCGCGGTCATCTCCCGCGTACTCCGAGGCCCAGGAGGTTCGGCAACTGATCCGACAGGGTGCGCCTTTTCCCGTCAAGGAGATCGCATGGCACTGGATTGGCGGCAAGTCCCATGTCTCTCTGCATGGCTCCAGACAGGAAGTCCAGTACGTGCCCGCTCCGGGCGAGACGGAATCGCTGGAACAGAAAGTCCATGGCCGCATCGCCAAGCTGATTCCCGGTAGCAGCATCCTGAATTGGCAGCAGTTGGACAGTTACGACGTCTACTACTACTCCCATCACAACCGGCACCGCCCGCTGCCAACTCTGCGAGTCGAGTTCGATGATCCTGAGTCCACATGGTTTCATATCGACCTGTCCACCGGCGAGATTCTCGATCGCCTCACCGACAGGCGCCGGCTGGAACGGTGGATATACAAGGGGATGCACACGTTGGACTTCACCTTGTTGATCAATAGCCGACCTTCCTGGGACCTAGTGATGATCTTCCTTTGTAGCGGTATCTTCATCTTCTCGGTGACATCCGTGGTCATTGCCGTGCAGTATCTGCGACGGAGAGCGCGTTCGCTTGGGACGTCAGTTCGACTCCAGGACCGGATGGCACGAGTCCCTGAGTGAGCCAGACAAGGACTTCGACGGCCATGAACGCTCAGACCCAACGCATCCGCGAGAAGCTCAACAGATGCGAACCACTGGGAACGGCCCGACGGCGTGTTCTCGGGCAGATCGTGTTATGCGAAGGCTGTTGCTGCGGTCAGACGGACAGGGGGTTCAAGCCGGTCCCTCGCGACTGGATCAAGCAGCAGTGGAAGGACGAAAAGCTCAACAAGTCGGTGCAACTGACGATCTCCGGCTGTGTGGGTCCGTGCGATCTCGCCAATGTCGTCTGTGTCGTCTCCGCAGAGGGGATGCAGTGGTTTGGAGGCCTTCAGGAGCAGCGGCAGTACGGCTTGCTCCTGGATTGGGCCAAAGCCTCGCGTGATGCGGGTGTCTTGCTCGAATTGCCCGCTGAACTGAATCGCCACCGGTTTGAGCGGTTCGCTGCTGCCGGGTGTGGCTCCGCGGAGCGAGCTGTCGCTCTCAGTCACGAAGGGCATGGCAGCGGACAGACCGTCTTCGGCGCGCGGTGAAGTTTCCGCGCTAGAGTCGCACCTTCCGTGACTCAGCGAGACCTCTTCCTGCGGACGGCACTCCTTGCCGCCCTTCTCATGACGGTGCCCGGCGCTCCCGGCGCCGAAGCCCAGCCGACTCAAGCATCCCAACGCGGCGAGTTCGTCCCGGTCACCGACGCCATGCTCCAGAACCCGAGCGACGACGACTGGCTGATGTGGCGCCGGACGCTCGACGGCTGGGGCTACAGCCCGCTCGACCAGGTCACGCCCGAGAACGTCGGCAAGCTGCGCATGGTCTGGTCCCGCGGCCTGAGCGAGGGCCGCCAGCAGGGGACGCCGCTCGCCTACGACGGCGTGCTGTACATGCCGAACCCCATCGACGTCATCCAGGCCATCGACGCGGTGAGCGGAGACCTCATCTGGGAGTACCGCCGGGAGCACCCGGCCAACATCCTCCAGCAGGTCGGCGGCCTCGCTGCGAACAACCGGAACATCGCGATCCACGGCGGCCTGATCATCGACACCAGCGTCGACGACTTCGTCTTCGCGCTCGACGCCGTGACGGGCGAGCTGGTCTGGGAGACGATGATCCTCGACTACAAGACGCAGCCGGCGATGCAGAGCTCCGGCCCGATCATCGCCGACGGCAAGGTCATCTCCGGCCGCAGTTGCCTGCCCCGCGGCGGTCCCGACGCCTGCGTCATCGTGGCTCACGACGCGGAGACCGGGGCCGAACTCTGGCGGCGCCGCACGGTGCCCGCTCCCGGCGAGCCGGGCGACGAGACCTGGGGCGACACGCCGTTCGAGGACCGTACTCACGTCGGTACCTGGATGGTGCCGAGCTACGACCCGGGCCTGGAACTGATCTACATCGGCACCTCGGTGACGTCGCCGGCGCCGAAGTTCCTGCTCGGCGGCAGGGATCTCAAGCACCTGTACCACAACTCCACGCTCGCGCTCGATGCGAACAGCGGCGAGATCGCCTGGCACTACCAGCATCTCAACGACCACTGGGACCTCGACCACCCCTTCGAGCGCCTCCTGGTCGACACTGCGGTCGCGCCCGACGCCGACGAAGTCGACTGGATCAACCCCCGCCTCGAACCGGGCGAGACGCGCAAGGTGATCACCGGCATCCCCGGCAAGACGGGCGTCGTCTACACCCTCGACCGCGAGACCGGCGAGTTCCTGTGGGCGCGGCCGACGATCCGCCAGAACGTGATCAGCATGATCGACGGCGCCACCGGCGCGGTCACCGAGAACTCGGAAGTCGTGTTCCGGGAACTTGGCCAGCAGGCCTACGTCTGCCCCACCTACATCGGCGGCAAGGACTGGCAGGCGGGCGCCTACAGTCCGCTGACCAACGCGATGTACGTGCCGATGCGCAACTCCTGCGCCCTGATGACGGCGACCCGCTCCGGCCGCCTCCAGATCTACGCCCTGGACGCCGAGCACCAGATCGCGCCCGGCACCGACCTGAGCGGATCCGTCCATGCCGTGTCCGCCGAAACGGGCAAGTCGCTATGGACGTACGAGCAGCGGGCCGGCCTGATGTCGCTCTTCGTGACCGGCGGCGGCCTGGTCTTCGTCGGCGACGGCAACGGCCGGTTCCGGTCCCTGGACGATGAGACCGGCGAGAGCCTCTGGGAGATCAACCTCGGCTCGCCCGTGACCGGCTTCCCGATCACCTACGCCGTCGACGGACGCCAGTACGTCGCGGCCAGCACGGGCAACCGGTCGGCGGCCCTGCTCTCCGGACTCACGCCGGAGCTACGGCCCAGCTCGGGCAACAACCTGTTCGTGTTCGCGCTACCCTGACACTCAACCCACGCCCAGGAGGCCCCACCATGGCTGGATACGCGATCATCAGTGTTCAAGTGAAAGATGAAGCCGCCTACAACCGCGCTCTGGAGGAGGTGCCGGCGGTCGTCGAGGCCCACGGCGGCCGCTACCTGGTGCGCGGCGGCGCCGCCGAGGCCATCCGTGGCGACTGGAAGCCCGATCGTCTCGTCATCGTCGAGTTCGACAGCGTCGAACAGGCCAAGGAATGGCAGGACGGGGCCGACTTCGCCGACCTGAGAGAGAAGCTCAGCCAGTCGACCAACACGGACGTCGTGATCGTCGAGGGCGTGTAGCGCTTCTCTTGACTACGTGAGCCTGCGGTAGCGGCGAGGCACGTCCATTCGAGCGTGCAGCACGCGAGCGATGCGAACGGTCGCTTTGCGCTGCACGTAGAAGACGACGTGAGCCTGGTACTCATGACGTCTCACTCCCGGCGCTATCCGGTCGGCGCGGCGGCCGAGCATCGGGTACTCCGCAAGAAGCTCGAAGCAGGAATGGAGGCCGTCGAGGTACTTCCTCGCAGCGGCAAGTCCGTGCTGCTCGATCGTGTAGGTGTAGATGTCCTCGATGTCGGAGGCGGCCTTGCGGGAGAGCCTATAGACGCCCATCGCTTCGAAGCCGCGCCTCGACTTCTTCCATGATGGAAGGCACCGTCTTCTCGCTTGGACCACTGTCGATGCCTTCCTGCACGGCTGCCTGAAGCGACTCGAAGTCGACCCGCCGTTCGCGGTCGCGGCGAATCAGATCGCGGATGTACTCGCTGTCGGTGGTGAAGTGGCCTGCGGCAATTCGCGCCTTGATCCACTGGTCCTGCAGGTCCGTCAGGGTGATCGTCTTTCGGATAGTGGCCATACTGCCTCCAGGAACGCTCTCAGTCATACTATTGGTGCAGAATAGCACTCCGCGCACCGGTTTAGGCGACCGCGGCGCGACCATCGCAGCAACTCCTCCACGCGGGAACTCCGGAGGACGGCGTGGTGGACCCGGTGATGAGAGGCGGCGACTCTTGTCTCCGTGTGCTGACGCGGGCGCTAGTGGCTGGGAGGCAGGGATTCGAACCCCGATTCTACGGTCCAGAGCCGCATGTCCTACCGTTAGACGACCTCCCAGCGGTAGCGGCCAAGCCGCGCAGTTTACCGCGAACGGCGACGATTGTCCGCCGGCTGCACTCGGATGCGCCCGGATGCAGATCAGTCGAAAGCGTCGTCCAAAGCCGGCCGGGACTGCATCTCTGGCTGCTCTCTCCCTTCGGCGAAGAAGTCGTCCGAGAACTTCCCAGCGACCCCCTGAAGCCCCGCCTTGTGCCGCGTGCCCGGCGCCGGCGGCGTCTCGGGCCCGCCGGCGAAGCACTGCGCCATGCTCATCCACTCGGTGGCGACCGGCCCCATAACGTCGAGCGACGTGTCGGCGATGTTGCGGACCTGCGTGACCACCTGGGCGAACTCGACCGCGGAGCCGCTGATCCGGTTCGTCGTTTCGTCCGCGTTCCAGGTCCAGACCTCGCCGGACGGCGCGGTCAGCTCGAGCGCCGGCACGACGCCAGGCACCTCCAGGCCGCGCACCGCGTAGGTCCAGCCGAAGGTGTTGAACCCCAGGAAGGCGATGTTCCGGATCCGGTCCGTCTCGTCACGGTCGAGTCCCAGCACGTCGAAGACCTCCTGGCCGTGTGCCCAGGTCTCCATCTGCCGGGCGGTGACCGAGCTGCGCACGCTCATCGGCGGGCCGAACCACTCCACGCGCTTCCTCGGATCGACCCCGTCCAGCCGATCGCACATCCGCGGGTAGTACTCGCGCCAGACGTCGTAGACCGCGCGGTTGCGCTTGCCCTCGAACCACTCGTCCGTCAGCTCGCGGAGGTTGAGCCGGCCGCGGCGCTCGGCCATGAACTGCTTGAAGCCGTCGAAGGCGGACTGATCGTGGTACGAGGCGTCAGCGGCGTAGTTGAAGATGTGGAGATGCGCGACGACGTCGTGGAGTGTCCACCCCTTGAACAGGGTGGCCCGCTCGAAGTCGGCGTCCGCGAGCGGATCCAGGACCTCGGCGAGGCAGTCGCACTCGTCCCGGAAATCGGCGATCTGCTGGAAGCTGCTCATGTCGCCGGCACGCTAGCACCGGAGTCTGCCGGCACTTGACCTCACCCCCCGTTTCATTCACTGTATGACCAGCCAGTAAGTCGCCGCCCCGCAACGGCCCTCGAGGAGAACGAACATGGCGATCGCCTTCACGCTGAATGGCAAGTCGACGACGGTCGATGCGCCGCCGGAGATGCCCCTGCTCTGGGTCCTCCGCGACGAACTCGACCTCAAGGGCACGAAGTTCGGCTGCGGCCGGTCCTTCTGCGGGGCCTGCACCGTGCATGTCGACGGCGAGCCGGAGCGCAGTTGCCGCATGCCGGTCTCGCGGGCCGAGGGCAAGGAGATCACGACGATCGAGGGCCTGTCCGAGGACGGCGCCCATCCCGTGCAGCTCGCCTGGCAGGAGATCGACGTACCGCAGTGCGGCTACTGCCAGGCCGGCCAGATCATGTCGGCGTCGGCGCTCCTCGCGAGCAACCCGCAGCCCACTGACGGCGACATCGACGAAGCGATGAGCGGGAACATCTGCCGCTGCGCGACCTACATCCGCATCCGCGCCGCCATCCACCGCGCCGCGGACATCGCGCAGGGTCCACCGGCCACCAGCCACGAGACGGCCACGGGAGCGGGAGGGAGTGAGGCATGAACGCCGTGGACAAGACAGGCAACCTCTCCCGGCGCGGCTTCCTTCACGTCACCGCCCTGGCCGGCGGCGGCATGCTCCTCGGAGCCCGCTTCCCGCTGGACGGCGCGCGCGGCGCCTTTGCCGCCACCGCCGATGCGGAGACGGCGCTCAACGCGTTCATCCGCCTGACGCCGGACGGCATCGCGACGATCATGGCCCAGAACCCCGAGATCGGTCAGGGCGTCAAGACGATGCTGCCGATGCTCATCGCCGAAGAGCTCGACATCCCCTGGAGCCAGGTGCGCGTCGAGCAGGCGGACTTCGACGCGACGAAGTACCGCGGCCAGATGGCCGGCGGCAGCATGGCCACGCCGATGCACTACGAGTCGATGCGCCGCGTGGGCGCCGCCGCCCGCGCCATGCTCGTCGAAGCCGCGGCGAAGGAGTGGAAGACGAAGCCCGAGAAGTGCACCACCGAGGCCGGCGCCGTCCACTTCAAGAACAAGTCGCTCTCCTACGGCGAGCTGGCGAGCGCCGCGGCCGGGATCGAGCCGCCGAATCCCCGGACCGTCCCGCTCAAGGACGCGAAGGACTTCAGGATCATCGGCCAGGAAGTCCCCGGCGTCGACAACCCGCAGATCGTCACCGGCAAGCCGCTCTTCGGCATCGACGTCACCGTGCCCGGCATGAAGTACGCCGTGTTCGAGAAGTGCCGGGTCCACGGCGGCAAGGTGAAGAGCGCCAATCTCGACGCGGTCAAGGCGTCGCCCGGTGTTGTTGACGCCTTCGTCGTCGACTCGACCGCTCAGGCCGCGCCCGCGCCCTCGATGTTTCAGGTCGGGCTGCCAAACGGCATCGCCATCGTCGGCGACTCCTGGTGGCTGATCAACGAGGCCCGAGGCAAGCTGGAGGTCACCTGGGACGAGGGCCCGACCGCGTCCCAGAGCACCGCAGCGTTCGACCGGCAGGCCGAGGAGCTGTCGAAGCAGGCGCCGGAACAGGATCTCAGGAACGACGGCGACGCGGCCGGCGCCCTGGCCTCCGCGGCGAAGACGGTCAAGGCCGCCTACCAGTACCCCTTCCTCGCCCATGCGCCGCTCGAGCCGCAGAACACGACCGCACACTTCCACGATGGCGGGCTCGAGATGTGGGCGCCGATCCAGACTCCACAGTTCGCGCGCGGAGACCTGGCCAAGGCGCTGGGCATTCCCGACGACAGGATCACGATCCACCTGACCCGGATGGGAGGGGGCTTCGGGAGGCGCCTGTACTGGGACTACATGCTCGAGGCGGCGCTGATCGCGCGGCAGGCGGGAGTTCCGGTCAAGCTGGTGTGGAACCGCGAGGACGACACGCGTTTCGACTACTTCCGCCCCGGCGGCTACCACTATCTGCAGGGCGGTCTCGACGAGGCCGGCAACCTGACAGCGTGGCGCGACCACTTCGTCAGCTTCGGCGAGGGCCGGCGGTTCGCCCCGAGCGCCGAGATGATGCCGAACGAGTTCCCGCAGGGCTTCGTACCGAACTTCGCGCTCCAGGCGTCGAAGATGCCGCTCGGCATCCCGACCGGGGCTCTGCGCGCTCCGACCAGCAACGCGATCTCCTTCGTCGTCCAGTCGTTCATCGACGAACTGGCGGCGGAGGCCGGCAAGGACCCGCTCCAGTTCCGGCTCGACCTGCTCGACTCGGCTCCGGCCGGGACCAGGACCGCGTTCGATCCGCAGAGGATGAAGGCCGTGCTCGAACTCGTGCGCGACAAGTCGGGTTGGGCCAAGGCGGACCTGCCCGAGGGCACCGGCCAGGGCGTCGCGTTCCACTTCAGCCACCGCGGCTACTTCGCCGAAGTCGTCCAGGCCACCGTCAGCAAGGAGGGTGAACTCGGCGTCGACAGGATCTGGGTCGCCGGCGACGTCGGCCGGCAGCTCGTCAACCCGAGCAACGCCGTCAACCAGGTCCAGGGGGCGGCGCTAGACGGCCTCGGCCAGGCGCTCGACCAGGAGATCACCTTCGACCGCGGCCGCACGAACGAGAGCAACTTCCACAACTTCAAGCTGCTCCGCATCGACCAGGCGCCGCCGGTGGAGGTGCACTGGGTGATGAGCGACAACCAGCCCACCGGCCTGGGTGAGCCCGCGCTGCCGCCGGTCCCGCCGGCCCTGTGCAACGCGATCTTCGCCGTCACCGGCAAGCGGATCCGGTCGCTGCCGATCTCGAAGCACGACCTGAGCTGGGCCTGACCGCCTGTGCGCAACATCGCCATCGCAGCAGCCCTCATCCTCCTGATCGCGGCCTTCGTCGCCGTTGCCCAACAGTCGGACGACGCCAAGCCGTCGCTAGACGGCATGGCCGTCCCCACGTACACCGCCGCCGGGGACCTCATCCGCCCCGACGGCTACCGCACCTGGATCTTCGTAGGCGCCTCCCTCGGCCTCAGCTACAACGAAGACGCCGCCGAGCGCGAAGGCCCGGGCGCCTTCACCAACGTCTACATCCAGCCGGAGGCCTACCGCTACTTCATGGCGACCGGCGAGTTCCCCGAGGGAACCATGCTCCCCATGGACATCTTCCGCCCCGGCTCCCGCGAGTCCATCAACCAGGCCGGCTACTTCGAGAAGGACTTCCTCGGGATGGAGGTCGCGGTCAAGGACAGCGAGCGCTACCCCGAAGGCTGGGCCTACCTCAGCTTCCGCGACCGGTCCGGAGGGCTGAGGGAGTCGGCGTCAGCGTTCCCGAAGGACCGGTGCTACGACTGTCACGCGGAGCATGCGGCGACCGACAATGTGTTCACGCAGTTCTATCCGGTGTTGCAGCGGGGGGAGTAGGCGGGAACGTCTACGATGCAAGCGGACTCCTTCGCCAGCCAGCGCGAGCCGCAACCCACATCGACAGCTCAGTCCTCCATATCCGTCGGATAGGTCAGCGGAGTCGCGGGAGACCACCCTTCCCGCTGCGGCGCGTCACCCGTCGAGCTACATAGCGTGCCTTCTGTCCGAAAAACACGCCGACCGCGGTGGATCATCGCGCGAACCACGGCCTTCTTCGGATGATCAGGGTCATTCCGATTTGCAGACACGATGGCGCGGTACTTCGGGGACTGGGCCTCCTCAGGGAGCTTAGCCCCGAGCCACTTGTCGAGCACATCCGACGACACGTTTCTCCGGGAGCCATGATGGGGTACCTGGAAGACGTTGAGCGACGTGACTGGCTTCCCAAGTTCCAGAGCCGCCTCATAGGCCTCCGTCAGCGCGCCAACGCCTGCATCCCCCGTAAGCAGGATCTTCCAATTGCACGTCTGAGCGAACTGGACGACACTACTCTCGTTCTCAGAGCTAGTTCCTTCGGTGTCCCCTTTCAGGTTCTCTTCACCCCAAGCGGCACTCAAGAGAACCCCGTCTGTCGCTGAAAGCGTCTTAGAAGCAGGAACGGGTGTCTTCTCCGATGCGACGACCAAGTCTAAGTACGTACCGTAGGCCGGCGCCAGGACGGTGAAGACTCCGACCTCCGTTTCCTGTAACGCATCCTGGATCAGGATTCCCCTCTCGATGGCAAGCGCTTCTAGCTTTGCAACGTTTGGGAAATCACGCCGAAGCCGGCCTATGAGCCGGTCCCTATCCTGGTAGCGCTCGAACTTCGGCATCAGAGCGTCGACATGCACCCACGGGCGGTTCATCCAAAGAGTTCCGACTTGGAGTTCTTCCAAGACTGTCTCGAGACCCGCAGCATGGTCCCTGTCCGGATGCGTGAGGACAACGTGATCTACGCGATCGGCGGTGTAGTACGTGCGGATGTGGCTGACAAGCTTCTCCCCATCCGCTTCGTAGCCACCGTCCACAACGTAGACGTAGTCGACACCATTCTGCCGGTGACGCACGGCTATCGCGTCACCGCTACCCTTGTCACCAACTTCGAGGAAGTCGATCTCAAGAAAATCACTCACGTCGCTGTTTCTCCTAGTTCCTAGCCACCCGTGCCACTTCCGACGAAGCCTTGCAGGCCAAGACTGTCTGCACTAGCCTGATCCCCGAGTTGCGCGCAGCGCTAGAGACTAGCAAGTACTGGAACAGTAGAGCCGACAGGTACCACAAGGCTGGCTGCAACCGCTCCGCCCGGAGTAGCGCCATTGGGCCACCCACGGCGAGAATCAATACTGCCGCCGAAGTCCAATCGCGAGAGAGAAGATACGTCCGGTGAATCTGCCTCACCCGATCATCGTCCTGTAACTCGTGGTACCAGCGATACCAAAGGGCGTTCTGCGCAGAGGGGTCGGTAGGCAGGGGACTTTGGTGTTCTAGCAACGCATCGCGGTCGATTCTGGGGTCGGCACCCATGTGCTTAGTGAACGCTCGACACCCCGGCAAGGCGTGCCGCCATCTCCAGAACACCAATCTCGTCTTTGTCTCGGTGCTTACGACTTCGCTCAACACTCCGACGAGTAGCACCAACACGCTGAGCGGTAGCAAGTCAGCCCGGGCCTCACTAAGCGTCTGCCATACCTCAGCCAAACTCCTCACCTCAAAGCTCGTGTACGCCACGAGAACGTACGCCAAGACGTTACCCAGCCAAACTGTGACTAGAGCGGGCGCGTTCCTGTCTTTGAGTGTAATCGGCACGGGTCGGTCGGTTGGCCAAAGGTCGGCAACCTACCATGTTGCCCACGCCAGCCGCACGTTCACCAGCAGCCGCAAGAAGCGAGTCACGGCGCGCGGCAGAGGCACTTCCGGTAGGCCGACGCCGGGTGGCGACTCTGAGGGCCTTGAACTCGTGGACCCGGCAGTTTCCACTCGGGCTTCGGCGCAGCTTGCGACCGACTACTCTGCCACTCACGGTTGCCCGTCCACTTGCTCGGTAGAAGGGCACCACCCTCACACCGCCGCGGCCGACACGCCATCTTGGTGAAGCCTCGCGGTCCGCCACTCCCACCGGCTGAAAACGGGGACGCTCCCCACGAGGACTAGCCGCGAACCGCTCACCGCTCCGCGACAGGGCGTAGCGTGTGTAAACGGCCATGCCGGGGCCGATGGCCGCCTGGGCGAGGTCGACAGGGGCGACGTTGCCGGATTGCAGGAGGCGAAGAGCACGGGGGAGTTCGGCGCGTAGTGCGGCCAGAAGCTCACGACGAGTGGCGAGCGGAGCATCGGCCGGGCGTGGCCGACAGACGAGGACGATGCTGGACGCGAGGAGGTTGGCACCCATTCCGATCTTGTTCAAGAGTTCCGTACGCACAGGCCAAGTGCCGGTGATGGCGAACCCGGAGCGCATCACCGCGTCTAGGAACGTCTCCCATCCCGTGCTGACGGTGCCGGTCTCCCTCTTCGTTTCGGACTGCTTGAAGGCGTAGTAGATCGTTACGGGGGAGCTGGGATGCGCCTGCTCGACGAGCCGCTTCATGGCCTGCGTCATGCCGTCGAGGAAGAACTCCTCCGCCTGCTGCTTGCCGCCGTGACGGTAGGGGCTAGCGATGAGCTCCTCGACCTTCGGCACAGCCATGGTCGAGAACAAGTCGGGGAAGATCGGTCCTAGTGAACGTCGGAGCCAGACATAGAAGAAGTCCGATAGGTCCGCGTAGCCGATGTTGTCGTAGTACGGCGGGTCCGTCGAGATCGTTCGGGCGGGCCCACCAAAGAGCGAGCTTGCTTGAGCGCTCCCCTGCTTCGCTGATCCTCTCCCAGAGGATGGCAGCCTCTCCAGCGCCTTGACCATGTTCTCGAGGCTGACCATGTAGTCACCTGCGAAGCCGCCAAAGACGTTGTTCTCGGCAAAGTCCCAGATCATGGGGATTGCTTGCCGTCCGAACAGATTTCGAACCTGGGTCTTCGTGACCTCCCAACGACATAGCGCATTGCAGATGTCCGAGAGCCGACTGAGCGCTACCCCAAGATACACCCCTACCGCCTCGGCATACGCGGTCGCACCGGTGCCGCCGTCGCGCAGTGGTCGGCCGTCGTTGGGAAGACCGGCGGCCGCCGCGTCGAGGCGAACGCGCTCCGTCGCCTCCCCGACTAGGTCGGAGAAAGTCGTCAGGGCGACGAGCTGGCGGGGGGTGAAGAGGTCCGCCCAAGTAGTTAGCCCGTAAGGTACGCACGTTCCTCCCGTTAGCCGAGCCGGGACATCACCCTCCGGGATCCACGCAGGGCGTGCCTTTGCCGGTGCTCCCACATGTTCCCCCATGGGTTTGAGGTAGACGCGGCCGCGGTCGCCTTCCGCGACCACAGCCATCAACCGGGCACCCATCCGGCCAGCCTGGCCTTCGGCCTTGATGTGGTCTCCACCGATCGGTGTGCCCGACATGAGGCAACGGAACGTCCCGCGGGAGAGTTTGGTCCCCGACTTCGTAGTCTCTCTGTCCGCCGGTAGCCCGGCTTTGACCGCGAAACGGTAGCCCCGGCCCTCGATCATGGGGTCGACGTACGCTTCCTTCCCCTTCTTCGTGGACAGCATGAACGTCGAGACGAGCGGCACCTCTTCGTCGGCGTATGCGGGGTTCGGACTCCTCACCGTTCGCGCCCACAGCCAAGCGATCACGTTCAGTCTTCGACCTTGGTACTGCACCAAGTCGGGCCGTTCCTGGACCACCTCCGATGTGATCTCAACCTGCGGATAGAGATGCCCAATCCGTTTCTGGGCCTCTTCCCGCATCCAGCGGCCGTAGTAGCGCACGTCCTCTGCCAGACCCTGCGCACCGGACCATTGACTCGCAACGAGCGTCGAATCACTCTTCGACTCGGGGTTCACCGGCGGCCAGGCGGCGAACTTCGGCGGGATCTCGAGCATCGCTTTGCAGATCAGCACGGCCACCGGGTTTAGGTCGCTTGCATGTGCCTCAAGGCCCAGCCGCTGGGCTTCCAGCGGTAGCGCACCTCCGCCGGCGAACGGATCGTGGAATGCCGGCAGCTTGTGGCGGTCGAACAGTTCCTTCGCCTGCGGATGATCTGCGTTCTCCGCGCAGGTGCGCCGCCAGCTCAGCCAGATCTCGCCCCTTGCCTGCTCCAAGAGCTCCTCGTTGGTCGTGTTCTCCCACTTCACGAGTTCTCTGAGAATCCCGAACAACCGCTCCCGTTCAAGCTCCGCCGCGACCTCGGCCAGTGCCAACTGGTCGGCGGCGGTGGGGGTCCCGCTGTCCGTCTGCCCACCCTTAGCCCGCCGCTTCTTCAGCTCTCTTCGGGCCGCGCGGCTCTTCGCCGGATCCGACAGCAGCACGTCAACGTACTCCGACGGGTCATCCACCATCTGCGCGAAGAGGACAGCCCGCGCCGCCGCCAAGGGCCGTCGCGCCCACCATAGATGCAAGGTTGACGGATGTCCGTGCCGTATCGACTTCTCCCGTGCGGAGGCTGCGTTGATTGCAGCCAGCGGCAACGCGACCTCGATCAGCTTCCTGCTCACGCCAGACCTGTAAACGACTTCTTCTTGAGGGGCGCTTCGGCGAGGCGTTGGGGCTTCGGCGTGGCGCGAGGTTGGCCATGCTAGCCCAACCGGTTTCGGCTTCAAGCCAGTCCTCCGGTGCCGGTCTTGATGTCTACTAGCCCGTTTGGGCTTGGGCTCTTGCCCTCGGTCCGCGAGTGAATGAAAGCAGGAGGACGTCAGAATGCAAGACCACCGATCAAGATCCCAGCGGGCGACCACGTCAGAGTCGCACCCGCAGAATCCGGGAGACCAATCCGCCCTTGGTTCCACTGCGCCCTTCAAAGTAGTCGCAGAAACGGTCTTTCGCCGCTACGGACGCTCCTGGAAGCCAGGGACGGCGGCTGTAAACCGCTCGTACCTCCGAAACCAGATCATGCCGTGGTTCAACCAGCGCCCCATCGCGGGCATCGCCCACGAGGACGTTCAGCTCTGGTTCTCTTCTCTGAGGTCGACGCCTGCGGCGGCGAATCGAGCGCTGCCCGTCCTCTCGGTGATCATGCGTCAGGCCGAGATCTACGGTTACCGACCGGAGAACAGCAATCCTTGCTCGGGTATCCGGCGCTATCGGTGCCCTAGTCGGGAGCGGTTCCTTACTCTGCCGGAAGTTCGGCGCCTTGGCGGAGCGCTGGCTGATCTAGAAGCCTCGGTGCTTCGACCCGCCGCGGCAATCCGTCTGCTGCTCCTGACCGGCTGCCGACAAGGAGAAATCAGGACTCTCCAATGGGGTGACTACCGAGCAGGCCACCTCTTCCTGCGCGACGGTAAGGCGGGACCCAGGATGGTCTGGCTGTCTTCGCCGGCGCGCCAGGTGCTGGGCCGCCTTCCGCGCAGCGATCGTTGGGTGTTCCCTGCCCTGCGCCGCCCAGGGCCCATGCGTTCTGACGCGCTTCATCGCTACTGGCGGGCACTTCGCGAGATGGCGGATCTCCGGGACGTGCGGCTGCACGACCTGCGCCACAGCTACGCGAGCATCGCCCTCCAGCAGGGTGAGACCATTCCAACGATCGGCCGCCTCTTGGGGCATCGCGACCCGGTAACGACACTTCGTTACACGCACTTCGCCGACGCCTCGGTCCTTGAGGCGGTCGAGGCCGTGGGCAACGTGCTGGGGGTCTGATGCTGATGCCGACTTTCCGGGACTTCGTGCAGGGCCCCTGGAGGGAAGCCTGCTACGAGCGCTGCAAAGCGTCCACAAAGGCGCGGGTGGACAGCGCCCTGGGCGCACAGCTGTTGCCGACCTTCGGCCACTTACCCCTGGACGCGATAACGGCGGGAGATGTACACGCTTGGTTCGATCGCTACAGCGAGAGAGCGCCCGGCGGCGCAAACCGCACGCTCGATGTCCTACGACAGATCCTGAACCACGCTGTCGCGTGTGGGCACCAAGACGCTAACCCCGCCCGTGGCATCGTGCGCAACGCGAGCCCGCTACGTACCCGCTTCCTCTCGCGAACCGAGGTTGCGCGCTTGCGCGCGGCACTCAGTGCGCATCGGGGGCGAGAGTCCGGCCGGCAACAGGCCGACATCATTCGCCTGCTGCTGCTTACAGGTTGCAGAAAGGGAGAGCTCGTTGGGCTCAGGTGGTCGGAGGTGAGCGAGGGCACACTGCGGCTACATGACAGCAAGACGGGCCCACGCTTGGTGTACCTGAACGACCAAGCGCAGCGCATACTCAGCCGCCAGCCGCGCAACGGCAGCCCGTTCGTCTTCCCATCGCTTTCCGACTCGTCGAAGCCCCGCTCCTCGGAGTTGTCCCTTTGGCGCAAGGTAAGGCGGGAAGCCCGGATCGAGGAGGTGCGTCTACACGATCTCCGTCACACGTTCGCGAGCCACGCTGTCATGCAGGGAGTGCCCTTGCCGGTCGTGTCGCGGCTGCTCGGCCACAGCCGCTCTCGAATGAGCCTTCGCTACGCACATGCGGGTGACCGGGAAACCGAGGCCGCCGCCGAGCGCATCGGCACCGCCCTTGCCTCGGTTCTTGGCGTGCCGACCGACGAGGAGAAAGTCGGGCTCGTGCCGGGGGAGAAGATTGGAACGTCTATCAGAACGGAGGCTCCCAATGCGCGCCCGGGTCGCGCGGCGACCGCTGCTAGGATCTCCTCCCCACTCGCACGCCGACAAGACCGCGCTGCCAACACGCTGGCTAGGGCGGTCGAGCGGAAGTGGCCGCACGACTCCCGCATGCACTCCTTGATCGAATCCCACCGGACTGAGATACGAGCCGTTGCTGGCCGCCACGGTTTCGAGGACGTGCGCGTGTTCGGCTCCATGGCCCGAGGGGACGCAGACGAGGGGAGCGACGTGGATCTGCTCGTGACCCTGCCGAAGGGCCAGAGCGGCTTGGCCCTGGGAGCGTTGCTGATGGACGTCCAGGACCTGTTGGGGCGGCGAGTAGACGTGGTAACGGAGCGTAGTCTGCACCCCGATCTTCGGCACCGGATTCTGGAAGAAGCCCAGATCCTGTGAAGGCGGACAGGGGGACCGACCTGGTGCTCCTAGAGCACATCCGCGACCGCATCTCGCGCATCGGGGAGTACACCGGCGGCGATAGCTCGAAGTTCTTCGGTTCGACTCTCGTTCAGGATGCCGTAGTACGGAACCTGCAGACCATTGCCGAGTCGACCCAGCGGCTCAGTGAGACTCTCCGGGCCACGGAGCCGGAGATCCCTTGGCGCGCCATCGCGGGCTTCCGCAACGTTCTTGTGCACGACTACTTCGGAATCGACGTTGAGGCCGTGTGGACGGTCGTTGAACAGGATCTTCCGTCATTGGCGGCGGCCGTCGAACGCATGGCAGCCCTTGCTGCCGGGACGGCCCGCTAGCCGAAGTGAGCGTTCCGGCAGTTGCCAGTGTCGTCATGTAGGGCAGCCGTCTTGTCGTGCACCGACTGCGGGAGTGACCGCTTCTGGATTCCGACCGCCTAAATTGGTCATCGCCGCCAGAATCAAGGAGAATGGAGTTGCGTAAGAAGCTGATCGAGGTGGCGTTGCCGTTGGATGCAATCAACGCGGCTTCAGCGAGGGAGAAGTCGATTCGGCACGGACATCCGTCGACCTTGCACCTGTGGTGGGCTCGAAGGCCGTTGGCCGCCGCTCGGGCGGTCATCTTCGCGCAGATGGTGGACGATCCGTCGGAGTACGTCGACGTGCTGCTGTCGGACCCGGCTAAGAAGCGAGCCGTGCATGGAGAGTTGAAGAAGCGCCGCGCGAAGGCAAGGTCAAGTGTCGGCACGGACTCCGGCGCTTCGGACGATCGGCAGGCTCTGGCCGATGTCGCAGCGGAGCTTGAACGTGAGCGGCTGTTCGGGATTCTCAGGGAGCTCGTGAAGTGGGAGAACACGACCAATGAAGAGCTGCTGGACCAGGCCACGACCGAGATCTGGCGGAGCTGGCGGCGCGCCTGCGCCGAGAACGCCGACCACCCGCACGCGAAGGAACTGTTCGACCGTCACAAGCTCCCCGCCTTCCACGATCCCTTCGCCGGGGGCGGAGCATTGCCGCTCGAAGCGCAACGGCTGGGTCTGGAGGCGCATTCCAGCGACCTGAACCCGGTAGCGGTCTTGATCAACAAGGCAATGATCGAGATTCCGCCGATGTTTGGCGGTCGGGAGCCGGTGAATCTGGAGTCTCGGAAGGAGCCAGCCGTCGTAGCTCGGCGGTGGCGCGGCGCGCAGGGCCTGGCCGAGGACGTCCGCTACTACGGTCGTTGGATGCGGGACGAAGCTCAGAGGCGGGTCGGCCATCTCTATCCGCAGGTTGAGGTTACCCCTGCGATGGTCCGGGAGCGCTCCGACCTGAAGCAGTACGAGGGCCTGCGTTTGACCGTGATCGCTTGGCTCTGGGCGCGTACCGTGAAGAGCCCGAATCCGGCATTTGCCAACGTGAACGTGCCACTCGTCTCGACGTTCATGTTGTCAACGAAGAGGGGCAAGGAGGCGTATGTCGAGCCGGTGATTCAGGGCCGTGCCTACCGGTTCGAGGTCCGGGCGGGGCAGCCACCAGACGTGGCGACCGCGAAGCAAGGTACAACGGCAGGGAAACGACGAGCGTTTCGGTGCCTTATGTCCGGGCTTCCCGGCACTCCTGTCTCTTACGAGCACATTCGCGCACAAGGGCGAGCAGGCGCCATGGCTGAACGTCTAATGGCCATCGTGGCCGAGGGTGACCGAGAGCGTGTCTACCTCAGCCCAACGCCAGAGCACGAAGGCGTAGCGGGCGCCATCGCTGCGTCCTGGAAGCCCGACATGCCACTACCGGACAACCCGAGGGACTTCAAGACTCCAAACTACGGACTAACGTCCTTCGGCGATCTCTTCACTCCGCGTCAACTCGTGGCCTTGACGACCTTCTCCGACTTGGTGGGGGAGGCAACGGAGCGCGTTCGCCTCGACGCGGCGGCCGCCGGTCTTTCCGACGACGGCCGACCACTGCGCGACGGCGGCACCGGTGCGACCGCGTATGCCGAGGCGGTAGGGGTGTATCTGGCGTTTGCAGTGGACTACGCTTCGAACTACTGGTCGACCATCGCTACACCCGCAGAAGGCTTCATCCGTGGCACGTTCGCACGGCAAGCCCTTCCGATGACATGGGACTACGCCGAGGCTCCTCCCTTTGGAGCGACTAGCGGTAACTGGCTTGCGGGGGTGGAGTGGATCTCGAAGGCGCTGGATTCCCTGCCAGGGGCGACGTCCACGCAAACCGGTTGCGCGGTCCAGGCTGATGCAGCGCGGCAGACTATTGCGCGTCAGGCCCTCGTCTCCACAGACCCTCCCTACTACGACAACATCGGCTATGCGGACCTGTCGGATTACTTCTACGTCTGGCTCCGCCGCTCTCTCAAGTCGGTCTTTCCCGAGCTGTTCGCCACGCTGGCGGTTCCGAAGGCCGAGGAGCTTGTTGCCACGCCCTATCGTCACGGGAGCAAGGCAGCTGCTGAGTCGTTCTTCCTTGAGGGCATGACAGAGGCGATTGGGCGGCTCGCAGGGCAAGCGCATTCGGGGTTTCCGGTCACGATCTACTACGCCTTCAAGCAGTCGGAGAGGAAGGGAAGCATCGGAACGGCTAGCACGGGGTGGGAGACGTTCCTCGGCGCCGTCATCCGATCAGGCTTTGCGATCACCGGTACTTGGCCAATACGTACGGAGAGAGGGGCAAGATCGATAAGCATCGGCACCAACGCCCTCGCCTCTAGCATCGTCCTCGTCTGCCGGCCGCGCCCGGCCGATGCTCCGCTCGCCACTCGTCGTGAGCTTCTGGCCGCACTCCGCGCCCAACTCCCCCACGCTCTTCGCCTTCTTCAATCCGGCAACGTCGCCCCTGTCGACCTCGCCCAGGCGGCCATCGGCCCCGGCATGGCCGTTTACACACGCTACGCGAAGGTGCTCGACGCATCGGGAGAGGTCGTGCCGGTCAGGGAAGCGCTCGCGCTGATCAACCAGGTCCTCGATGAAGTGCTGGCCGAGCAGGAAGGCGATTTCGACGCCGACAGCCGATGGGCACTGGCGTGGTTCGAGCAGCATGGCTTCGCCGAGGGGGACTACGGCGTTGCGGAGACGCTCTCCAAGGCCAAGAACACGGCCGTAGCGGGGATGGTCGAGGCCGGGATCCTCGACTCCCGCGGCGGAAAGGTCCGCCTGTTGTCGCCCAAGGAGCTACCCGACACCTGGGATCCCATCACGGACGCGCGCCTCACCACCTGGGAGGCGGTCCACCACCTGATCCGCGTTCTTGAGTCCGACGGCGAAACGGGTGCAGCAGATTTGGTCGCCAAGCTGGGCGGGTTCGCGGATACGGCCCGTGAACTCTGCTACCGCCTGTACACGGTGTGCGAACGGAAGAAGCGTGCCGGCGACGCCTTGTCCTACAACGGCCTAGTGCAAAGCTGGCCGGAGATCATGCGACTGGCCCAATCTCGCGAGCCCGAACCCGAGCCCGAACAGATGGAACTCTGACCGCCGTCGTTTCGTGGCTCTCGATCTCGACGCGGCAAACCGCCTGCTCACTGAACTCCCGGAGGGAGTCCAATTCTCACGACGTCCTGATGGCGCCTGGATGCTCCGCACTCAGTTCGCGTTCCCCGACGGGGACAGGCTTCCCATAACGGCGACCGAGACGGAAGACGGCTACTTGCGTCTCTCCGACCGCGGCCACACCGTCATGCACGCCAGCTATGACAACGATGTCGACGTGCTCTTTGTGGGAGAACACCGAACGCGCCTGGAAGAAATCCTCCGCAAAGCCGGCGTCGAACAGCATCATGGCGCTCTCCGCATCGACACACGCGCGAAGGACCTGGCCGACGCTGTGCTCCGTCTTGGCCAAGCCGCCATGAGCGTCTTCGAACTGGCCAGCGTCCGTCAAGGCCCCCGACCGTCGTAGATGCTGGGCGGAACCCGCGCCGCCTCGACGCTAAGGCTGTGTCCCAGTGGCTCCCGGGGCGCGGCGACCCTCCGACTACTCCCGCTCGAAACCGTGACTGTTGAACTTCAGCGTTTGGCTGTTCTCCGTCACGGTGCGGACGACATGGTCCGGCGCCCCTTCCGGTATGTCGGCCTCGATCTCCAAGGTCACCGTCACGTTCGCCCCGACGAGGCCTGAGAGATGGGTGATCACTTCCTCTGCGATTCGACTCGCGTCGAGACCGGCGCGAGTCGCGTCGAGCGAGACGCTGCCATGGAAGCGCTTGGGGCCGAGGTCAAGTGACGGGATCGGGTCGGGAGTTGGGGGCTCGTCGGAACCGACTGGATCGCCGCCCTTGGGGGGCTGAGGCGCAACTGGTTCTTCTTCCGCGTCAAGCTGCTGCCGGGCGGCGGCTGGTCTGACCAGAATCCCCGGAGCCGCCGGATCCGTCAGCGGGACAATTTGGCCGGCACGGAGTCCTCGATACCGGCCCAACTCCTCGTCGAAGCTATCCGCGAAAGCGAACGTGTCTTTCTCCCAGGTCAGCAGCACCACGCCGTCCGCTGCGGCCCCTAGCAACACAGCCGGATCCTGGAGACGCGGCAGATAGAGATACTGCGCGAAGTCCTCGATGAGCTGCGTTATCGATACATGCTCGCCACGCCACAGCGGAACCCGCTCAAGTTCGATCTTCAGGCGGGTGCCGGAGAACGTGGAGGCAAGTACGTCGTCGCTCTTCAGACGGTTGGCGGCTCGAACCGCGAGGGCGCCGTGGCCAGAGAGCCGGGTCGTCTCCCAAGACACCGGCGCAGCGGGGTCCTTCTGCACCGGCGCGAGCAACCATTGGTACGTCTCGGGCAGCCGGGCCGTGACGGCCTCGGCGGCGGCTCGGCGCTGGGTCTCCGCCTGCTTGACCTGGTGCGGGGAAAGATCGAGTGCTTCTCGCTCCGCGAGTACGGACTCCCACGCCAAGTCACGGCGAACCGCTTCGTCGAGGTCCTGTAACCGGGTTTGGTCGGGCGCCAGAAAGACAAGGGTGTTGCGATACAGCCGCGGCGAGGCGCCCCGAGATTCGAGGATGGCTGCAGCGGCTGTTTCCGCGGGGGATCCCGGTTCCTTCCGGTACCCGTGATCGATGCCGAGGACCACGAGGCGGACCTCACGTTCGTCCGGCACTTCGTGGCCAGACTGTGGAGCCGTGTGAATGCGGCTGAAGCCGGCGGTCTCTCGCAGGGCCGTGCGCAGACTCGCGACGATCGCCTGCGCAACCTTGTCCGGCTCTCGACGCAACTGCTCGGCGCGGTCTTCGGCCAGCTTCGTGACGGTAGCCCGCGTGTCGTACCAGTAGCGGCTTCCGTCCTGGTAGAGGTAGGTCGCGTTGGCCGCGAGCCGCCGCAAGGCGTCCCCGAAGACCGCCGACGACTCCCCAGGAAACACGCAGCCCAGCTTGATTCTGCGGTCCTCGAGGCCGCGCTGGGCTGAGCCCGCACTGGGAGCAGAGCCCAGGTACACGGTCCGCGCCACGCGCCGGCAGGCGGAGAACTTGCCCAGGTTCGCTACGTCGCCATCGATCCGCTGCGGAAGGGCCTGCTGTCCGTCGACATCCTTCTCGATCACGGGAACCCAGTTCTCCGGCAGGTAGCGCGTCAGCTCGAACTGCACCCGTGGATCGTCGATCGAGAGATTGGCCGGCAGGATGAGCGGGCTGCTGTCGCCCTTTTGCCAGAGGCTGTGGATGACCGCCGCCATCAATCGCAGCACGCCGCGGGTCCGCTGGAAGGTCACCAAGGTCGACCAGTCCGAGTAGAGGCGGTCGAAGATCTCAGGATGAATGGGATAGGCCGCCTTCAGACGTTGTTCGTAGTCCGCGTTTCGACACTCGGGTGGAAACTCATGTTGCTGGCCTCGGTAGAGATCGGCAAACGCCCGCGCAACTACATCGCGGTCTGTGAACTGCGCTGAGTCGGCGAAAGGCTCGAACAACCGCCGGCGAACAATCTCGAACCCCTCCTCGGCGCTCGCGGGCCGCCAGGACGACTCGATGCGGCCGATCACGTTGCGCAGCCGGTCAAGAGCTTCACGGCCGCGCTGGCCACCTACCTCGACATCGTCGGCCTGAGTGTGCGGGGAGGCAGAGGTGTCCGATGCTGGCAGGCTGACCACGAGAAGACAGTTGCCGGCCAGCTTCGCGGACTCGGTCAGCGCCTGCGCGAACGTGAACTGCGTCTCGAAGCTGCCAGCGGGGAGATCGCTCTGATCGTGAAGCTGTCGCGCGTAGGCGACCCACTCGTCAATCAGGATCAGGCAAGGGCCGTGCTCGACCAGGAGCTTCCGCAGAACATCACCTGGGCTCGTGGCGTGCTCGTCGTCCTTGGCGATGCGGGCATACGCCTCTGCACCACCGAGTTGCCAAGCGAGTTCACCCCATAGCGTCCTCACGACTGTGCCATCCGGCTTGGTGTCGGGATTGCCGGGCGAGATGCGGTTGCCGACCAGCACGACACGCTTGACGGTCGGCAGATCCGGCGCCTCGACCTCCCGCATAACTGCCTCGACACCGGACAGGTCGTTTAAGGGAACGCCAGAACAAAGGTGGTAGAGGGCGAGCATCGAGTGGGTCTTGCCGCCACCGAAGTTCGTCTGTAGCTGCACTACCGGGTCGCCCCCCAGGCCGGCTAGCCTCTGCACGGCACCAGCCAGCATTCTCTTGAGGCTCTCGGTCAGGTATGTGCGGCGGAAGAACTCCACCGGGTCCCGGTACTCCTCGCTCCCTTCGCCAAGATAGGTCTGCCAGAGGTCGGCGGCAAACTCGGCCTGCTGATAGCGGCCGCTGGCCACGTCCTGGTGCGGCGTCACGACCTGCCGCCACGGCTTGAGGTTCTTGGCTGCGCTCTCGACGGCCAGGCTCGCCTGTCGCCGCCGTTGACCACGCGCCTGCTCATCGAACCGGACCCGGAGCAGTTCCATCTTCAGCTTGTCGAGTTCGGCCGCCTCCTTTGCGGATACAGCCGTCAGCAAGCGATTCGCCGTGTCGAGCGCCCGGTAGGCGTCGTCGCTGGAGAAGAACTCCTGGTGCGCCCAGCGGTTCCTGTGCCCGCGTAGTTCGCCCACAAAGCCGCGTTCGGCGGGCCCCAGGACATCCTGGAAGACCATTCTCCAGTTGTCCCACATCAGCTTGAGCAGGGCGGCGACGTCCCACTCCGTCAGGGGCCGCTTGCGCAGGTTCGGATCGTCGAACCAGTTCAGGACGCCGGCGTCGACACGCTTGTTCTTGATCGCGCGCTTCAGCTCGCGGTCGACGAACGGGCCAAGGCCCGCCTTCAGGAGATCGAGCGCCTTACCGACGCGCTCGTGATTCGTTGTGGCCATAAGGGCGCGAGTCTAGTGCCGTCCGGTGTCCAATGCACTTGACGCAGACGCAGGGGCGACGCAGCTACCGCGGATCCTCGGCCTTGGCGAGGAGGTCGCGCAGGGTGTAGTTGACGCTGGCGGCACCGAAGTCGGGCTCACGCTGGAACGGCTGTCTCACGTAGCGAACGGGTGGACGATCTCTGCCGTCGAAGAGGACGATGGCGAGGATGAAGTCGTCCGGCTTGTTCAACGAGTAGAGGATCTCGTTCTTGGTGACCGTGACTGTCGAGGCATCGCTCTCCCGGCCCTTGACTTCAATGAACCGCAGCCTTCCGGTGGCCGGGTCCCTGCTCTCGATGTCGTAGCCGAGCTTCTCGACCTCACGGTCGACTGGTTTGAAGCCGAGTCCGCGCTCGGTCTCCATCACGAGTCTGCGCGCCTCGGCGGCAGCCTTCTGCGTATCCCGTCGCTCGACCGTCGGGCTCGGGCCTTCTGACATCGCTTCGATGAGACCGCGGGGCACGACCAGCAGGCCACCGAGTACGAGGGGAGGTCGGGGAGAGATCTGTCGATCTCGGTTCAGTTCCTGGAATCGCTTCTGGAGACGGCCCTGCAGCATGTCTGCCCGCCGGCGCGCTTCGCCCGAGTTGAGCCGGGCGCCGGTCTTCCCAGCCTCTTCGGCCTGCTTGAGTTGCGCGGCTCGATGGTCCCAGTGGTTGATCTCCTTGGTCAGACGCTCCTTCACCGCAGCCTCGGTCTTGGCGATCAACTCGAGTCGAGCATCCCGAATCTCCTTGAGATGTTCGGGGACGACGTTCGCGACCGCGTACGCCTGGGCTTTCTGCTCGAGGTCCCGGTCGATCCACTGGCACTCGGGCCGGTCGAGAAGTTCATCAACCGTCGGCTCGCCGTCATCCAGCGGCCGATAGTCGAGATACGGCGCGTAGTGCAGATGGCGCGCGACTCCACCGGCGTTGAGTTCGACGTAGAGAACTCGCTTGGAGATGACCTGCCGGTCACCGCTACGGGTGGTGTTGCCGTCTTGCAGGGAGTGCTCGATGGAGAACAGCACGCGTGGTTCCGTACCGTCGTCTCTCTCATCCACGAGGACCGCACCACGCCGCAGGAGGTCGCGGTGGCGTTCAAGCGTCAGATCGATGACTGAGTCGAGCAGCGGATGGCCCGGACAGACGAAGTTCGCAAGCGGCTGGTCGGGTGGCGCCACAAGCGGCTTCTCGAACACGATCCGTTCGTATCGCGGCAGTACCGGAGCGCCAATCCCGATCATTCGATCGCGGTGCCGGACAGACGCTGGCACGTTCGTCACCTCGAAGCGGCCCGGCTCCCTTTGCCAGAGTTTGCCTCCTAGCCGCTTGAACGCCTCCTGGAAGAACGACCGGATGTAGTGAGGCTGCAGGCGTCGCGCTTCGGCACGCTCCATGTCCTCCCGGACCCGCTGCACGCGAGAAGCGTCCATCGCGTCGTGCGCCAACTGGCGCTCTTCCAGCAACTCCTGCAGCGCATCGTGGTCGAGGGCGTGGTCCACGGCGGTGTCGAGCCGGGCGCGCACTTCCGGCTGTTCCCCATAGCGGATCGCTCGAAGCAGCAGGTCGCGCAAGGGACGCCCTTCAAACTCCAACTTGCCTAGTACGTCGAAGACCTGCCCACCGAGCGCCTCTCGCGCCTGGTCCAGCTTCTCCAGCAACCGCCGGTAGACATCGCCCTCGCGGGTGTCCTGAGCGACCAGATTCCAGAGGTGGCAAACCTCCGTCTGACCAATCCGATGGATGCGGCCGAAGCGCTGCTCCAGGCGATTCGGGTTCCACGGAAGGTCGTAGTTGACCATCAGATGCGCCCGTTGCAGATTGATCCCCTCGCCAGCGGCATCGGTCGCCAGCAGCACCTGGACCTCCGGGTCGTACTGGAAGGCCGCTTGGACCTCCAGGCGCTTCTCGCGGCCGACGCCACCGTGGATCACGACCACCGAGCCTTCACGTCCCAGGAGGGTGCTGATCCGCTCGTACAGGTAACTCAGCGTGTCGCGATGCTCCGTGAAGAGCACGAGCTTCTGGCCCGGCGAGGACAGAGGCGGCGGTACTGGACCCGACCCGCGGGGCGTCGTCCGTTCACCGATCTGATCCGCGCGGCCCGAGGGTGTGAAGATCGCGGCCAGCAGGGCGGCCAGTTCTCGCCATTTCGTGTCCTGGCCGGCGCGGCGCACCTTCAGAGCCAGCGCCTCGAGTTCCTTCAGAGTCTCGATCTCAGCCTTCAGTTCTGCAATCGACTGAGCCGCCGTGGCCTGGTCGAGAATCTGCGCCTCGGCGTCTTCAGCTTCCTCCTCGGGTGCGTCGGCGAGATCCTCGAGGTCGTCCTCGTCGAGTTCAGGGGCCAGAAACCTCATGACAAGGGAGTGCTGGCCTCCGCGCTGGAGAACCTCGAGTTCGCGGAGGCGGCTCTGAAGTCGCTCGCGCCGGCGTCGCAAGGACCGGTAGATGGCCTCGGGCGAAGAAGCCAGTCGCCTCTGCAGGATGGTCAGAGCGAAGCCAACGGTGCCGGCTCGTTTCGCGTTTGCAAGTGCCTCAGCCCGGTTGAACTCCTCGCGCACGTAGGCGGTGACCGCGGCATAGAGACGGGCTTCCTCGTCGGACAGCCGGAAGGGCACGGTGTAGGCGATCCGCTCGGGGAACAGCGGCTTGCCGTCGAACTTGAGCAGCCGCTCCTTGACCATACGCCGCATCAGGTCGGAAACGTCCGTGGTGTGAACGCCGTCGCGGAAGCGGCCCTCAAAGCGGTCGCCGTCAAGCAACGCCATGAACAGCTGGAAGTCCGTCTCCTTGCCGTTGTGCGGCGTCGCCGTCATCAGCAGGAAGTGGCGAGTCAGGCCGGAGAGGAGTTGGCCCAGCCGGTAGCGCTTCGTGTACTTGATCTCGTTGCTGAAGTACGTCGCCGAGAATTTGTGCGCCTCGTCACAGACCACAAGGTCCCACTCGGCCTCCGGCACCTTCAGCTTCTGCTGAACGTCTTCGTCTCGCGACAGCTTGTCCAGGCGGGCAATGACGAGGTTCGCTTCGAGGAACCAGTTCCGCGTACGAGCGGCTTCCAACTTGTCGTTCGTCAGGATCTCGAACGGGAGATGGAACCGGCTGTACAGCTCGTCCTGCCACTGCTCGGCCAGACCGCCAGGGCAAACCACAAGGCAGCGCTCCAGGTCGCCCCGCGCGATCAGTTCCTTGATCAGTAGACCCGCCATGATCGTCTTGCCTGCCCCCGGGTCGTCGGCGAGGAGGAAGCGGAGGGGCTGTCGCGGAAGCATCGACTCGTAGACGGCGGTGATCTGATGCGGCAACGGATCGACGACGGAGGTGTGGACCGCCAACACCCGGTCGAACAGATGCGCGAGCCGGATGCGCTGCGCCTCGGAAACCAACCGAAACAGGGCGCCGTCCCCGTCGAAAGACCACGCTCGACCCTCCTCGACAAGCTCCAGCCTGGGCTCGTCTTCACGGTAGAGAAGCTCGGCGGCGACATCGCCGTCCAGCTTCTTGTAGGTCAGCTCGATCGCCTCCGAACCGTGCCAACGGACGTTGACGACCTCGACCGGCTCGTCAGGGTGAACGCCACGGACGGTGCAGCGTGGCTGGAGGTCTTCAAGGCGCACCGGCGGACGGTACCACTGTGGGCCGGGCTTCCAATCAGTCGATAGGCCTGGCCTGAGGCTTCGAACACCAAAAGCGAATCGAGACTACCCGCGCCCGTATCGCCGCCCCACCCTGGCTGCTACTGGCGGGATGCCAACGAGAGCCCCGAGGGTGCCTCCGCCTTCCTCCGATGGCGGTCGAGGCCGCACGGTTTCAACGATCGACTTGTCTCTCCTAGACGTCGTCGCTGACCCTCCAAAGCCGGGGCCACCAAGCGTCGTCGTGTCCGAGCTTCGACAGCTGCACCTTGATGACTGCGCGGAGCAGGAACTCGGCTGTGGCAAAGAACGAGCCGGCGTAGGCGGAGTTCGGACCGGAGTACATCAGTTCCGGCACCCTACCCTCATGGATGATCGTGTTCCGAGCTTTGCCGAACTCCATGAACCAGTGCTCCAGGTCGGTGATGAGTGTGGACTGAGCGTGACCCCACCGGTCCTTCCAGTGCCGCGGGTGAACAGGCTCTTCCTCCGGCGACCAAACCAAGATCTCAGAGTCCTCACGCGTTGTGTCCGGCAATGCCTCGAACATCTCCCGGAGCCAGCGGGCGCTCTTCCAGTTGTTGCTCGTGCCTGTCAGCGCTTCAAAGGCTATCTTCAAGTACACGAGCCGCTCCGCGTACTCTACGGTTGAAGTGTTCCGCCAGGCTCTGGCGAACCAGTCGACAGCGACTCGAAGCGCATCGGAACCACGACTCGCGCCCGGAAACCGCAGTGATCCCAGAACTGCCTCGTAGATGCCAGTCAGAATCAGAGGATCCGGGCTGTAAGCAAAGGAAGGCATGTGCAGGTCGACTGGTGGGCTTAGGACCAGTCCGCGATCACTGCCACTGGGAGCGACGGCGCGCGTTTCCACCAAGAAGCCGGTGCTCGTTATGACGCGTCCCTGTTCCAGGTCAATAGGCCACGCGTGTAAGTCCGCGTTGTCGGCCGTCACCATGGCCCAGCCGTGCTCGCGGTTATCGGGGCGGCTCCGTGGGTTGCCGTCAAGGAATGCGAAGACCAGGGAGAGTTGGAGGGCCCCCACCTCTTCCGGCGACGCCGCTTCACCGTCTAGTGACCGCCCTTCCCTGCATAGAATTGCCGGGTTTCTAATCGGCTTGCTGTCTGTTCCAACGAACTTGCTCAAGAAGGAGAGGGCCTGACGCTTGAACAGGGGATCGGCCCAGCGCTCCTGGAAGCACTCCTGTGGTCCCACTTCCCAGCCGGCGAACGTGACAGGCTCGTCCATTCGAAGGTAGGGGCAGAACAGCAGAACAGGATGTGACACTTCTGGTCCTTGGTCGGTGGTGAAGCGTGAGGCAATCGCAAGTAGAGATCAAGTCCGCCGAAATGCTAGTCGGTACCGGCTCAAAGACCGCCCCCTGTCCCGGTAGGCGCGGGTGCCTCCTGAGTGTGACTGCGGCTAAGTCGATACCGTCCACGGGGTGGCATAAGGGACGATCTTCGGCCGCCCCGTACCTGCTGGAACGCGTACGGTGGCCGAACCAACGATCCGCAATCGCAGTGGCGGCTTCCCCCTCTACACCTGCCTGTCAGTAACGCGCTGTAGGCAACGACGCCGGCTCCTTAGCAGGAGGCTCCGGAAAGTGGCATCGAGGACCGCCATTCAATGGTCCTCGCAGTACCAGCCGCGGAGCCGAAGAAGCTCGCGCGGTGGCTCGGAGATTCCCTGCCAGCCGCTCCCCTTGACCGCCCACAGGCACCGGGCCGCTTCTCCGAGCGGTACGTCGTCGAGCAGCTCAAAGCCGCGAGACGGTTCCGTGTAGTCTCGCCCAAGACGTGGGACACGAGAGGGGACACCCCACCGTGGCCAAACAACTGAGCGCAAAGTTCGTCCGCACCGTTAGTCGCCCCGGCAAGTATGGGGACCAGCACGGCTTGATCTTGCGGGTGAAGCCATCCGGCTCCAAGCAGTGGATCTGGCGCGGGACTGTTCGCGGCCAGCGGGTGGACCTAGGCTTGGGCGGGCACCCGTACACCAGCCTCAAAGAGGCACGAGAGCGGGCGTTCAGCTACCGGAAGCTGGCGCGGGCCGGCGGCGATCCGCGGACGCTCAGCCGCACGGTTCCGACGTTCGAGGCCGCGGCCGAGAAGGTGATCAAGATTCGCCGCGCGAGGTGGCGACCGGGGAGCAAGAGCGAAGCGCAGTGGCGGGCGAGCCTGAGGGACTACGCGATGCCGAGACTAGGACAGGAGCGGATCGACACGATCACGACCGCCGACGTGATGGCAGTCTTGCTGCCAATCTGGAGCGAGAAGCCCGAAACCGCGAGGCGGGTGCGACAGCGCATCGCCGCCATCATGCGGTGGGCGATCGAGCAGAGCTACCGGCCCGACGATCCGGCCGGACCGGCGCTAGGCGCCGCACTACCGAAGCACTACGGCCAGCAGCGGCACTCCAAGGCATTGCCGCCGAGCGAAGTCGCTACGGCGCTCTCGAAGGTGCGGGAGTCGAAGGCGAGGATGACCACCAAGCTTGCGTTCGAGTTTCTGGTCCTGACTGCGGCACGGTCCGGTGAGGTTCGCGCAGCGACCTGGGCCGAAGTTGACTTCGACGAAGCGGTGTGGACGGTGCCGGCGGCGCGCACGAAAGCCGGTCGACCGCATCGTGTTCCGCTGTCGTTTCGAGCATTCGCGGTGCTCGAAGAAGCCCGACAACTGGCGGACGACTCCGGACTGATCTTCCCGTCCACAACCGGGCTGGCCCTGTCGTCCGAAGCGCTCTCGAAGCTGGTCCGAGAGCTTGGTGTTCCGGCGGTGCCGGATGGCTTCCGCACGGCCTTCCGGGGCTGGTGCGCCGAAACCGGCGTCTCTCGCGAGGTCGCCGAAGCGTGTCTCGCTCACGCGATCCGCGACAAGGCCGAGGCCGCCTACCAGCGCTCCGACCTGCTTGAAGCGCGGCGCAAGGCTCTGGAAGCGTGGTCTGAGGTCGTCCGTGCAAGTCTGCCTGGGTCGGGGGTTCTCGAGTAACTGGAGTACGGCGGCCTGTACGCCCGCAGTGCCTGGGCGGAGCACGGTGGCAGCGGCTCCCAATAGAGTGGCCGCTTGGACACTGACGAGGGACCGTTCGGTCTTCGCTTTCTGGTCCACGACGAGTTGACTGGCGCTGCCGGCGTCTTGGCAGCGCTTCTATCCGGAGGCGCAGAGGAATGACGACTGACGGAACGATGGAGACGCTGCTGTACGTTTCGGCCGAGACGGGTCAGGTCCGCGAGGTGCAGCGGGCCGGGCCTTCCGAGCCCATGGTGCAGGTGGCCCTGGGCGAAGTACTGGAGGGTCGGAGATACAGCCGCGTTTCTGGGTGGGGCTGGCGGTTGAAGGCGGACGAGAGCTACGACGTGCTGACGATCCGGCTGTGGCCGCCGAG
Organism: Acidobacteriota bacterium; assembly: GCA_028875725.1. Taxonomy (NCBI): domain Bacteria; kingdom Pseudomonadati; phylum Acidobacteriota; species Acidobacteriota bacterium. Next base: position 462,332 of record JAPPCR010000023.1, read on the forward strand.
AATGGACTTGGCCAAGCCGTGCGGCGTGGCTGCGCGTATCGAACGCGGAAGTGCAGACTCCGCCCCGCGGTTGACCGTGAGTATGGCGGGGTTGGCCGACGCCGTGGCGGCTCTAGACGCCGGCGTCCTGGTGCAGGCGGTGGCCTGGGCCTGGCTGGACCGTGGGGACCCTTGATCGCGGTCACCGCGACGGGCGGAAGACACCGTAGGTGGGGCCCACGGCGCGTTACACCCGCCTCCCAGGTGCAGGCGACCGACGCGGCCGTGCTCTAGGCATGGCGCGGCCGGGCCATCGTGAACAAGACGGCGGCGGACGCGCCGCAGGACGTGACCGAGGAGGCGGTTGTTCGCTTCGCCGGCCACATGCACGACCGGGACCCGGCCGCCACCGCCGGCTACCTCAGCGAGAAGCTGGGACGAACGCACGCTTCGAGGCCCGTTCGCTTCCGACCCTGTCCGGCCGGGCGCGGGCGTTCAGCCGATAGTGGGCGGTGGCATGGACGCGCCGCGGGCCGCGGCGGTACGTGTACTCGGTCGGGCCTGCCAAGGCACTCATGGGCGAGGCCCCCTTCCGTGGGGACCACGGGTCGACAATCAGCGCCCGAACAGGTGGTCGAGTCCCCGGATGAACGCGGTAAGCAATCCGTATCCGCCAACTATCGCGGAAGGACCGACCAAGAGGTACATCGCCGAAGTGCGTTGAGCTTCGTCGCCGTAGAACAGGAAGTACAGGCAAAGCCCAACGTACGCGACACCGATCCCCAAGAGGCACGACACGAGACGCATGCCGAAGCGGCGCTTCTTCTTGCGGTCGTCGTCGTCGCGGCGGAGTTTCTCGGTGTGGAACTCGTACTGGCGTTGGTCGGAAGCATCCCTGAGGGCGATCACCTGACTCGCAAGATCGACCCGCTGGCGCTCGTTGTCGATCCGTTGCCGCTCTAGCGAGAGGAGTTCGGGCCAAAGCTCCTGTTGTAGAGCGCCGCCGCCTTCTGAATCCTCGCGCACGACGAGGTTGGTTCGCGACTCCTCGTCTTCGCTCATCGGTATGCCGCGGCCTTACGGCCACTAGCCAGTCCGGCGCCTGGTTGCAGCGGCTTCACCAGTTCATCGGCGTAGATGTCGACTGGAATGCTGTAGACGCGGTAGCCACTACCGTATGGGGACTCTTCGTGTTGGGTGATGTAGGCGTTGCCTTCGGGATCCGCCTTGCGACGGCGCTTCTCCTCAAAGACCTCCTCAAGGGTCTCGCAGTAGACATCCTTGAACATGAGCAACCTCCTGGAGATAGTTCTTCCAACGGGGAAGAGGCACCCCGTACGACAGCCAATCAGCCATGGCAAGCAGCGGAGCATACAGTGTACAACGCGGTTCACTGTCGCCAACTTCCCACTGTTCGGCGTAGCTTAGCCTCTTCTCCTGCTTGCACGTGCAAGCCAGTATCGACGGTGAAACGTGGGACACAAATGGGTACTCCAACGCCTGGCGATCCCACTAACCACTCTATCTTCCGTCTCTTTCGTCGTCTTCTTGGCGGAGAGGGAGGGATTCGAACCCTCGGTCCGAGTCACCCCGGACAACTGCTTAGCAGGCAGCCCTGTTCGACCACTCCAGCACCTCTCCCGGACGGCGGAGTGTAGCAGCGGAGGGCGCTGTCGTGGGTGGGCGGACGTCCGGTTGCAAGACTCTCATCCGGCATGGAACTCGCTTGACCTCCAGACGGACGGGAATGAACCCGCACGCTGGAGGTGGCATGACCGACACTCGCGGCATCGAGCGGAACCTGTACGAGATTGCGCGTCAACTGGCGGCGCTGCGGGCCGTGCTGGAGCGGATTGAGCGGAGGTTGCGGTAGTCGCGCGGTCTGCGGACCAGTGTCGTCGCCGCTTCGCGGCGCGTTTCTCCGGCCGCCTGCGGCGGCAGCCGGCGGGGACGCCGGCGCACCCAGTGTGCGGGCGCCGTACCGAGGACGGCGCGCTCACTGTGCGGGCGAAGCCGCGGAGCGGCGCAGCCCGAAAAAGACACAGCCGCCGGCCGGCGACCTTTACCGCGGCGCTACGCCCGCGCCGAAACGTCGACCCGCGCCTGCGCGGTATCCACGCGGTCCTTCAGGGCACCCTGCTCCTCGAAGCTGGCGCGGGCGTACTCCGCCGCCAGCTCGTCGCGCTCGGTCGTGGCGGCAGCGGCGTCGATGTCCTCGGCCGGCTCCGCGGTCTCGGTCAGCACGGTCACGGTGTCGTCCGCGACCTCGCAGAAGCCCGGCGCCACGGCGACGAAGCGGCGCGCGCCGCCGTCGGCCGGCTGGTAGCTGAGCTCGCCGGGGCGCAGGGTGCTGATCAGCGCCGCATGGCCGGGCAGGATGCCCATGTCGCCCTTGCGCCCGGGCAGACCGACGTCCGAGCACTCGATCTCGAGCAGCTTCTCGGCGTGGGTTACGAGGATCAGGTTCAAGCCGGCCACGTTCGTTCGCTCCGCTGGTTTCGCCTCTGCGCCGGCTAGGCCGCCAGGAGCTTCTTGCCCTTGTCGACCGCCTCGTCGATGGTGCCAACCATGAGGAAGGCCTGCTCAGGCAGCTCGTCGAGGTCGCCGGAGAGGATCGTCTTGAAGCCCTCGACGGTGTCCTCGATCTTCACGTAGCGGCCTTCGAGGCCGGTGAACTGCGTCGCCACGAAGAACGGCTGCGACAGGTAGCGCTCGATCTTGCGCGCCCGGGCGACGACGAGCTTGTCCTCTTCGGACAGTTCCTCGACGCCGAGGATGGCGATGATGTCCTGCAGGTCCTTGTAGCGCTGGAGCACCTGCTGCACCTGGCGCGCGACGGCGTAGTGCTCGTCGCCGACGATGCCGGGCTCGAGGATCTTGGAGGTCGAGTCGAGCGGATCGATCGCCGGGTAGATGCCCTTCTCGACGATCGCGCGGGACAGGGTCGTCGTCGCGTCGAGGTGGGCGAAGGCGGTGGCCGGCGCCGGGTCGGTCAGGTCGTCGGCGGGGACGTAGATCGCCTGCACCGAGGTGATCGAGCCCTTCTTGGTCGACGTGATCCGCTCCTGCAGGGCGCCCATCTCGGTCGCCAGGTTCGGCTGGTAGCCGACGGCGCTGGGCATCCGGCCGAGCAGGGCGGACACCTCGGAGCCGGCCTGGGTGAACCGGAAGATGTTGTCGACGAAGAGCAGCACGTCACGGCCTTCGACGTCGCGGAAGTACTCGGCCACCGTGAGCGCCGAAAGACCGACGCGCAGCCGGGCGCCGGGCGGCTCGGTCATCTGGCCGTAGATGAGCGCCGCCTTGCTGTCCTTGAGCGCCCCGTGGTCGACCTTCGTCAGGTCGAAGTTGCCGGTCTCCTCGTAGTTCTCGAGGAAGCCTTCGCCGAAGTTGACGACGCCGGCCTCGACCATCTCGCGCAGGAGGTCGTTGCCCTCGCGGGTGCGCTCGCCGACGCCGGCGAACACGGAGAAGCCGCCGCCCTGCACCGCGACGTTGTTGATCAGCTCCTGGATGAGGACCGTCTTGCCGACGCCGGCGCCGCCGAACAGGCCGGTCTTGCCGCCGCGGGTGTAGGGGTGCACCAGGTCGACGACCTTGATCCCCGTCTCGAACATCTCGGTCGACGTCGCCTGGTCCTCGAAGGCGGGCGCCTCCCTGTGGATCGGCCAGCGTTCCTGGGCCTCAACCGGGCCCAGCGTGTCGACCGGCTCGCCGAGCACGCTCAGCACCCGGCCCAGGGTCGCTTCGCCCACCGGCACGGAGATCGGTTCGCCGAGATCTTTGGCCTCCATGCCGCGAACGACGCCGTCCGTCGGCTGCATGGACACCGCGCGCACCAGGTTCGAGCCCAGATGCTGTGCCACCTCGGCGGTCAGGTCGATGCTGCCGTCGTCGTTCTTGACGCTGACCGCGTTCAGGATCTCGGGCAGTTGCTCGGCCGGATACTCGATGTCGAGGACCGGGCCGATCACCTGGACCACCTTGCCGGTAGCGCCGGACGAGTTGTTCGTGTCGTTCACGGTTTGTGCCTCTCTTGTCTCTAGCCCTCTAGGGCGTTCGCGCCGGACACGACCTCGATCAGCTCGGTCGTGATCTCGGCCTGGCGCGAGCGGTTGTATTGCAGGGTCAGTGTGTCGATCAGTTCGCCGGCGTTCTTCGTCGCGCTGTCCATCGCCGTCATCCGGGCCGCGTGCTCGGCCGCCTGCGACTCGAGCAGCACCCGGTAGATCTGGAAGGTGACGAAACGCGGCAGCAGCTCGTTCAGGATCTCGGCCTCGGACGGCTCGTACAGGTACGGGCGGTGGCCGTTCGCCGACGCGCCCTCGTCGCCGAGGACGTCCTCGCGGGCGATCGGCAGCAGGCGCTCCCAGCTCACCCGCTGGCTGAGCACCGAGATGAACTCGTTGTAGACGGCGTACACCGCGTCGTACTCGCCGTCGGCAAAGGCCTTGGAGACCTCAGCCGCGAGTTCCTGGGCAGTGCCGTAGTTCAGGTCCTTGAACAGGCCCCGGCGGGCGCCGCGCATCGGCGCGCCGCGGTGGGTGAAGAAGTCGGCGCCGCGGTTGCCGAGCGCCAGGATCTCGCCGCCGCCGTTCAGGGCGGCCATCTCCTGCTCGGTCCGGCGCTGGACGTGGGCGTTGAAGGCTCCGCACAGGCCCTTGTCGCCCGTGACCACGAGAACCAGGGTCTTTCCGGAAGCGGCCCTATCGTCGCCTTCGCCCTCGTGCGGAGTCAGCAGCGGGTGCTCGACTTCGCCCGCCGCGACGGCGGCCAGGTGCTCCGTGACCTTTCGCAGCTCCAGGGCGTAGGGCCGCGTGGCGAGGATCTGGTCCTGGGCCCGGCGCAGCTTCGCCGCGGCGACCATCTTCATCGCCTTGGTGATCTGCTGCGTGTTCTTCACCGAGCGGATGCGCCGGCGAAGATCGATCAGGCTCGCCATCGTTCGGGCCTACCTCGGAACCTTCCCGTTCGTCTCGTTCTAGTTCTCTTCCAGCGCGGCGTCGGGGTTCTCGGCCACGAAGAGCTGGAAGGCCCGGCCGATCGCCTCCATGATCTGCGCGTCCAGCTCGTCGCTCAGCTTGCCCTCCGCGCGGATCCGGTCGCGGAGCTCCGGTTCCTCGTTCACGAAGTGCCGGTGCATGAAGTCCTCGAAGGGCCGCACCGCCTCGACCTTCAGGTCGTCGAGCGCGCCGCGGGTGCCCGCCAGGATCGAGAGCACCTGGTCCGCGATCGACAGCGGCGCGTACTGCCCCTGCTTGAGAAGCTCGACGAGCCGCTCACCGCGCGCCAACTGCTGCAGCGTGACGCGGTCGAGGTCGGAGCCGAACTGGGCGAAGGCCGCGAGCGACCGGTACTGCGCAAGGTCGAGCCGCAGGGTGCCGGAGTTCTTCCGCATCGCGCCGATCTGCGCGTTGCCGCCGACGCGGCTGACCGAGATGCCGACGTTGACCGCGGGCCGCACGCCGGAGAAGAAGAGGTCGCCCTCGAGGAAGATCTGGCCGTCCGTGATCGAGATCACGTTGGTCGGGATGTAGGCCGAGACGTCGCCGGCCTGGGTCTCGATGATAGGCAGCGCCGTAAGCGAGCCGCCGCCATTGGCTCGCGACAGCTTCGCCGCCCGCTCGAGCAGCCGGGAGTGGAGGTAGAAGACGTCGCCCGGGTAGGCCTCGCGGCCCGGCGGACGCCGGAGCAGCAGGGAGACCTCGCGGTAGGACGCGGCCTGCTTCGAGAGATCGTCGTAGATCACCAGCGCGTGCTGGCCGTTGTACAGGAAGTACTCGCCCATCGCGCAGCCCGCGTACGGCGAGATGAACTGGAGCGGCGCCGGCTCGGAGGCCGAGGCGGAGACGACGATCGTGTGCTCCATCGCGCCGTTGTCCTCGAGTGTCTTGACCACCTGGGCGACGGTCGAGCGCTTCTGGCCGATCGCGACGTAGACGCAGATCACGTCGCCGCCCTTCTGGTTGATGATCGCGTCGACGGCGACGGCCGTCTTGCCGATCTGCCGGTCGCCGATGATCAGCTCGCGCTGGCCGCGGCCGATCGGGATCATGGAGTCGATCGCCTTGATCCCCGTCTGCATCGGCTCGGACACCGGCTCGCGGTCGACGACGCCGGGGGCGATCCGCTCGAGCGGGTAACTGTCGGCGGCCTCGATCGGCCCCTTGCCGTCGACCGGGTTGCCGAGCGGATCGACCACGCGGCCGACCATCGCCGGTCCCACCGGCACCTCCATGATGCGGCCGGTGCGGCGGACCTCGTCGCCCTCGTCGACCAGGCGGGACTCGCCCATCAGCACGGCGCCGATCTGGTCCTCTTCGAGGTTCAGCGCCAGCCCGTAGACGTCATTCGGGAACGCCAGCAGCTCGCCGGCCATCGCCTGCTCCAGCCCGTAGACGCGGGCGATGCCGTCACCGACGCTCAGTACGGTGCCGACCTCGGCGACGTCGACCTCGGCCTCGTAGCCCGCCAACTGGCGCTCGAGGACCGCTGCGATCTCATCGGCTCTTACCTGCATGTTCGTTCCACTCCCCTGATAGGTGGCGCTCCGAGGCTGCGGAGCGTCTCCAAATCGTGTCGTTTCTAGGCTTCCGCCGTCGCAGTCGCCGACTCGGCGGTCAATCTGGATTCCAGTACGGCCAACTGGCCCCGAACGCTCGCGTCGTAGCGGTAGCTCCCGAACTGGGCCACGAAGCCGCCGATCAGGCTCGGGTCGACCCGGGCTTCCAGCCGGACCTCGGCGCCGGACAGCTGCTCGAGCGCCTTCTCCAGCCGCGCCCGCTGCTCCTCGTCGAGCTCCTCGGCCGCGGTCACCGTGGCGCTGACCACGCCATGGGCCCGGTCGAGCAACTCGTCGATCGCCTCCAGGATCGCCGGCAGGTGGACCAGGCGGTAGTTGTCGAGCAGCAGCCGCAGCATCCGCTGGGCCAACGCGCCCGCGCCCTGCATGCCGGCGATCTCGTCGACCACGGTGCGCTTGGTCGCCGGCGGCACGCCGGGATTCGAGGCCATGCGGCCCAACCGCGGGACGGCCCGCATCGCCTCCGCGAAGGCGTTGAGTTCATCGCGCGTCGCCTGCGCCGCCTCGAGCGAGCCGGCGGCGCCCATCAGGGCCTGGGCGTAGGGCCTCGCGTACCGGTAGATCATCGTGCGTCGGCTCCGGCCGAAGCGTCGTCCGCCCGGCTTTCCAGGCTGAGCAGTCCGCGGTCGAGAATCCGGCGGCGGGCGGCCGAGTCGACCTCGCGCTCCAGCCGCTCGGCCGCGAGCGAGGTGGCGAGCCGGGCCGCGTGCTGCGCCAGCTCGACCCTGGCGCGGGCCGTGCGGTTCCGGATCTCGGCGCGGGCCTGCTCCAGCATCCGCTCGCGCTCTCTCTCGGCCAGGGCCGCGATCTCGCGCGCGTCGCGTTCGCCTTCCTGCCGGGCGCGCTCGGCCGCCTGGGCGACCTCCGCTTCCAGGGCGGCGAGTTGGTCGTCGAGGCCGGCGTGCAGCTCTTCCGCGTCCGCGCGCTGGCGCCGGGCGGTCATCAGGCTGTCCCGTATCTGGTCCCGGCGATTCTCGAGCGCACTCATTGCCATCGGCCCGACCAGGTAGCCGAGACCACCGAAGAAGACGAGCATGTTGAACCAGGAAAAGACCCAGCGCGGCAGGCCGAGGAAGGTCGTCGACTCGCCGACTTCCGCGCCGAACGCGGCGGCCACGCCGGCGAACAGCGTCCAGAGCAGCGCCAGCGAGGCGACTCTCAGGACCGTGGAGCGCCTCACGAGGGGGCTCCCATCAGCTTCGCGGTCATGTCGGCCGCGAGCCGCTCGGCGCGGGCTTCAAGCGATCGGCGCTGTTCCGCGGTCTCGGCGTCGAGCGCGGCGATCGCCTGCTGGAGTTCGGCATCCGCCTCCTGGCGGGCTTCGGCGACCAGCGTCTCGCGGGCCTGCTGGGCCTCCTTGCGCATCCGGTCGCGGTGCGCGGCGGCCTCGGCGCGGGCTTCCTTCAGCTTCTCGCGCTGCGCCTCGACTCTCGCCTCGACCTCGGCCTGGGCCCGGTCGAACGTCTCCTGGGCGGTCACGATCTCGCTGTCGCGCTCCTTGAGCATGCGCATGATCGGGCGGACGAGGTAGAACCGGACCACCACATAGGTGGCCCAGAAGATCGCCATGATGACCAGGAGGCTGGCGTCGAAATCCACAGCTACTCGTCCCGCGGTCGTCCGGGTCTGTTTCGACGAGCGCAGACCTCTACCAACGCCTGCCAACCTGTCTCGCTCGCGCCCGAAAGCGGCGGTAACGTAACACGGCTGTCAGGGGTGGTCAACGGCCGTTGCGGGCACAGACCGGGCTTCAAGAATGCCGAGCTTCGCGAGCTGCGACCGGCGCTCGGAAGGACCCGGACCAAACGTCGACACTTTCCACTACAGTCGAAAATGTCCACGGGCATTTTCGACTACGGTCGAAAATCTTGGTAGTCTCGCGTGCCGTGGCGACCGCAACCAGGTACCTGGCGGATCAGATCGAGCGAGACCTCGAGCGGAAGATGGTCTTCGTCGCCGGCCCCCGGCAGGTCGGCAAGACGACGCTGGCTCGCAGCCTGCCCGGCGCCGACGACGGCTACCTCAACTGGGACGTCGCCGAGGATCGCGAGCACATTCTGAGACGCGAACTCCCGATCGCCGATCTCTGGGTCTTCGACGAGATCCACAAGTACCGGGACTGGCGGAACTACCTCAAGGGGCTGTACGACGCGCGGGGCGCCGCAGAGCGTCGGATCCTCGTGGTCGGAAGCGCCCGGCTCGACGCCTACCGGTTCGGCGGCGACTCGCTCCAGGGCCGCTTCCATCTCCTCCGCCTGCACCCACTGTCCGCCGCCGAACTCGAGCTGCGAACGGCCGGCGAACTCCGGGATCTGTTGCTGCTCGGCGGCTTCCCCGAGCCCTACTTCGGCGGCAGCGAAGTCGAGGCCCGCAGGTGGTCCCGCGAGCACCGCACGCTGCTGATCCGCGAGGAGGTGACGAGCCTGGAACGCATTCAGGACCTCGGCCGGCTCGAACTACTGATGCTCCGTCTCCCGGAACTGGTCGGCTCGCCGCTCTCGATCAACGCGGTCCGTGAGGATCTGCAGGTAAGCCACAAGGCAGTCGCCGACTGGCTGGGAGCGTTCGAGCGGCTCTACGCGATCTTCCGGCTGTCACCCTTCGGCGCCCCGACGATCCGGGCGGTCAAGAAGCAGCAGAAGCACTACCACGTCGACTGGACCGTCGTGCCGGCGGACGCGCCACGCTTCGAGAACCTGATCGCCTGCCACCTGCTCAAGTGGGTGCATCATCAGCAGGACACCCAGGGTCTCGACCTGGAGCTTCGCTACTTCCGCGACACGGACGGCCGCGAAGTCGACTTCATCGTCACCGACCGCCGGCAGCCTGTGCTCAGCGTCGAATGCAAGTGGGCAGACGGGCGGCTCGACAAGAGCCTCCGCTACTTCAAGGTCCGGTTCCCGGACTGCGAGGCGTGGCAGGTGTCGGCCACGGGGACGAAGGACTTCGTAACGCCCGAGGGCATCCGGGTTGCGCCGGCCCTGGAGTTGCTGGGCCGGCTGGTGTAGCGCGGGCCTTGCGGCCCGGACGTCAGGGAGGGACCTCGCGGGCCTAGTCCGTTGGCGCAGGTGGGCACACGACCACGACCGTCGCGTTGTCCTGCCAGGAAAGCGCCCGCTGCTCGATCCGCCGGATGATTGCGGCGGCGATCCGCGACGCTCCCGCCGACCGGTGGTCGCCGCAAATCGCCGCGACCTCTCTGTCGGAAAGCGCCTCAATGCCGTCGCTGGCGAGAACAACGACATCCCCGGCGGCGAGGTTGACCGCGCCCTCCGCCACCTCGTCGAGTGGCAGGCCCATCACCGCGCTCGTGATTGCGGCGCGTTCCGGGTGAAGGGCGGCGTGCGTTGCGCTGATCTCGCCGCGCGCGGCCCGGGCGTCGAGTTCGCGGCCGTAGGTGTGGAGCGGGTTAACACGCTCCAGGTCGCCGGCGCGCCAGTGGAAGATGAACGAATCGCCGACGCTGAGCCAGCGGAAACGGTCCCTGAAGAACAACGCAGCCACCAGGGTGGTACCCATGCCTCGAAGGGACGGATCGGCCTCGATCGCACGCGCCACCTCGCCGTTCGCGTTGGCGAGCGCGAAACGCAGGCGCTCAGCGGGCGGCTCCGGGATCAGCGCGTAGCTGCCGACGAAGCTACGGATCGTCATCCGGCTCGCCCGGTCGCCGGCCGGCATTCCGCCCAAACCGTCGGCGACCGCCACGAGTAGCAGCTCTTCGTCCGAACCGTCGTCGGACACGGGGCGGACGCTCCACGCGTCTTCCTGGCGTTTGCGCGCGCCGATCATGGTGGCCGCCGCGTAGTGGCGGCCTTCGATCACGCTTCTCCGAGGTCCAGGACCGGGATCTCCATCGCTCTGGCGGCTTCCGCCATGCGACGGTCGTAGGTAGCTAGCTCCACGCCTTGGCGTTGCCCTCGAAAGTAGTCAAGCGACGCCAGGTGCAGGGCGTCCAGTGTGCGAACCGGCGCCGGGAAGGCGCCCAACGCCCGGGTCAGTATGACCGGAGACAGTTCCAGCAGCGCGATCTGGCCGATCGCCTCCTCGGCGGCCTCGCCGTGGGTTTCTGCCCGTCCCCGGGCGTGAAGACGGTTCCAGACTTCGTACTCGACCAATCGGCTCGCCACGAGGCTCTCAGCCCAAAGATGTTCAGGTAGCCGCCGAATCTCCGCAAAGAGGTGCGCCAGCACGACCGAGGAGTCGATGTAGATCACCGGTCTTGCCGATCCGCTTCCAGATCCTGCAGCAGCTCATCCAACGACATGATGGGTGGCGGCTTCACCGGCGGCCCTGCTCCCTTCATGGCCGGCGGCGTCAACAGGCCCTTGCGCACGGCATCGGCCAGCAGCGCGTCGGCAATGAAGGGGCTGCGCTCTTCGCGCGGCGGCACGATCTCGGCGACTACGCGGTCTCTATCCGTAACCAGGATCGTCTCGCCCGCTGCAGCCATTCGCACATACCGGCTGAGCCGGTTGTTCAGCGTCTTGAGTCCCACAGATCTCATGGCGCAGAAATGTAGCTTCCGGTGGCCACCTTCGTCAAGGTCAGGCCGCGTTAGCCTGACCGCATGGTCCGCCTGGAGTGCGTCCCGAACATCAGCGAGGGCCGGCGCCGCGATGTCATCGACGCCTGTGTGGAGGCGGCTTCGACGACTGGGGTGTTGGTGCTCGACGTGTCTTCGGACCCCGACCACAACCGGACGGTTCTGACGTTGCTGGGCGAGGGCGGCGATCTGGTGCGGTCCGTGACGGCGTTGGCGGCAGCGGCGATCGAGCGCATCGATGTGGCCGAACACTCGGGTGTTCATCCGTTTCTCGGCGCGGTCGACGTGGCACCGTTCGTGCCCCTGGAGGCGGGACAGATGCCCGCGGCCGTTGACGCCGCGCTGCGCGCCGCGGACGAGTTGGCCGCGCTCGGCCTGCCGGTGTTCCTCTACGGCGAGGCCTCCTCGACACCGTCGCGAGCCGTTCTTGCCGACCATCGCCGCGGCGGTCTCGCGCGACTCGGCGAGCGGATGGCGAGCGGCGAGTGGCTGCCGGACCGCGGCCCGAACCGGCTGCACACGACCGCCGGCGCGGTGTGCGTCGGCGCCAGGCCACCACTGGTCGCCTTCAACCTGTTGCTCGACACGGACCAGATCGCCGCGGCGAAACGGATCGCGTCGGCGCTGCGCGAGTCAGGCGGCGGCTTGCCGGGCGTGCGCGCGCTCGGCTTCTTCCTTGAGAGTCGCGGGCAGGCCCAGGTCAGCGTGAACCTGACGGACTGCGACCGAACGTCGCTACTCGACGTCGTCCGGAGAGCCGACGAGCTGGCAGCCGCGGCTAGCGTACGCGTCGTCGAGACGGAGTTGGTCGGGCTGGCGCCGCGCCGTGTCGTGCCGGCGGGAGGCGCGGCGGCGCTAAGGCTGCCCGCGCTTTCCGACCAGCAGATCCTGGAGAGCCATCTGTAGACGGCGGGGCATGCCGTCGAAGGACCCCGACGACATCGTGACCAGGACGTCGCCGGGCCGGGCCTCCCCGAGGACCGCCGCGGCCAGTTCGTCGTTCGAGCTGCAGGCGGTGGCCGCCGCACCGAGGCGTTCGATCTCGGCCGCCACCTCCTCCGGGTCGAACCCCTCCTCGCCCAGCCGCTCGCGGTGGAACACGGGCGCCAGGAACACGCGGTCGGCCGAGGCCAGCGACGCCGCCAGGTCGGCCGCGAACTGCCGCCTGCCCGCACTCAGGCTTCGCGGCTCGAACAAAGCGACCAGCCGGCGGCCCGGAAAGCGCTGCCGGAGCGCCGCGAGGGAGGCCGCGACCTCCGAGGCATGGTGGGCGAAGTCGTCGATGACGATCACCCCTGCGGCCTCGCCGATCACCTCGAGCCGCCGCTTGACGCCCCGGAAGCTGGCGAGCGCTTCCAGGACGGCGTCCCGCTCCAGTCCGTCGGCGCGAGCCGCCGCCCACACCGCCATCGCGTTCAGCGCGTTGTGCTCGCCCCATACGCCGAGGTCGACCCGCTGTCGCCGGCCCTCTTCCTCCAGTTCGAACGAGATCCCGCGCTCGCTGCTCTCGACGGGGCCTTCAAGCCGGATATCGCCCGCCCCGGCACCGTAGGTCACGACCCGGCACGGGCTCGCCGGCAAGAGTCGTTCCACCGTCGGATAGTCGGCACAGGCGACCAGCAACCCGGTCGGCGGCAGGCGCTCGACGAGATCGAGGAAGACCCGCTTCAGCCCCTCGAAGTCGGGATAGAGATCGACGTGGTCGTGCTCCAGGCTGGTCAGGATCACGGTCTCCGGCCGGTAGTGCCAGAACTTCGGTCCGCGATCGAAGTAGGAGGCGTTGTACTCGTCGCCCTCGATCGCGAAGCGCGAACCGCCGCCGAGAGCGAACCCCGAGGCCAGACCGATCGGCGCGCCGCCGATGAGATAGCCCGGATCGGCGCCGGCGCGAGAGTAGACCCAGGCCGCCATCGCCGTCGTCGTCGTCTTGCCGTGACTGCCGGCGACGACCAGCGGCCGGCGGTCGCGGAGGACGAATCGGTCGAGCGCTTCGGGCATCGACAGCCGCGGCAGGCCGAGTTCCTCCGTCGCGACGGCCTCCGGGTTCGTCCGCGGCACCGCGTTGCCGACGATCACCAGGTCCGGCCGGGGCTCGAGGTGGGCCGGGTCGTAGCCGACCAGCGGCTCGATGCCCGCGTCGGCGAGGATGTCGCTGGTCGGCGGGTAGAGGGGCCCATCCGAGCCTCGCACCTGATGGCCCAGCTCCCGGAGCAGGCAGGCCAGCGGCGCCATGCCGGTGCCGCCGATCGCGATCAGGTGGATGTCCAGAGTGGCTCCGCTAGCGGCAAGGACGACCAGAGGCCGGCGCTGCGCGCCGGATGCCGGCGGGGGCGCCGGCGCACCCAGTCCCGGAGCTAGTCACGGGGAGGCCGCTTCCAGATGCTGGCCTCGTCCTTCGCCTTGGCCGGACCGCTTCGGCGGCGCTCGAGCGCCTCTTCCATCTCAGCAAGGCGCGGAGCCAGACAACGCTGCTGCAGCTCGGTCAGCTCGGCGATCCCGGCCAGCGCAAGGTCGAGAAGACCGTCGAACTCGGGTCGTGTGAACACGCGGCCCTCCGCGGTGCCCTGAACCTCGATCAGGTCACCCTCGCCGGTCGACACCACGTTCAGGTCGACCTGGGCGTCCCGGTCCTCGACGTACTCCAGGTCGAGCAGCAACTCGTCCTGGCAGATCCCGACCGAGACCGCGGCCACCGAATGGACGATGGGCCACTTCTTCAGGTCGCCCTCGAGCAGCATCCTGGCCAGCGCCGCGACGGTCGCCACATAGGCGCCGGTGATCGAGGCGGTGCGGGTGCCGCCGTCGGCCTGGATGACGTCGCAGTCGACCGCGATCGTGACCTCCGGGAGCTTCCTGAGGTTGACCGCCGACCGGAGCGAACGACCGATCAGCCGCTGGATCTCCGCCGTGCGCCCCGAAGGTCGCCCGCGCGACACCTCCCGCCTCGAGCGGGTCAGGGTCGCCCGCGGCAGCATCGCGTACTCCGCGGTCAGCCAGCCCTGCCCCTTGCCGATCAGAAAGGGCGGCACCCGCCGTTCCACGCTGGCGGAGCAGAGCACCCTGGTGTCGCCGCACCCGATCAGCGCCGAACCCTCGGCGAACTTCATCGCGTCGAGTTCGATCGTCACCGGCCGCAGGGCGGAAGGCGACCTGTCGCCGCTCCGGCTGAAACCGCCGCCTCGATTCGTCACGATGTCTCGACCTCCCTGGTTTCGGTTCCCGGCTCGTCCACGTCGATCCACTCGAGCGTCGCCGACTCGCCGAGGATCCGCTCGGCAAGTCTGGCAAATCGCGGACCAGCGTCAGTGGCGAAGAGTCTCACACTTGCCGGTCCGCGCCCGGCGCCGTCGGTCCAGCCTCCGGCGCGCAGTTCCCGTTCCACCAGGGCGCCGGTCGAGGCGGCGGAGTCGACCAGGGTCACCTCCGGGCCGCACACTCGCTCCAGCACGCCGCGCAGCAGCGGATAGTGGGTGCAGCCGAGCAGCAGCGTGTCTATCCCCTCGGCCAGCAGCGGTTCGAGATAGCGGGCCACGATGCGCCCGGTGATCTCGTCCTCCTCCCAACCTTCCTCGACCAGCGGAACGAGCAGCGGGCAGGCCCGCTGACTGACGCGGAGGCGCGGGTCGAGGCGGCGGATCGCCTCTTCGTAGGCGCCCGACCGCACCGTCGACTCGGTGGCGATGACGCCGATGTGCCGGCTCGCCGCCGCCACCGCGGCCGAGGCGCCCGGCTCCAGCACGCCCCAGTGCGGCGCCCGCACGACGAGGTCGTCGAGCGCCATCGCCGAGGCCGTGTTGCAGGCCACGACCAGAGCGTCGACCTGCCGGCGCTCCAGGAAGTCGACGTTCGTCTGGGAGTAGCGGAGCACCGTTCGCCGCGACTTGGTCCCGTAGGGCAGACGCGCGGTGTCGCCGAGATAGAGGATGGCGGCGCCGGGCAGGCGGCGCCGGAGCGCCGCGACCACGGTCAGGCCGCCGACGCCCGAGTCGAAGACGCCGATCAGGGGCTGTGCTCCGCGCATCGCTCAGAGGTCCGCGGAAGGCTCCACGTTTCGGTCGAGGTCTGGCAGCAGCGGCCGGCTCGTGTCGACGTGGCCGGCGAAGGTCAGGCGCTGTTCGCCGTTCCACATCAGCACGACGCGCTCGATGCCCAGGTTGCTCGCGGTCAGACTGTTCACCAGGCTGTAGACCGCGAGCAGTTCATCGCGCAACCCCATCGCCGGGCGCTCGAAGCCCAGCGCGGAGCCGGTCCGCGCGACGGTCAGGTCGACGTAGGCGACGCCGTTGACCAGGTCGAAGGCCTGCAGCCTGACGGAGGGCGGCAGCACGGGGAAGATCTCGTCGTCCAGCGGGTCGCCGCCGACCGGAGCCGTACCGGGACCGTCGATCAGGGCCTGGACGATCGCCGCCGCCGTCTCCTCGACGCTGCCGGCGGCCGGGATCGCCCGCGGCTCGCAACGGAGCAATCCGTCGGCCGCCGGGAAGCAGAGAATCGCGAAGAAGTCCTCGCCCTCCGGGACGAGTTCCACTTCGCCGTCGAGGTCGCCGTCCAGGTCGCCGCCGCCGCAGGCGCCAAGCAACACGAGCAGCACGACGGCGGCCAGGGGCCAGCGGTTGGAGAGCAGCCGTCTCACGATCGCGTCCCGTCGGCGGTCGTCTCCGCGGCACCGGACATGACGCCCCGGAAGAGCCGGATCGCCCGGCCGATCGCCTCGAAGACCTCACGGCCACGCGGTCCGTCGAAGACCGGCGTCTTCACTTCCTCGACTTCCTCGTACCCGAACTCGATCAGTACCGCCGGCATCGACGCCCCGGTCAACACCCGCAGCGGCGCGCGCTGGAAGCCCCGGTTCCGCAGGCCGAGGACGTCGCTGACCTGGGTCTGGATCAGCCGCGCCAGCAGCGCGCTCCGCTCGAGCTCCGCATCGTGGACCCGGTCCCAGGGTTCGAGCGGCGGGATCACGATCGGCGGCTCCTCTTCCGCCGGTTCCGCCTCGAGGTCGCCGAGCTCCTCGTCCTCGAAGGTCTCCGGCTCCCGATCTCGTCGCGGTTCGTCCTCGGCGACCTTGGGACCGGCTCCGTCTTCCGACTCGGTCGCCTCCTCATCGAGCGACGCCGGAGGCGGATCGAGAACCCAGGTCTGAAACGCGCTTCCCGGCATGGCCGCCGCGGCGGCGCCCACGTGCAGCGACACGAACAGGTCCGCTTCGTACTGGTTGGCCAGGGAGGTCCGGTTCTCCAGCGTGACCGTACTGTCACCGTTGCGGGTCAGCACCACCCGCGCCCCCAGTTCGAACTCCAGATAGGACCTGAGCGCCTCGGCGATCCCGAGCGCGAGGTTCTTCTCGCTCTCGCCGAACGGAGCCCGCACGCCGTTGTCCGTCCCGCCATGCCCCGGGTCGAGGACGATCCGGAACTCGCGCCGTTCCTCCTGCGCGCGCGACGTCGCGCGCGGCTGAAGTCCGGGCCGGCGCCGCGTGATGTCGAAGACGAGCTGGACCCGCGGGGGACGGCCCAGGAGGTACGGCTCGGACGCCTCGGCGAGAGGCGCCAGACCGACGTCGACCGAGCGCTCACGCACTTCGATCCAGCGCACGAGGGGATCGTTCAACCGCACCCGGCGGCGCGGCTCCAGGACCCCGCTCAGCAGCCGCAGCCGCACGCCCGCGCGGTAGCGCTCGACCTGGAAGCGAGGCCGGTTGGAAAACGTCACGACCAGTGTCGTCGCGCCCAGGTCGTGGACACGGTCCACCTCGACGTCGAGGCGGCGTTCGCCCGTCCTGTCGACGCGAAGCAGGCCCCGCCGCCGGTCGAAGTCGAAGCGGTAGCCGAGGGTTTCCGGATACGCCCGCGCCAGCGCGTCGACCGGCACGAACAGCTTGCGCGGCTCGATCGGCTCAGGGGGCAACTCGGGCTCTTCCTCTTCCGGCTCGGGATCTTCCTCCTCGCCGTCTTCCTCCTCCTCTTCGTCGGGGTACTCCGGCTCTGGCTCGATCCAGGGCCTGATCGACAGGCTGTGGACCTCGTCGTCGACCACGACCGTCCTGCTCAGGGGTCCGAGCACGACCACCCGCCCCGCTACGCGCAGCGTGTGCGCCTCGCCGAGCGGTCCCCTCTCGAGGTCCCCTCCAAGCACCTCGACCACGGTACCCAGCGCGACCAGCGGCCCGGAGGAAGAGCGGGCCCAGCGCAGTGGCTCGGAGTCACGGCCGACGACGATCGTCCCCGCCTCGTGGGAGAGGATCTCCGTCTCCGGCTCGTCGTCCCTCTGCGCCGACGCCGGCGCGAGCGGCAGGAGCCCCAGGGCCGCTGCCAGCAGTCCGGAGGCACACCAGAAGATGCCGCGTCGGAGAGACACTACGGCAACCTAACACCACCGCGGGGAGCCCTGATTCCGGGCCCGCCGGGGCGAACCACCCACACGCGCGCTGGTAGCCCGTACGGGATTCGAACCCGTGTTACTGGCGTGAGAGGCCAGCGTCCTAGACCCCTAGACGAACGGGCCACGCGTGCGCAGGGCCGCGCAATTTAGCACAGCGTGCCCGTGGTCAGGGCGCCTCGGACGAAGCACTGCTGACGGCAACCTGCGTGTCAGGATTCAGGTCCTGATTGGGGTCGACGAGATGACCACCCGGGAAGCTGACCGAGACCGCCGGGGCGGACGTATCGAGGCACAGAAGGTGGTTGTTGTCGTTGTCGCCCAGATCCGCGAGCGCCGCCGGGACGATCTCGTCGGTCGAGCCGTCCGTGCGCTCCACGGCCACGCGATAGAGGACGCGCTCGGCGTCGCCAGCATCGGCGCCATCCGGCCGTCGTATGCCGCCGGCCCAGGTCGCCCGGATCACCTGCCGGATGCCTTGCGGACACGTCGACCCACGGCTCTCCGTTGACCATCGGTCCTCGGGTACCACCTCCGCGAGCACGAGAGAGGGCCCGGCATCCAGCGGCGTGACGTCCGTCTCCGTTCCGCGGAAGTTCACCGGATCACCCGTTGCTCCATCCGAGAACAGGTCGCCGACCACGAGCACTCTCGCCGGTGGGTCGTCCGCCGCGTCGCCGAACTCACCGATGAGGAGTACGGTCCTGAGTTCGCCTGGATCGCTGGCCGGCCGGAGGGTTGAGCAGATGGGAGTGCGTTCAGACCCGGACCGCGTGACGATCCGGAAGTCCTCGGCCTGCAGGGTTTCCGCGTCCACGGTATGGGACAGCACGATCGGCATGCCGTCCTGCCCGGATGCGCCTTGGCAGAGGACGTTCGCCACGCCCGGCAGGGCGTTGTCCAACCCGAAGAAGGCCGACAGCGGGCGCGCCGTTTCGCCGTTCGCGGCCTGCGCGACAGGCATCATCGCTGCCAGGCACCCTGCAACAAGGTAGAGAAACGTCTTCATGCGCTACCCACGCGGATCAGCTTACTCCGCAAACCGCCACCTCTCCGGCGCCACGAAACCGTCGCGGTCCTCCCAGAAGATCGGTACGTGCTCCTCGGGCTGCAGCGCACGGAAAGCAAGCGCCTTCCCGATCAGACGCTCGGCGATTTCCGGGTGCTCGGCTGACAGGTCGTGCTGCTCGCCGGGGTCGTCGCCCAGGTGAAAGAGCATGGCCTGGGACTCGGCGAGCGCCGTGCGGTCGAGCGGCTCCGGGCCAATGACGATCAGCTTCCAGTCGCCTTCCATCGCCATGAGCTGCTCGCGCTCGCTGCTCAACTGGCCGCAGTAGGAGTAGAAGTCGCGGTCGCCGGCGACCTCGCCGCCGCGAAGCGCAGGCAGGGCATCGCGGCCGTCCAGTTCAAGGTCGGGGCGATCCGAAGCGGCCGCGGCCTCCATAAGCGTCGGCATGACGTCGAGGTAGTTGAGCGGCGCGGAGACGGCGCCGCCGCCGCTCACCCCGCCGGCGGTCCAGCGGGCCGCCGCAGCTACGCGGATTCCCCCTTCGAAGACGTTGCCCTTGGAGCCACGGAATGGGCGGTTGTCGCCGATGCCCGTGTCGCCGCCGTTGTCCGAGAAGAACCAGACCAGGGTGTCGTCGGCCACGCCCGCTTCGTCCAGGGCATCGAGGATGCGACCGATGCCGACATCCATCGCGTGGACCATCGCGCCGGTGATCCTCCGGTTGCGGAGCCGGCCTTCCACGTCTTCGAGGCGCGCCCGGCTCATGGCGTGACCGCCGAACCACTCGTACTTCTCCGGCGGCACGCCCGCGCCGACGACCGCCTCGATCGGCACCGACTCGAGGTCCTCATAGAGCGGCAGATCCTCTTCCTTCGCCTGGAAGGGTGAGTGCGGCGCGTTGTAGGGCACGAACAGGAAGAAGGGTGCCTCGCCGGCGGCGTGCTCGCGGACGAAGCGCACCGCATGCTCGGAGATCAGATCCGTGCTGTAGCCAGGCTCGTTCACCGACTCGTCGTCGTGAAACCAGTCGACCTCGCCGTAGCGCTCGTGCGTGAAGTAGTCGAAGCCCCAGCCGAGGTGGCCGACGAAGCGCGTGAAGCCGCGCTCCAGGGGGTGGTACTCCCGGCGCGACAGGCCAAGATGCCACTTCCCGACGAGGCCGCGGTGCTCGTAGCCGGCCTCGGCGAGCACCTGCGGCACGATCACAGCCTCGGGATCGAGACCGTAGTCGTGGTACCCCATGACGACGCCGCGCATCATGCCGTAGCGAATCGGATGTCTGCCGGTCATCAGGCCGGCGCGCGTCGGCGAGCAGATGGGCGCCACGTAGAAGCGATCGAGCCTGACGCCCTCCGTGGCGATGCGGTCGATGTTGGGGGTGGCGATCTCGCCGCCGTTGAAGCTGACGTCACGCCAGCCCAGGTCGTCGGCGACGATGAGCACGACGTTGGGCGGCTGCCGCGCCTCCGGCGCCTCGATCTCCTCGCCCGGCGCACAGCCGAGCAGGACGATCGTCATGAGCAGGTTCCACTGCTTCGCCTTCGTCACCAATCCGTTCCTTCGTGGGGTCGGTTTGGAGCATACTCAGTCACGGTCCCAATCCAGGAGAACGAACGATGAGCACAGCCTCCCTCGCCTACCTCGGAGTCCGCTCGGACAAGCTCGACGACTGGAACGACTTCGCCTGCAACCTCCTCGGCATGCAGCAGGTCGACCGGGGCGGCAAGTCCCTGTCCTACCGGATGGACGACTTCGAGCAGCGCCTGCTGGTCTCGGACGAACCGGGCGACACGCTCTCCTTCATGGGCTGGGAGGTCGCCGGAGAGAACGATCTCGAGAGCTTCGCCACGAAGCTCGACGCGGCCGGCGTCGAGGTGGAATGGGGAAGCTCCGAACTCGCCGACCGGCGCTTCGCCGAGCGGCTTATCGTCTGCCACGACCCGGACGGAAACCGCGTAGAGCTGGTGTGGAATCCGATGCGCACGAGCGAGCCGTTCCTGCCGGGCAGGACGATCTCGGGCTTCAAGACGGGTCCGCTGGGCATGGGCCACGCGGTCCTGCACGTCACCGACATCGAGAAGCAACTGGCCTTCTACCGCGACCTGCTGGGCTTCGAACTCAGCGACTTCGGCAACATGCCGGTCCCCATCCACTTCCTGCACGTCAACGGGCGCCACCACAGCCTGGCGATGATCGCCTCCGGACAGAAGGGCTTCCACCACTTCATGGTCGAGTTCCAATCGCTGGACGATGTCGGACAGGGCTACGACCTGGCGGGAGCGACGGACGACCGGGTGGGCTTCACCCTCGGTCGCCACACCAACGACTTCATGACGTCCTTCTACGCGAGGACTCCCTCCGGCTTCTTCGTGGAGAACGGCTGGGGCGGCCGGATCATTGACCCGGCGACCTGGCAGCCCGTCGAGATCTTCGACGGCCCGAGCCTCTGGGGTCACGACTGGGTCGACCTGCCGGACGAAGCCAGGGCCATGGCGCTCAGCCAACGGATCGACCTCGCCTCGCGCGGCGTTCAGTCACCGCCCTTCATCGATTGCCCGTGGCTGTTCGAGCAGGTGGCGAAGACGTAGCCCGGTGGAGACGCAGGTCGCGATCATGGCTCGGGCTTGGATCCGAGGACTACCTGGGCCGCCACCTGCATCGCCTCGCGCAGCACCTCGTGATCGCCGATGTGGTTGGCCAGCAGCAGGATCAGACTGACGTTCAGCGCGTCGCTCTCGTCCCTCGAGCAGCCCTGGTGAAGATCAAGGAATTCCTCGTAGAAGCTGTCGCTATCGGGGATGTTGGCTTTGTTCTGGAGTCGGGTCATGGGTCGTCTGTCTCCCTCGCCCTCGCGCGCCGAAAAGCGTCGGCGATCCGCTCGGGGTCGTAGTCGGTGAAGCGCGCGGCGACGTGCTGGTCGGGGCGGAGAAGATACAGGGCGCCGGGAGCATCGCCCAGGTACCTTTCGTTCAGCAGGGGGTGCCTTCCGGCCGGCTGGCTGACGACTTCCAGGCCGGGCTCGTCGTCCGGAACATCGATGCCCAGCGCGGCAGAAGATCCAGAAGCCGGCGCTTCGCGCCGGATGCGGGCGGGGACGCCGGCGCACCCAGTTTCTGCCGCGCAGTTGCCCAGGGCCAGAAGCTGGAAGCGGTCGCCCAGCCGCGCCAGCAGCCAGCCGTCGCCGAGCGGCGCGTCGACCGCGGGCGAGCCGGGCCGCGTCCGCGCGGGAAGACCGTCCGTGTCCGGGCTCTGGAGGGGCGAGTCGAGATACACGTGGGGCAACGACAGCCGTCCCGAGTTCACCAGGGGCCGCGCCATGGGCTGGGTCTCCGCGAGGTTCAGGACCGCGTCCCGGAACAGTCGGCTGGTCTCCGACTTCGGACTGATGAAGTCCGTCGAGCGCGTCGAGTTCAGGATGTTCTCGTCGGCCGCCGGTACGCGCTCGGCGTCGTAACTGTCGAGGAGCGAATCCGGCGAACGGCCGCGGAGGACGCGCTCGAGCTTCCACACCAGGTTGTCGACGTCCTGGATGCCGCTGTTGGCTCCGCGTGCGCCGAACGGCGAAACCTGGTGGGCCGCGTCGCCGGCGAAGAGCACGCGGCCGTGGCGGAAGCGGTCGATCCGCGCGCACTGGAAGGTGTAGACCGAGATCCACTCGAGCTCGAACTCGACGTCATCGCCGAGCATCTGGCGCAACCGCGGAACGACGTTCTCCGGACGCTGCTCCTCCTCCCTGTCGACGCCCCGCCCGAGCTGCAGGTCGATCCGCCACAGACCCTCCGGCTGCTTGTGGAGCAGGGCCGACTGGCCCCGGTTGAACGGCGGATCGAACCAGAACCAGCGCTCCGTCGGAAAGTCGGCCTTCATTGTGACGTCGGCGATGAGGAAGTTGTCCTCGAACGCCCGGCCCGCGAACTCGAGCCCCAGCTCGCGGCGCACGGTCGAGCCGGCCCCGTCGCACGCCACGACCCACTCGGCCTCCAGCCGGTACGGACCTTCCGGGGTCTCGACGGTCAGGAGCACGCTGGCAGCGGCGGGTTCGACCTTCGTCACCCGGCTGCCTCCCCGCAGCTCGACGGGACGGCCCTCCGACTGGAGATCGCGGAGGCGCCCCACCAGGAGTTCCTCGAGGCGATACTGCTGCAGGTTGATGAAGGCGGGCCGCCGGTGCCCTTCCTCCGCCAGGAGATCGAACTCGTAGATGCAGCGATCGCGGAAGAAGACCTTGCCGCGGCTCCAGGTCACCCCGCGATCGACGATCTCGTCGCCGCAGCCGAGGCGGTCGAGGATCTCCAGCGTCCGCTTGGCGAAACAGATGGCGCGCGAGCCGTAGCTGACCCGGTCGTTCTCGTCGAGCAGCACCACGGGGATGTCGCGCCGCGCCAGGTCGATGGCGGCCGCCAGACCGGCCGGACCCGCACCGACGACGACCACCGGGTGACGGGCCGGCATGGAAGCGTCCTGGTCGGGACTCCGCTCGTAGGGGTAGAGCGGAGTCTCGAAGGTCCTCAATCCTGCAGCGCCGCCCACATCTCGAGGTCGCGCTGCGCGGTCCAGATGCGCGGCGTGTCGATCCCCCGCGCCTCGTCGTATGCCCGCGCGACGTTGAAGGGCAGGCAGTGCTCGTAGATCGCGTAGTCGGAGAACTTCGGATCGCAGACCGCCCGCGTGGCCTCGAAGGCCTCCTTGAGCGTCCCGCCCCGAGCGGCGACCCGCGCTGTCGGCTTGTAAGTCGAGTCGACGAAGTCGCGCGTGCTCTCGATCGCCTCGACCACCATTCGCTCTCCGACCAGCGCGTCGCCGCGGCCGGGCGCGATCGCGCTCGGCCGGAAGGAGGCGATCCGGTCGAGCGTCCCGCCCCAGTCGAGGAAGTGCCCGTCGCCGCAGTAGCAGGCCGAGTGGTACTCCACGATGTCGCCGGTGAAGAGCACCTGCTCGTCCGGCACCCGGATGACGGCGTCGCCGGCGGTGTGGGCGCGGCCCACCTGGAGGATGTCGACCCGGCGCTTGCCGAGGTAGACCGTCATCCGGCCCGAGAAGGTCGTGGTCGGCCAGGTCAGGCCGGGGATCGACTCGTGCCCTTCGAACAGGCGCGGCATGCGCTGGAACTCGCTGTCCCAGTCCTCCTGGCCGCGCTCGGCGACCATCGAGCGGGCGGCGTCGGACATGATGACCTGCTGCGCGTCGAAGGCCGACGCCCCGAGCACCCGCACCGCGTGGTAGTGCGTGAGGACCAGGTGCGTGATCGGCTTGTCGGTCACGGAGCGCACCTTCTCGATCACCTTGTTCGCGAGCAGCGGCGTCGCCTGCGCCTCGACCACCATGACGCAGTCGTCGCCGATGATCACGCCGGAGTTGGGGTCGCCCTCCGCCGTGAAGGCCCAAAGCCCCTCGCCGACCTCGGTGAAGCTGATCTGCTTCTCGGCGAGGTCCCCCGCCGACGCGAACGCCCTTGCCATCAGCCGTCGCTCGGGTCGAAGCGCTTCTCGAGCCCCGTCCAGCAGTCGGTGTAGTCGTCCTGGAGCGGCGCCTCCCGGGCCGCGAACTCGGTCAGGTGCTGCGGGAAGCGGGTCTCGAACATGAAGCTCATCGTGTTCTCGAGCTTCTTCGGCGCCAGTTCGGCGGATGTCGCGGCCTCGAAGGCGTCGGCGTCGGGCCCGTGGGGCAGCATCATGTTGTGCAGCGACAGGCCGCCCGGCACGAAGCCCTCCGGCTTGGCGTCGTAGATGCCGTAGATGTTGCCCATCAGCTCCGACATGATGTTCTTGTGGTACCAGGGCGGCCGGAAGGTGTGCTCCGCGACGCTCCAGCGATCGCGGAAGAGCACGAAGTCGATGTTGGCGGTGCCGGGCACACCCGACGGCGCGGTCAGGACCGTGAAGATCGACGGATCGGGGTGGTCGAAGAGGATCGCGCCGACCGGCGCGAAGGCCTCCAGGCCGTACTTCGAAGGCGCGTAGTTGCCGTGCCAGGCGACGATGTCGAGCGGCGACTGCCCGATGTCGGACGCATGGAAACGGCCGCACCACTTGACCACCAGCCGTGACGGGACCTCGCGATCCTCGAACGCCGCGACGGGCGTCTTGAAGTCGCGGGGATTGGCGAGGCAGTTGGCACCGATCGGCCCGCGGTTGGGCAGCCGGAACTTCGCGCCGTAGTTCTCGCACACGAAGCCCCGGGCCGGGCCCTCGGCGACCTCCACGCGAAAGACCATGCCGCGAGGCAGGATCGCGATCTCGCGCGGCTCGAGGTCGATCCGGCCGAGTTCCGTCCAGAAGACAAGCCGTCCCTCCTGGGGCACGACGAGCAGTTCCGAGTCGGCCGAGTAGAAGTACTCGTCGACCATGCTCTCCGTGGCCAGATAGACGTGGGCGGCCATCCCGACCTGGGTGTTCACGTCGCCGGCGGTCGTCATCGTGCGCATGCCGGTCAGGAAAGTCAGCGCCTCCGCCGTGTGGGGCACCGGATCCCAGCGGTACTGGCCGAGCGAGACGACGTCGTCGACGATGTGGGGCGCCGAACGCCAGTACGGCAGGTCGATGCTCCGAAAGCGCGACGTGTGCCTGACCGAAGGGCGGATGCGGTAGCACCAGGTGCGCTCGTTCTCGCCCTGGGGCGCCGTGAACGGGGTGCCCGAGAGCTGTTCGGCATAGAGGCCGTAGGCGCAACGCTGCGGGCTGTTCTGGCCCTGCGGCAGCGCGCCCGGCAGCGCTTCGGTCTCGAAGTCATTGCCGAACCCGGGCATGTAGCCCGGTGTCGTCCCGCAGGGGGTTTCGGCCTGGACGATCCGGCGTCCCGTCATGGGTCGAGCGCTCCCTCTCGCCGTACTTCGGCTACAGGGATTCTAGCTACTCGCCAATCAAGCCGCGCTCAGATCGACGGGCTCCTGCTTCACGATCTTCCGACAGATCGTGAGGCAAGGCAGAAAGCTGTCCCGCCCCGTCAAGCGCTCGACGAGACCGGCCACACCGGGCCACCGCGACGCGTCGAGCGGCCCGGCGACGAACTCGAACTGGGCGATCTGACACGCGAGCGAGATGTCCGCGATCGTGAGCGCGTCTCCAACCAGGAACGGTCCGTCACCGACTTCGCCCTCGAGATAGTCCAGACGCCGCGGAAGCCGTTCCTCATACGTCTTCCTGGCCGTGTCCACATCGGGCTCCTCGCCCATGAACCGTTTGAACTGGATCGGGCGGAAGATCCCGAGGCCGATCGCCATCGCCAGCTCGGTGTCGCAGTACTCCTCCAGCCAGACGGCGCGGCCGCGTTCGTAGGGATCCGCAGGATAGAACGCGGGCTCCGGGAACTTCTGCTCGATGTAGGCGCAGATCGCGGACGAATCGGGGATCGTGCCCGCCGGGCCTTCCTCGCCCACGTCCGTATCGCGCAACACCGGAATGCGGCGCGCCGGACTGATCTCCTTGAACCAGTCGGGCATCGGCATGATGTTGACGCTCTCGAGCTCGAAAGGCGCCCCCTTCTCACGTAGCAGGGCATCCGCCTTCCGAACGAAGGGAGAGAGGTGGGCTCCGTAGAGGATCAGGCTCATCTTGACTGCCCCGGCGTCGAGTCGGAGGTGGTAGTTGAGCGGCGGCTATCTGCGACGACCCGGCATCACCAGCGGTTCGATCGGCGCCTTGAGCACGACCGTCTCTTCCTTCGGCACGTAGCAGACCGTCTCGCTGCAGGCCTGGTAGACCACGTCGACCGGAATCTCGATCTCGGTCGGCTTGTCCTGAATCGGCCAGTTGAGAATCTCGGCGTTCAGGGCGATCGGGATCGCAATGTCGATCGTGCCTTCCTCGTAGACGTTGAGCGTCACGTCGAGCTGGGGGAACTCGCGCTCGGACGTCGCCGGGTAGACCGGCTCGCCTGTTCTCACGCCCTTGGTCGGCACGACGGTCGCCGTGGACGCGATGAAGCCGTCCGGCAGGGGGTCCGCGTAGATGTGGTAGCCGTCGGCGACCTCGAACCGCACGTGGAGCGTGCTCCTGTACTCGAACTTGAGCGCCTCGTCGGCGAGGAAGACAGACACTTCGACGTGCTCGTCGCCCAGTTCGGCAGCGGGAACCTCGTGCTTGGCGAGGATGCGGCCGATCGCGCTGTCGCGAATCGTCCCGGCCGAAGTGCGCGTCGCGTAGTGGCGGTGGAAGAACTTCTCCGTCACCTGGCCGTCACGGTCCGTGACGTAGACGCCCGGGAAGGGAATCCCGTAGAACCCCTTCTGCGTCGCCCGGTTGAGCACGTCCGCCTCGGGATCGATCGTCGTGTTCAGAATGCCGAAGCGCTTGATGACCGCGGAGTCGGCATCGGAGAGCAGGTCGTAGGTGACGTCCCGATCCTCCGCGAAGGCCTTCAACTGCTCCTGCGTGTCGTAGCTGATGCCGTAGACCTTGATGTCCTCGGCGTCGAAGAGTTCCAGGTTGTCTTGCAGCTCGACCAGCTGCGTGCGGCAGTACGGTCACCAGACGGCGGAACGGTAGAAGACGACGACCGCCTTCGAGTCGCCCCGGTCCGCGTGGAAGTCGATCAGCTCGCCGTCCTGGTTCGGCAGCTCGAATTCGGGCAGTCGCTCGCCGATGGCCGGACCGGTCGGGAACTCGTGTTCCGCCGGGTAGCGGCGGCCCGGGTGGCTCGTCGGCACGGGAACCGTGATGCCGAGATCGTCCTGCCGAGCCTCCGGCAACTGGTTCTCGTGCGCGCCCTTCACTCTCTCGTTCTCGTTCTCGTCGCCGTCCTGGGCAAACGCCGGAACGGCCAGGAACATCGTGACAAGGGCGAGCAAGGCAAGTCGGCCTCTCTTCATGGGTCGAACGCTCCCTCTCTCTGATTCGGATGCCGGAAGCGGCATCCGTCTTACTCTAGCCCTGAGCCCGCCTAGAACGGTGACCAGGCGGGGTTGCTGTTGGATCCTGTGCCCGTCAGTCGCATCGGATTGGAGCCATCCAGGTTCATGACATAGATCTCCCTCCCTCCGCCGCGCGAAGAATCGAAGGCGATCCGGGTGCCGTCGGCCGACACCGAAGGGTTGGAGTCGGCACCTGGGGCGGTGGTCAGACGGCGCTTGTCGGAGCCATCGACGTTCATGATGTAGATCTCATAGTTGCCGTTCTGCGGTGCCCCGTCGCGATCGGTGGAGTAGACGATCTGCCTGCCGTCGGGTGTCCAACTGGGGACCTCGTCAAGAGCACGAGTGAACGTCAATCGCTGCTGGTTGGTGCCATCGACGGCGTTGGCCAGATAGATCTCCGGGTCGTCCCGGTCACCGTCGGCTTCGAAGGCGATCCACAAACCGTCGGGCGACCAGGCGACGAAGTTGTTTACGCGCCCCAGAGGATGGTCTTCGGTGAGCTGCGTGAGGTTGTATCCCCAGTTTCCGGCGTCGACGTTCGTACGCCACACCTGAGAGCTGCCGCTGCGATTCGAATCGAAGGCGATCATCGAGCCGTCGGGCGACCAGGAGGGGCCGCCGTCGTTGGCCGCGTGGCTGGTGAGACGGACGACGTTGGAGCCGTCGGCGTTCATGATGTAGATGTCGGCGTTGTCGTTGCGAGATGATGCGAATGCGATCCGGGTGCCGTCGGGCGACCACGTCGGGGCACCATCGAAGCCCGGATTGTTGGTCAGCCGCGTCAGGTCGGAGCCACCTTCGTTCATGACGTAGATCTCCGGGTTGCCGTCCTGATTGGATACGAAGGCGATCCTGGAGGAGTTGTTCTGTGCAGCCGCTGGCTGCACATGTGTTGCAGTCGTGACGGCAAACAGAAGGCAGATGAAGAGAACGGGACCCATCGCGTTGATCTCGTAGGCTATCGCCCCAACCACTCGAAAGGACGAGAATGATGAATCGATGCGGCGCACGACGCGGCCTGGTCGCCCTCGGACTCGCGGTGGCCTTCGCGGCCGGAACCGTGGGCACGGCTGCACAGTTTCAGCCCGCCGAGATCGGTCCGACCCAGACCATCGACTGGCAGTCCGGCACCGATCCCCAAGGACGGCCCGCCGGCGAGAGACCGCCCAACATCGTCGTCATCCTCGCCGACGACCTGGGCTGGAACGACCTGAGCTGGCTCGGCGGCGGCGTCGCGGGCGGCACGGTGCCGACCCCGCACATCGACTCGCTGGCACGTGACGGCGTCCACTTCGCCAACGGCTACTCGGCGAACGGCACCTGCGCGCCGTCACGAGCCGCCCTGATGACCGGTCGCTACGGCACCCGCTTCGGTTTCGAGTTCACGCCGACGCCGCCGGGGTTCGCCACGATGGTGCCCCGGCTCTCGAGCACGGAAGGCAGACTCCGGCAGACGAGCGGCAACACGGAAGGGGCTTCGCTTCCCATCGACGAGAAGGGTGTGCCGCCGTCCGAGATCACGCTCGCCGAACTGCTCAAGCCGGCCGGCTACCACACCGTGCACATCGGCAAGTGGCACCTCGGTGTGGGCGACGGCATGCGGGCCCACGAGCAGGGCTTCGACGAGAGCCTGCTCATGAGGAGCGGCCTGTACCTGCCCGAGGACGACCCGAACGTCGTCAACTCGAAGCAGGAGTTCGATGGGATCGACCGTTTCCTGTGGCGCTTCATGCGCTACGAGGCGTCTTTCAACGACACTCCCGCCTTCGAACCCGGCGGGTACCTGACCGACTACTACACCGACCAGGCGGTCCAGGTCATCGAGGCCAACAAGGACCGGCCCTTCCTTCTCTACCTGGCGCACTGGGCGGTGCACACGCCGCTCCAGGCGCTGCGCGCCGACTACGAGGCGCTGTCCCACATCGAGGAGCATCGCCTGCGGGTCTACGCCGCGATGGTGCGCTCACTCGACCGCAGCGTCGGCCGGGTGCTCGAGGCGCTGCGCGAGAACGGCCTCGAAGAGAATACGCTCGTCTTCTTCACCTCCGACAACGGGGCGCCGGCCTACATCGGTCTGCCGCGCGTCAACGAGCCGTTCCGCGGCTGGAAGATCAGCTTCTTCGAGGGCGGCATCCACGTGCCGTTCCTCCTGAAGTGGCCTGCTCGCCTCAGCGCAGGCCAGGTCTACGAAGACCCGGTGCACGGCTTCGACATCTTCGCGACCGCGGCAGCCGCGGCCGGAGTCGATCTGCCCGGCGACCGGACAATCGACGGCGTCGACCTGGTGCCGCACGTCCTGGGTGAGGTCGAAGGCGCGCCGCACGACCGTCTCTTCTGGCGCACCGGCGACTATCAGGTCGTCCTCGCCGACGGCTGGAAACTCCAGATCAGCGAACCCCCCGGGGGAGTATGGCTCTTCAACATGAAGAAGGACCCCACCGAGCAGCACAACCTCGCCGACTCCGAGCCGGAGCGGGTCGCGGCCCTGAAGAAGCTCCTCGCCGAGCACAACGAGGAGCAGGCGCCGCCGATCTGGCCCTGGGCCACCCGAAGCCCGGTCAACATCGACAAGACGCTGCTCGACCCGGACGCTCCGGAAGACGAGCACATCTACTGGTACAACTGAGCGCGGATGGATGCCCAACCTTGAGCCGCTAGGCACCCGGCCGCCGACGGAGCGATCAGCTCGCGAGCTTCTCAAGCGTGTCGACTCTTCCCTCAAGTCGATTTAGCGCTACGCGATCGTTGACCGCATCAACCTCGATCGAGTCGAGTCGGGGGAGTCGGAGCCGCGCCTTCCGACGCTTGCGAACGTACTCAAGCCAAACGCCAATCGCGGTCGCCGCGACGGCGATGTCGGCGAGCACTGTAGTGATGGGAGTGGCTTCCGCCAAGCTGTAGTCGCCATCCTTGGCGATCTGCCAGATGCCGATGGCACTGGCAGCAATGAAGCCAATGCCCAGATAGACCACGACGGCGGACCACGTCTGAGCTGCCCAACTCGGTTTCTCCTCTGACATTGCGTTTCCTCCCTTGTTGCCAGCCTACGGTTCTCGGCTCCGCCGTATGCGTCTGACGCCGTGCGGAGCCGGTGCCGGTCTCCGTTCCACCGCAGGTCCGGCTGGTTGAAGTGGCCCGCCTGAGGCCACGCACCTCCGCCTTGGCCCTGGAGGCAGTGTGCCTCTGAGCCTGTTTGAGACGGACGTTCACTACGCCGGTGGGGCCGCCTGGACCGTTCAGCGCGGGCCTCCCGCGATCTTCCGGTTTCCCACAAGTTCAACAGGCGCTCCAACGATGTCGAAGTCACTTGGAGGGTCCTGCGCGTACTGCTCCCACCGATGCAGGTACTGCTGTTCCGAGAGCAGGGTAACGTCGTCGGTTGCACCGGAGCTGCCCGTGTCGAGGCCGGTCCCGAACTGGATGCCGCAGAGGTCGGTCAGCACATAGCGGTTGTGCATCTGGTCCCGGCCTTCTCTCCGTTGGAGCCGCTTGACGACGACACGCAGCCCCTCCGGGGCGCGGCCCGGAAGTTCCGACCTGCATGCGTCGTCAAAGTACGCGTCCCTGCCCCTCTTGCAGGAAAACTCAGTGAGGATGATGAGCTGCTCCGGCGGAGGACCGGGTCGGTTCCGGAACATGCGCTCGCAGAAGCTCTCGAAAACCTGCAGGTTCTCACGTCGTTTCGGCCGGAAGTAGGGATCGACGAGGACGATCCGTTTGCTGAGACGGAGCGTCGAAGCGACGGCGTCAGCCATGGCTTCGGCCCGCCGGTCGACGAGAAGGCCCCGGGGCACTTGCCAGAGTGGGTGTTCGTCAAGGTCGTCGTGGAGCAGAATGTCCGAATGTCCTCCAGGGTTCGAGCCGGCGAGGATCGCGTCAAAGGGACAGCGTTCGTGTTCTCGCAGGGCGCCGGCGAGCCATCCGGCGGCCTTGTCCGGGTTCGGCTCGCCCCCTGGGCGACCAATCGTTCGGCCCTTGAGCTTGCGCAGAAACAGGCTCAACTGCTTCTTGCGTCGCGTACTTCCTGAGTACTCCGACTCATTGAAGGCGTTCAGTACGTCGTTGCGCCACTGGGCCGGCCAGCGGGACACGACGCGGCCACCGTCCATCGAGAACTGGCTCCGGTAGTAGCGCGCCTGATCCTCGTTCCATGTGCCGACCAGGTGAGGCTCCAACGCAAACTCCCGGATCATCCTCAGAACAGTTCCTCTTCGCGTTCGTCGAAGAACCCGTCCGGCCAAGGATGCGCGAAGTCGCCGTCGGGTGTGATGGGAATGTGGACGACTTCCGCACCCTCGGAACCCGGCTCCACATAGAGCACCGCAACGTCCTCCGGCTTGACCGGGAAGCCGACTTCCTCGCCGTCGGAGGTCTCGCGGATACGACGCAGAATCCTCAGCATCAGGTGCTCGCTGTGCGTCTCGATCAGAAAGCGGTTGCCGGCCTCACCCAGCGCAGACTCCAGGAAGACGTCGCCAAGCTCCGCCTGCAGTGCGGGATGCAGGTGGATTTCCGGCTGCTCGATAGCGATCCACTTGTCACTGGAGGCAAACGCCGCGACCAGCACGGGTAGCAACTGGCTTACGCCGATGCCGACATCGCGATGGCTCACCGGTGTAACGGATCGCTTGTCGATCAATGAGAGTTCAGAACGTGCTTCGCCGCGCCTCCCGGCGACCGCGTCCCGGATCCAGCCCTCGGCGACAGTGTCAGACTCGATGATGTCGCCAACGACGTTTGCAATCTCGCCGTCGAGAACCTCGTTGTCGGCAGCTGACCGTTTATCCGTACCTTGGCGAATCAGTTCCAGCACCCTGGCTAGAGACTCGCCTTGGTCGGAGAACGGCGTCGAGGCCAACTCGGACCGGGCGGCCTGGGACTCACTGCGCTCCACTTCCTCAAGCAGTTTCAGCGCAGCTTGGTCCAGCGTCTCGCCAAGTCTCAATCCCAGTTCGAACTCCAGATCTCCGGCGGGAAGCAGCTCCTGAACCTGGAGCTCGTACGGCGTCTTCAGACGGCCGGTGTCTCCCAGCCACTCGTTTACCCGTCCCCTGACGCCATCGTTCGTCCGAACCACGTCCCACGCATGGCCTCCTCCGGCAAGCCAGTTGGGATCGACGGCTCCGGAAGACGAGTTCAACTGCCGAGGCGGGTATGAGCGAAGGGGGCCCAGATAGCGGAAACTGCCGAGAGCTTCTTCGACCGGCGCCGCGGCGCCGTCGAGTAGCTGCCTAAGGCGATTCTCGCGCCCGGATTCGAGAGCTCCAGCCGGGCGCTGGTGTCCCGACGCCCGCCTGAAGCGAGGAAACAGCTTGCGACCCGGTTCAGCCCCGGCCCCTACGACGGCCTCGGCTGCCGGCAGGAGCTGGCCAGTGCGCGCTATCGAGGCCGGCACCAAAGGGGGGCGTTGGCTGAAGACACCCTTGAACGCCGAGTGGTCTGCGTCGAGCAGATCAAGTACCAAGACGCCGCCGCTTCGAGCGCTCATCGTGAGCAGCGGCGCTCCGTCTACCAGCAGGGCGTAACGGGACACGAGCGCACCTGCCACACTGTCAGCCCCATCTGCCGAGATGCTCAACTCAATGCCGACACGGCTTGCTTCGGGGAGCCCCAACCTTCTGGCCGCTGTACCATCCGACCATTCGAAAGCGAGTTCGACCTGATGGTTCCACCAGTACCTCCGGTGGACGTAACTCCGATACCCTCCCAAGTCGATGGAGTCGCCGCCGACGCTGGTCCGATGGACGTCGACATCACCCGTCTCGGCGGCGTGCTGCGCCAGCGCGAGGGAGTGGATCACGCTGGACTTGCCGGAGCTGTTCGCGCCAAACAGCAGCGTGATGGGCCGCAACGGCACGCGCTGCGTACGACCGAAGGCCTTGAAGTTGCCGATACGGAGAACGTCCAGACGACTCATGGCGTGTCCCCGCAGAGGGCCGCCGATCGCGCCGACGCCTCCTCATTGAGCACGGGCGCTCCGGCCTCACGGGAAGCGGCTCCCCTGGGCTCCGGGAACCACCGAGCAAGGTCGGTCAGGTGATCGCCCACGACGCCCGCTCGGCGCCGGGCTTCCTGCAGTCGCCGCGCCGCCTCGCGAAAGTCGCTCTGACGTTCCATCGGAGGGATGGGAAGCCGAACGTCCTTCACGTCCGCGACGAGGAGACTCCGAAGCGGCCCCTGACCGAGAGACCGCAGCCACGAGCGACGGAGCCTGAACCAGGCGAAGAGGTACCAGGAGTCGATCGCGTCGCCGCACACGAAACCTAGGACACCCGGTCCTGCAACTACGTGTGTCCCGGCAATCGCGATGAGTCCGATCCTACCCGCGGCGCTCAGCAGCACGGATCCCGCCGGGAGAAGCCCGTTGCCGAGGTGCTTCGCGCTCTCGTCCTCGAGCGAGCGCGCGGTTCTGGTCACCACCCATGCGCCGTCGCGGGCCAAGTCCCTCGGGGTTACCCATGGAATGCCGCCACCACGATGCTCCGGCGAGACTCGTTGGGCCGGCCCGCCTAGGCGGACGTCGCAGACAGTGCCCAAGGCACCTTCTGCCCAGCCCATCGGGTTCGCGAACGGGTCGCCGAGACAGCGTACGAAAAACGCGTCAAGAGCACGGCCCGTCATGCGGTCGGCCTCGGCGCGAAGTTCGAGCAGGCCGTCGATCTGATCTCGTAGCCGTTTCGCTTGGTCGCCCTCCATCGGAGGTCGGACGCCGTCCACCGTTGCGCGATGTGACTCGGGCATGGTCACGCCTCCACCGCGCGCAGCACCTGCTCGAGACCGGCGACCAGCTTCCTCTCGATCTCGATCGCGTCGCGGATCAGCTCGGCCGGGTCTTCGTCGGGAAGCGGCTCCGGGACGACGGGCCTGTAGCGAGAAGCGGCGAGAACGCAGCCGTTCTCGGCGATCATCTCGAACGGCGCCCACCAAGAACGCGGTTCTTCGCTGCTCCGGGGCAACACGGCAAGGGCCTCGTTACCTACCGGCTCACGGAAGCCGGACGCTCGGTAGGCCTCCCATTGAGTGAGCAGGGGGGCAACGCCGCTTGAGTCCGCCGTCACCTGGTCGGCACGGCAGCCTCGGCTGCTTGCAAGAGCATCGCTGCCAAGCTCGTGAAACCAGACGCAGCGGGTGGCCGCCGCTGCCTGCCGCTGACTGAGGGCCGGACGTCGGAAGAGGACGACGGACGCCCTGAGGCTGCTGTATGGCCGAAAGGTGGAAGGCGGGAGGGACACGACGGCCAGGATCTGGAACCGCCGGAGGAGCCACTGGCGCAGTTCGCCGTGCGTTCGTGAGCGGCCCTGCAACATGAGGTCGGGGACCACCATTGCACAGCGCCCGCCCGGGGCCAGAGACTCCGCCAGAAGCAGCGGAAACAGCATGCCGATTCTGGCGGACGAGACCGGCAGGTCGCCGCGCACTCTTTCCCTGCGATAGCGATTGCCCATCGGCGGGTTCGAGAGCACAACGTCGTACTCGTTGCGTCGCCCCGCAAAGAGCGGCTCGCCGAGATCGTCGAGTGCGTCCCCGTTGTCGAGCCGCGCCCCTCGCAGTCCGTGAAGCGCCAAGTTCGCCGTAGCGATCCGGGCGACCGTTCGATTGAGTTCCGTGCCATGCAGGAACCTGCCTCTTCCGGCTGGTTCGGGCAGGTCCTCTCCAGCCCCTCCGGTCTTACCCCGAACGTGCTCCGCTGCGTCGACCAGAAATCCTCCCGTTCCGCAAGCCGGATCGTGGATCGTCTCGCCAGCGGCAGGGTCGAGCATTTTGACCATCAACTTACGGAGGCGTCGAGGAGTGCGGAACTCGCCGATGGGTGAGGACCCTGTGTCCTGGAGGTTCGTCAGTACGTACTCGAGCGCCTCTCCTCCATCATCAGTCCTAGACTGGTTCAGGGTGATCGCGTCGACCTCGTCGACGATCCGCCGGAAGGTCTCCGGATCCTCGATCCGGAGCGTGGTGCCGCGGAAGAACGCAGCGGTCTGGCGATCCATCCCCCCGAGCGACGCCATGTAGGGGAGCACGTCGTCCCGCACGAACGCGAGCCGGTCCTCTGCCTCCAGCGAGCGCCATCGGCTCCAGCGGTAGCGCTGCGTCTGGTGGGGGAAGAGACCCTCCTCCACCAGGGCTGCCCCCCCGCGCTCCGCGCCTATCCGCAACCGGTCTTCCTCCTCCTCATCGAGCAGCTTCAGGCTGATCAGCAGGGCGATCTGCTCGACAGCGTCGATGGGTTCAAGAAGATCGTTCTCGCCGGCCCCGCCACGAACGAGGCTCGTCAGGAGGTCGAGTCGGTCCTGGAGTTCCTTCTTCATCGTCGGTTCGGGGAGGGGCGGCATGCCGGGCGTGCGGGCGGGCCGGGAGCCGGCGGTGGTGCAAGCCCCCTGCCATCACTGCGTCAGACC
This sequence comes from Acidobacteriota bacterium, assembly GCA_028875725.1. Lineage (NCBI taxonomy): Bacteria > Pseudomonadati > Acidobacteriota > Acidobacteriota bacterium. The sequence continues at coordinate 498,071 of JAPPCR010000023.1, forward strand.
ATAACGCTTCATCCAGTTGGTGAAGGTCTGGTAGCTGGGAAGGCCCACGAGCCGGGCCGCCTCGGTCTTGTTTCCTCCTGTCTGCTCCAGGGCTCGCTCAAGGTAGTGGCGGGCCACATCTGCCAGGAGTTCCCTGAGATCCAGGCCTTCTTCCAGCGGACGGTTCAGTACCGTCTCGCGCCGGTCGCCGGCGGCCAGAGGAATCAGAGCCTCCCGCATGTCCTCAGCGGTCAGGGTCTCGTCGGAGGACCAGATGGCGGCGCGGCGGAGGGTGTTCTGGAGTTCACGCACGTTGCCGGGCCAAGCGTGGGAGAGCACCACTTTTCTTGCGCCGACAGACAGTTTCTTGTTCACGAATCCCGGCTGTTCCGCCCCTTCGCGGTTCACCTGTTCCAGGAACCGGTCGAGAAGGAGCGCCAAGTCGCCCGGGCGCTCGCGCAGCGGGGGCAGGCGCAGTACCGCCACGGCCAGACGGTAGAAGAGGTCCTCTCGGAAGCGGCCGGCCGCCACCTCGGACGGCAACGAACGGTTGGTCGCGGCCACCGGCCGGACATCGACCTTCAGCGGACGCGAACTTCCCACCGGCAGGACCTCGCCTTCCTGGAGCGCGCGCAGGAGCTTCACCTGGGCCGGCAAGGGCAGTTCACCGATCTCGTCGAGGAAGAGGGTTCCGCCATCCGCGCTGACGAAGTGACCTCTGCGGCGCGCCGAGGCGCCGGTGAAGGCGCCCTTCTCGTGGCCGAAGAGCTCGGACTCGACGAGTTCGGGCGGCAGGGCGCCGCAGTTGACCGCCACGAAGGGCCGGTCACCGCGGGGGCTTGCGCGGTGGATCGCTCTCGCCAGCAGTTCCTTGCCGGTGCCGGTCTCTCCCTCGATCAGGACCGGTACGGAGCGCGGAGCGACGCGTCGCGCACGCAGGACGACGCGCTTCATCGCCGGGCTCCGGTGGATGATCTCCTCGAACTCCGGCGCCTCCGGCGGAAGTCCGGCCGCCAGCCGTTCCAGTTCCCGGTCCGACTGCCGCAGAAGGTCGGGAAGGAAGTCGGCGCTGATGTCGAACGGGACGGACACGTCGCGGACGCCGTGCTCGCGGGAGGACTCGATGAGTGCGGCAGGAAAGCGCGTGTTGGCGAGGATGAGCCAGATCGCCGCCATGGCCGGCGTGCCGGGGCTCAGGTGGAAGGTGAGAGAGGTTTCGGCCGCGTTGTCGATCGCTCCCTCGCACGCGCGGACCGCGGCGGCGTAGATCTCGCCGAAGTCGGTCGGGCTGGTCAGATTCTCATGGACCATCCGAATCCGCACGTCGCGTGATCGCGCCCTCAGCCAGGACCGGTAGCGGCTCGCGGCGTCCGGCTCCTGGTTCGTGAGCAGGCAGGCCTCATCGAATCGCCGTGCTGAAAGCGCTTGGGCGACCGGCCCCGTGCCGACCTCGGCATGCTCGTTGGGAGCGCGGAGATCCGCGGTGCCGATCCAGGAGACGAGGACTCTGTGCATTAGTTGAGAGTACAAAGATCATTGTTGTCTTCGCAAGTTGTCTTAGGGCGCAGAGCCCCGCCGAAGTAGCCGAGTCCGAAGCGGTGTGCGCCGCCTCCCCCAGCCACTAACCCACGCCGGATCACGCATCGCAAACCGAGTTCTGAATGGGATCCGAGGCGCACGAGCCGGAGCGTCCCGGGATCGGGCTTCTGGTAGATCAGCACCAGGTCCGGCTTGACGTGGCGGTCCCTCTGGCCGCTCCAGTTGCCGCTCAACGCATGGTCGTGGTGCCGTGGCTCGAGTGAGCGGTCGCCGGCCAGGGCCTTCAGGACCGGTACCAGGACGGCATCGAGTGACTTCCGATGCCGGCCGCGAGATTCGCGCTTGAACTGGGAGATCCGCTCAATCGTCCGCATGCAGATCGTCGAGCAGCTCCTCGACGCTGGCGAACCGGGGAAGTCCGCCTCGACGGGCTTCCTTCATGGCCTCGATGGTGGCGGGGTTAGGCACCAACGGCGCGAACGGCAGCGCCTTCTCGTTGACGACCTTGGTCAACAGGAGGCGTACCGCGTCGGAGACGGTCAGACCCATGGCGGCCAGGACGGCTGCCGCTTCCTCCTTCACGGCCGGGTTGATGCGAGCTTGCACGAGGTGGTTTGCCGCCATGGGACTTCCTCCTGTGCATGACACTATCAGTCGCCGGTAGCGATCAGGTTCGCGGCGTCCCGGCGATGGCGTCGGAACCGTACTGCGCCGAGGCGCCGTCGCGGAGCACCTCGACCTGACGCAGCGCGATGGCCGGGATGACCGCCAAGTCCGGCCCCTGGGCGCCGATCGAGACGGCGTCGCCGTCCCAGTGGATCACCGCGGTGCCGATCCAGGAAACGAGGATTCCGTGCATGCATCGAGGGTACAAGGATCGTTGCTTGTTCCGCTAGATGTCTTACGCTGGCCGAACCCTCCCATATGGGGGGCGACTTCGTCGGGGACGCTTTGGAATAGTAGGCTTGTTCTCGTTCAGAGCCACTTGCTGGCCGGTTCCCCACGATCGAACCTCACCTGAGCCGTGAAGCACTTGTTCCCACTGGCGTTGCTGCTGTCTCTGGCGATCGGCCCTGTCGGCGCCGAGACGCTCTACAACAAGGACGGCGTCCAGATGTCGGCGACGGCGCGTCCCATCGAGCCCGGCGCGGCGACCTGCCGCATTCGGGAGGAACGTCATTCAACGGCGGAGTACGAACGGCTGAAGCCGAACGACGGGCAGCCCCTGGACGTGTGGCGAGTGGAGCTCGTGGTCGCCAACTACTCCGGCAGGGTGCTCGACTACCTGAACGCCCATCTCAACGTGAAGTCGGACTGGCCGCCCTGCGACCACTGGGACGGGCCGGAATCCAGCTACGGGCCTCAACAAGTCAAATGGACCGGTCCCCTGATGACGATCCACGAGGTGGGGAGCGTGCAGCCGGGCGAGGAGCGGCGCGAGATCAGGTTCGTGCTGGCGTGGCACGACGACGATCCGGTGCTCGGGCGCTGGGACATCAACTACACGTTCGAGGACTCACCGCCTGAGGCCGGCGGCGGAAGCGAAGCGCCTGTGCGACAGGCAATCCCTGATCCCTTGGACCCCGCTCGCGGCGGCGCCCAGTTCCAGCCGGACGAGACGTGTGCGGATGTGTCCTTCCGGAAATCTTGTTGGATAGAGATAGAGAACCACCCGGGCTGCTACGTTTGGAATCCGTTTCCCCAAACGGAAGAGACGATCACCTGGAGCGGCGGTTGCACAGGCGGTCGGCCCAGCGGCACAGGTGAGCTGGCATGGAGCTTCACGGACAGCGGCGGCAAGCCGCGAACCTCCTCCCACATCGGTGAAATGCGGGACGGCCAGAGGCACGGCCACTGGGTCGACCAAAGCGCCTCTTTCGAAGGCTACGTCGATGAAGGCTCGTACGTGGACGACAAGAGGCACGGCTACTGGATCAGTAAGGACGACGAGGGTCATGTGTTCTTCCACGGACCCTACGTCGGCGGTAAGGCGCACGGCCGCTGGACCTCGGACATCGGCGGCGTACTTTCGTACACTTGTTACTCTGACGGGGACGAGGTGCCGTGCCCTTAGAATCTGCATCAGGGCGCTGCTGATGTTCCATCCACCCGACGTTTCCACGCCTCTCGCCCCTAGCGTCATCCCGGCAGACTGCACCCGCGCCGCGTACCGCCAGCAGGCCGTGCTCAGTCGTACCGAGCAGCTGGCGACGACAATCAGAGCGGAACTGTGACTCTTGTCGCCATCGCGATTGGGATCCATGCGCTCGCCGTCGTCGTCACGATCGCCATCATGGAGTACTTCCGCCAGACGCACATTGACTTCGGCGAGTACGACGACGTCCAAGGACTGTCGTTCGTGAAACAGCCTGGCTACTGGAAGTACCGGCTGGTGAAGCAGCATGATCACGAATGGGCTAGCAAGCCGCGTGCGGCCGGGGCCTTGCTGAAGCAGGAGAGCATTAACCTCGGGTGTGCTGCGAGCGTCACCAGGACTGGCGTCACCCTCAAGCCGGGATATGCATGGGACGGAAGTTCTGGGCCTGCAAAGGACACCTGGACCGGCATGCGAGCCTCCGCTCTACACGATATCTGGTGTCAGGCAATGGCAAACCGAATCTACGTCCGGGGTTTCCACAACTGGTCTCTCGGTGCTCGGGAGTACCGGCGAGTGTGCATCGCCGACCACATGCCAAAGTGGAGGGCCTGGGGCCGGTACGTGGCGGTATGGTGTTACGGTCGCTTGAAGTACAGGCACCTCCGGCGATGACCCGAGCACAGCTTCATGAATGACATGGCAATGGTGCTGACGGTCGCGAAGGCCAGCGTTCCAGAGGGAGCAGTCACGCTCCAAAACGGCGCAGCCGCGGCCTGGCTGGCGGCTGTAGTGGCGTTTCTATCCATGGTTTGCTCGATCTTGTTCGCCGGAAGGGCCGAAGTCAAGGCCCGGAGGAATCTGTCGCTCCGCGAGTTCGAGATTCAGCAAGCCTACCGCGCTCGAGTGATAGAGTGGGCCAATGAAGTGGTTGCCGTGATGTCTGTCGCTACGATCATGTGCGAACTCGACCCAGCCAGAGTGCCGGATTTCTTTTCCCAAAGGAACGTCATCCGGACGAAGCTCTCCGAACTGATAGATCGAGGAAGGTGGTTCTTCGAGAACGACAAGAGTTCCGATTACGGCACTTGGAAGGAAGATGCGTATCAGGGGCTCTCTCCCGCGGCGATCAGCCACATCAAGAAAGTGGAACAGTTAATCTCAGGACTGAACTATAAAGAAGCGGACCACAACCCGTGTCAACGCCCACTGATAGTGTCCGAGAAGAGAGCCTTTGTTAGCGAGATACAGAAGTTCGCCGGTCCAGCGCAAGCCCACAGGGAACTGGCGAAGTTCCGCACCCCAGCTCCCGGATGAATGGCCGGCTACAAAGGAAAGGCCAGGAGCCGGTAGCGGAAGTGGTGTTGGGTGTGGCAGGCGGCAGACAGACTCTTGGCGGTGTGGAGAGGCGGCGCACTAGGGCCGTCTGGTGGTCGCTGGCGCAAGAACTTAGTGTTTTCCCGGCAGAGGCGCGCAGAAGGTCCAGCGCCTTACAACGAGCAGGATTACGGCGAGGGTGACTCGGCGCTTTCCGCGCGTAAGGCGCTTCAGTTGTTGGGCTCTGCGTTCACCCTGATGGCCTTGGTTGGCCTGGGGGTCGCCCAGCAGGCTCGGCCATCGGAGAGCGTGAAGTTGGCGAGTTTCGCGAACGATGCGGGCGCGGTGGGCGGCACCTGCGAGCCGGACGCCGAGACCCTCTGCCTCCACGACGGTCGCTACGAGCTGCAGGCGGACTGGTGGACCAGCGATGGCAACAGGGGCGCCGCACAGGTCGTTCCGAAAGCGACGAGGGACTCCGGCCTGTTCCGGTTCTTCGATGCCGACAACTGGGAAGTCCTGATCAAGGTTCTCGACGGCTGCGCCGTCAACGGCCACCACTGGGTGTACGGCGCCTCGACGACAGACCTCGGCTACGAGATCCGGGTGAGCGACACCGCGACTGGTGACCTCAAGACGTATCGGAACGAGCCCGGCCGGCCAGCCCCCGCGATCACGGACGCCGAGGCGTTCCAGGCAGTCTGCGAAGCAGGCGTGTCGTCCTCGGTCGCTTTCCCCGATTGGGGCTTCAGGGGCTCACCGGGCAAAGAGCTGATCCCTGTTCCGCTGATCGACGAGTCGGTGTCCGGCTGCGTGACCGACGGCACGTCGCTGTGCCTGGCGGACAGCCGCTTCGCGGTAAGCGTCGACTGGTCCACGGCAAGCGGAGCCGAGGGATCCGCGAGCACGGTTCCCGGCGGCACGAACAACTCGGGCCTCTTCTACTTCTTTGATCCGAACAACTGGGAGATGCTGATCAAGGTGTTGGACGGCTGCGCGATCAACGGCCACTACTGGGTGTACTCGGCGGCCGCCACGGACCTCGGGCTCGACATCACGGTGACCGACACGGCGACCGGCGCGACATGGACCTACGAGAAGGAACCCGGTCCGCCGGCTGCCGCCATCACGGAGAGCGAGGCGTTCCCCGACAGTTGCGATGCGAGGCCGCTGCCGGAACTCGTTTCGCCCGGGTCGCTAGCCATCGAGAGGAGTGTTTGGGGGGCCAACGTGGCCATCAACGACGTCTACCTCCTTCCGTTCGCGGCCGACTTCGACGGAGACGGCGACGACGACGTGCTGCTCGCACCGTCGGACAACATCCTCAGTCCGGCGTCCGGTGTCATCCTGATCAACAACGGTGATTTCACGTTCGAGGTGGCAGCCGGAGACCGACCGAGGGGCATAGCTCACCGAGAGATCCTGATGGCGGACTTCGACGGCGACGGGCGGAACGATTTCTTCATCGCCGACCACGGCTACGACAGGGAGCCATTCCCCGGCTGGCACAACCAACTCCTGCTGTGGACAGCGACCGGCTACCTTGACGCCACCGACCGGCTTCCGACTGACCCGACCGGATTCACGCACAACGCCGCAGTCGGCGACATCGACGGCGACGGCGACGTGGACATCCTGGTGGCGAATCACGGGGGCGACTGGATTCCTGGGCCGTACTTCCTGATGAACGATGGCGAGGCCAGCTTCGTCGCCGACACAAGCGGGCTGCCTGACAGGATGGAAGCCGAGTGGGAGCGGTGGCCCTGGGCGGTCCAACTGGCAGACCTGGACAACGACGGTCACCTGGATCTTCTTGCAGGCGCCAGCAGTTTTCTCTCGAGCGACGAGTCCTTCGTGTACTGGGGTTCAGCGGCAGGGGAGTACCGGGACGAGGATGTGACGGTGTTGGCGATGCCGGGGTTCATTGCTGCCTACGGTGACGGCGCGGTGATCTCCACGGCGCTGCACGACTTCAACGGGGACGGTCGGACCGACATCCTGCTTGGTGGCTACGACGACGGGTCCGGGGCGCTGGGCCGCCCACCGCGGCGCGGTGCGCAACTGCTCGTGAACGAGGGTGGGCGAGTGTTCGTCGACGAGACGCGGCGCCGCCTTGGCTCAAGCGCCTGGTCGGAGTCGGTGGAAAGCTGGCATCTCGGGCACCGGTTCTTCGACTTCAATGGCGACGGAACGGTCGACATCGTCCCGCAAGTGTTCGACGTCGACGATGGCGAGAACGTTCTCGCGTGGCTGAACGACGGTACGGGGCGGTACGCGGTCCTCAAGAGCACCGACTTCGACAACACGGAGACGATGCGGCACACGTTGCGGCACTTTGCGTCCGGCGTGACCGTCCATGCCGCTGGGAGCTTCAAGTACCTGTGGTTCCACAACGACGGCACCCATCTGGTGGCGCACGCGGGTGTCGTGGTTGAGGGTGCCGCGATACGGCGCCAGGACTGATGGCTGGCGCCAGCGCCTGGGCGGTCGGGGAAACCTGGCACGTGGAGCATCGCTTCTTCGACCTCAACGGCGATGGCACGATCGACATCGTGCCGCATCTTCTGCTCGACCATGGCGAGAACGTGCTGGCCTGGCTCAACGACGGAACAGGACGCTATGCGGCTCTCAAGCTCAGCGACTTCGGCAACGCCGAGGAGGTGTTCGACGCGCTGGGCAACTTCGCGTACGGTCCGAAGGTCCAAGCCGGCGGCGTCTTCAAGTACCTGGGGTTCTATGGTGACGGCACGTATCTGGCAGCGGATGCTGGAGTCGTCGTCGAGGGTGCCGTGATACACCGCCAAGACTGATGGGCCAGAGGCGCCGGTTGCACACTCCGTAGTGGCTGCTTCCGGGCCGCTCAGCGCTCCGGGACAAGCTCCGCAGGCTTTGGCGTCCTGAACGAACCCTCGGTAAGCTCCTTCATCGTGGGAGGGACAGGCAGGTGCAGCCCCTCTAGGCGTGTTTCCGCTGGCCTCCTACCGTGTCCTGGGATCCGATATCGGGTTCGTGCCGGAGCGTGGCACGAGGACGATCCGGTGATCCGGCGCCGGAGCATCGGGGCGCTCAGTGACCTAGCCCTCGCGCCTGAACCTTGAAGCTGCCGAACGCTGACCAGGCGATCGTCGATGAATCGAAAGTGGTCGAGTACCTGCTCTCCGCGAGCCACCCTGAGGGCTAGAGCAAGGCGGCCTTCTTTTCGACGTTCGGATTTCGCTCACACCTTTGGAAGAGGTTCGCACGGGCGCTGCGCGATCACGGAAACGTCGGCGAGGCAACCGACGTGTCAAGATCGCACTACGGAACGAGGTACAGCGTGGACGGCCCCATCGAGACTCCGAGTGGCCGCGAACCCCGAGTGCGGACCGTCTGGGTCATTGACAGGGAACTGGAGGTTCCACGCCTCGTCACCGCCTATCCGCTGAGGAGACGAAATGCTCGCAGAACATGACAGGATCGTACTCACGGGGGACCTTCGGGATGACCGCCTGAAGGGCGGAGACGTCGGCACGATCGTGCACGTTCACCGTGATGGCGAGGCCTTTGAGGTGGAGTTTCTGGCCCTGGACGGCAACACCGCAGCGGTGGCGACCGTGCCGGCATCGAGGCTCCGCCCCGTGACGGCTACCGACCTCACCCACGCGCGGGTGTTGAAGAAGGTCGGCTGAAGGCCCGCATTCCAAGATCGGGCGGCCCGCTGGCAGCCCGGGCTGCGTACCCGGACCGGCGGCCGGGCGCCTCCTGGCGTCGTCGTCGTGCTCGTTGTAGGGTTTGATCCAAGGTGACTCGGCTCTTCTGAACACCCAGGTCGCTTGGGCTGTTAGGCGCCGCCTTCGCCTTGATCGCCGTGGTCGGGCTCGGTGCCGCCCAGCACCCTCGATCGCCGGAGAGCGAGCGGTCAACGGCCATCACTGGGTGTACGGCGCCTCGACGACGGACCTTGGCTACGAGATCCGGGTGCGCGACACTGCGACGGAGGACGTCAAGACGTACCGGGACGCGAACGCAACGGTCCTGCCGACTCCGGGTTTCTTCACCGCCCTGGGGCGCGGCCAGGTGGTGTCCGCTTCCGTGCACGACTTCAGCGGGGACGGCCGACCGGACATCCTGCTCGGCGGCTACCGATTCGGCTCGTGGGTGCGCGGTGTGCAGGTGCTGGTGAACGCGGGCAACCGAACCTTCTTGAACGAGACGCTCCACCGGCTCGGTCCAAGCGCCTGGTCAGCGACCGAGAGCTGGCACGTGGGGCACCGCTTCTTCGACTTCAACGGCGACGGCTCGGTGGACATCGCGCCGCAGTGGTACGGAGTGGGCGCGCACGTGATGGCGTGGCTCAACGACGGAACGGGGCGCTACGCGGCTCTGAAGACCACCCGGTTCAGCGACGCGGACGCCGTGCTGCCCTTCGCGCACGGCGTTGTCGTGCGCGCCGGCAACGCGTTCAAGTACATGGAGTTCCTGGGCGACGGGGTCCGCCTGCACGCGAACGCGGGGGTAGTAGTCGAGGGCGCGACTGTGCGCCGTCCGACACCCTGACCGCCGCGCGCAGCCTCCAACAGGCCGGCCTGGACTCCGCCCAGGCCGGGGCCATCACGGGCACCACCGCCGCTCCTGCTCTTCGGGAGACGCCTGCTTGAGGAAGAGCTCCAACGCCGCCCGCAGATTCTCTCGCGCTTCGCGTCCGGTGGCCCCCTGGCTGACTACGTCGAACTCCGGGCAGCGGGCGACGTAGAGGTCATCTTCACGTTCGATGACTGCGGTCAACGTTGTGTTCATGCTCTCTCCCTCCAAGCTCCGTGAGCCCTTGATTCTACGGCCTCGGTCGTTCCCCGGAGCGCCCCGGCTGAGGCCTGCTCGATGACGCCGCGGTGCTCTACCGGGACAGGTGCCGGTCGAAGAAGCGCACGATCACGTCGTGCACCTCGTCCGACTCCGGCAGGCGCGGGTTGAACGCGAAGATCGCGTGCCCGAGGCCTTCCCAGACGTGCAGGTCGGAGCGGCGGTCTTCCCGCGATAACTCTAGAGGCCGAAGCCTGAATCGGTTGCACGAGCGAGCCCCTGATCCGTGATCTGACCGGGAACCTCCGTCAATCCGCTATGGCCAGCGATCCGCAGCCAAAGCCGTCTTACGCTCGACCGGCAATGGAACTCGCATAACCGCCCTGCGATCAGTCGCCTATCTCGACTTCCGTAACCCGTCGACGCTCCGTTCGCACCAAAGCCGTCTGTTCGTTCCAGCGCACGGAGTAGGTCCCTTCGGGGAGGTTCGTGATCGATTCTCCCGCCCGGAACGTTCTCGCGCCGCCGAACCAGATGCGCAACGCGCCAAGATCCCAGCCTCCGGGGCCCGTGACTTCCACTCCCGCCACCGGCGCTTCGCCAACGAGCATGATGGCGGAGTCCGATTCGCGGGCGTCGAGATCGACCCCTCGATCCAGCGCGGCCCGAAGATCCTGCCAGCCGGTGAGAACATACCGCCCGTCAGTCTGGCACGCGATTCGGACTCGTTCCGCCAACGGCGGCAAGGGCTTCTGTCTGGCCCTCCCCGCGTCGATTCGGATCATCTGAGACGCACCCGACTCCATCTCCACGAAGCAGAAGCCGCGGTCACCGCCGACGATGCGAATCTCCAGTTCCTCGTTCGGCGGTTCATCCACCAGGAGGAGTTCCACCGCCTCGCGGTCAGCGTAGTCCCGCAACTCAACGTTCAGGAGAGAGGACCGTTGATGACGCAACCGCGCCCGCAGTTGGTAGGCACCGGGCGAGAGACCCAGCACCTGGAATCTACCGCTGGCGTCCGCCACGACCGCTCGACGGCCTGGGAACACATCGACCGTGGCTTCAGCGGCCAGACCGCCTTCAGCGTCCATCACCGCGCCCTCAATCACTGCCCCGCTGTAGTCGAAGTTGTGGACGAACTCCTCGCCAGGAGCATTCGGCACGGCCACCCCGCGAACCTCCTGCCGCACACCCTCGAATGACATCCAGATCACCTCCCAAGCGCCGGGAAGCACATCTCTCATCCGGTACCTTCCCTCCGCATCCAGCAGCGCCCGCCTCTCCTGCGGGCGACTTGTGACGGCTTGGGTCGTGGGCAGGCCCCGGCCGACCGTTCTGATCACACCCTCCGGAAGCTCGTCGTGTCGCTTCTGCTGCCACACCAGCACGCCATCTCCAGGAAGACCTCCGATCGCGACCCGGCCGGACACGATCATCGTGCTCCGGTCGCAGCGCACGTTCACGTCGCCCGTCTCACTCTCCTCGGCCCGCTCGCACACCGGAACGCCGTCATCGACGACCGTGAGGCGAAAGGACCCCAGGGGCACACGGTCGACTACGGCCCTGCGATCGACCAAGGCAGCCGTCATCCGGTCCCTCGGATGGCCCAAACCTCCTGTGTCGAGCACGACCTGGCCAGCTTCCACGTCCGACTGCACGGTCACACGGCGGCCTCGTGACAACTCGATCGTCCCCGCGTCGAGCCATTCCAGCCCCTCGGCCTCAACCCCGAACTGCAGAGGCGCGAAACCCTCCGCTTCCACGCGAAGAGTCGAAGCGCCCGGCGCCAGCCCAAACAACTCGAAGTACCCTTCGGCGGTCGTCTCGACGGTATCGAATTCGCCCAAGGCCCAAGCCATCAGCGGACCGAAGGCAGCCGCTGGCATATGCGACACTTCGGCGCCGAACACGGGTTCGTACTCTGGACTCACGACGTAGCCGGACACCCAGGCCGAGGCAGGAGCAATGAGGTCACCCAAGTCCCGCGTCTCCCCTGCCAATCCCGTCACGTCGAGCCGTAGCAACCCCGCGTTGCCAGCCGAGAGTTCAAGGGTCCAGGAACCCGGACTCAGTTGAATGGAGAAACGGCCGTCCGCCTCGATCGCTGCGAAGTTACTGCTCGTCACCCCTTTGTGCCTCCGGAGGGCCGTAACCCGACCCGCCGCCGCGGGCGTGCGCCCGTCCGCTGCCAGGAACCTGCCTTCAACTTGCAACGCGGCCGCAAGCGGGATCACAAAGGGCTGCTGGAAGGTCGCGCCTGCGCCCTCGGGCAACTCCAAGCGTTCGAGATGGTAGCCCTTGGCTTGCGCAACGACCTCCCGGCGTTCAACGAGCGACAGGCGGGCCAAACCCTCCTCGTCGACCTGCCATTCTGAGCTGCCGGCCCGAACACGCGCCTCGGCAATCGGCGACAGTCTCCCGCTGTCGACGACGCGGACCCAAACGTGCTCGGCTTTCATCAGCACGACCTGCCCCAAATCCAACGAGGCCTCGAGGTCCAACATCCGTGAGAACGAGAGCTCACCGTGGTCCGCTCGGACCGATGCGACGCCCTCCGAGAACCCGGACAGGTGGAACCGGCCATCGGGCGTAGATTCCCCGTCGTGGCGTTGCATCAGTCGCCCACCACCCGGGATCCGGGAGAAACCAACGACACGGGCACCACCCAACGCCCCCCCGGCATCGTTCAGCGCACGACCGCTAACGCTTAGTCCCGGGTGAAGTTCCACTCTCGGCGGCACGTCGCCTGGTCTTCGAAACACTGTGGCGCTTCTGCCCTTTCCCGCAACCACGATCAGAGAGCGCTCCTGTTCGGGCAGCGTGAGGCCGACCCGGCCAGAGTCACCCACATGATCGAAGACGAGAAGCTCCTCAGGACGCCTGGGGCCTTTGGCTGGACGCACCAGGGAAAGACGCGCACTGGTCAACGGCGCATGCTCAGCGGTGACTTGCACGTCGAGACGAATCGAGGGCTGCAGGACCAACTCCACCAGCCCCTCCTCGGGAAGCACGTCCCGCCACACCGAGGCTCTCCCGTCCATGCGGGCCTGCACTCGCCATGATCCGGGATTCCGAGGCACAGAGAACGAAGTCAGCGGATCTGCACCCACGAACGGCAACAAGCTGAAAGGCACTTCCCGCCACATGTCGACTGGGGCCGCCGTGACTTCCACGCGAGCGGGCGAATCCGAAGGTGCGCCGATCGCCTGGGGAACTCGGACCCGAAACTGCAAGCGGCGGTCCGTTTCGCACCGGCTGGTCGGGTCCTCCCCGGGTAGAATCCGACTCACCGGACAAGCCCGGCCCCACGACCAGCAGTGTGTCAAGGCCTCTCCATCCGCGAGCCCTTCCAGGACCGACCAAGTCTCTTGTGGCGACGCCACGATCAGAGGTTCCGAAGAGACGGCCCGGCGGTCCACGTCCAGACACACGAACTGCATCGTCGCAGTGCCCTGGCCGAGCGCAGCCCCGGGCAACACAATGGCGCCAACCACCGCGGCCAGAACCCGCATCGCGTCAGTCCGAGGGCGCCAGCAGGTGAGTCGTGAAGATCTCTGACGGCCGCCCATACCTCGGACTGAGCGCATCGCTCTTGAGCAGGACGACCGCCCGTTCGCCACGAAGGTCTGCCCGGAGGCGGGCGTCACCGAGGTTCGACATGATCGCGCACGGGAGTCGGGTCACGTCGCTGAAGTCGTCAGAATGAGCATGGACCAAATCCCAGCAGACCCGGCCCCTCGGAGGATAGTCGGATGCCTCCCCCGAGATGTCGGGGGCCGGTTCCCTCGCGGCAATCAGAGATCTCATCTGCTCGATCCGCTTCTCGACCGCTTCCTCGAGCGGTTCGCCGGCATCGCGAAGCGCGGTCACCAGTTCCTCCAGATCCTGCTCCGTACGTACCAGAATGGGGGCGGACTGACCATCTTTCGCCCGCTTGATCTGGTCAGCGACGCTCTCGACGCTCCCTAGGCCGGCACTCCCAGGCGCCGGTAGCGGGGTGGTCGACGAAAGGGAGGAAGGCGGCTGGTCGGCAGAGAAGCTGCGAACGAAGAAGTAGACGTTGCCTACACCGTCGGCGACAACCTCATCGATCACCCGCCGCCGGTTCAGCCAAGCCGTTCTATAGGGTGCGCCCGCCATCAGAAGCGACTGTTCCTCCCCGATCTCGCAGCCCGAATCGGCGAAGAACGACTCGGAAGTCAGACTGTCCATGAGGGAGCCGTCCCGGTCATAGACGAAGACCCCCCGTTCGGCACCGGGCACGACCAGCAAGCGATCTTCTGAGAGGAAGCGGATCACCGACAATTCCGCCTGGTAGCAAAGAGCCATAGCCAAACCCTCATCTCGAGTCGGCAAGAGCGGACGCACCCCCGGCCCGTCAAAGAGCCAGGCCACATGATTCTCCCAGCTTCGGTCCTCCGTTCTGCTCAGGCCTACCGTTGCGGTCAAACTGGCCTTACGGTCGATATCGCCAACCAACTCAACATCCTTGAGAAGTCGGATTCCTGTTGGCTCGTGGATGTAGACGCCGAACAAGCTGTTGCCGAAGGCAAAACCGTCCGAACCCGTGCCCCCCAAGCGGCCGTAGTCAGGGCGACCGGGCACACGGTACTTGGTCCCGAACAGCCTGACTTCGCGCCGGGCTTCGTCCTCGCCGATGCGCCAGGAGAAGACCCCACCCTCTACGACCCCGAGCAGGAGCACACCCTCGCCGAACCAGCGCACGTCGGTTGCCCGCGCCACAGGCCCCGGCAACTCAACGGCGCGCAGGCCATGGATCGCCGGGCCTGCAAGGTCACTTTGGGCGCGAAGCTCTGCGGAGACGCAGAGCTGCAGGCCGAGGACGAGACTGAAAGTCGCATACCGGCCCAAGTGACCGGTACGCCACCAGTCGATCATCTCCTCAAGGCGCGGGTACCGGGTCCAGGTATCTCCTCGTCCGAGCACGAACGGGCGAGGACGGAACGGCAGCCTCCTGGACTCTCTGGGCCAGGGCATCGAAGATTCGCCCGTCTTGCGCGCATGAACGCAACGCCTGTACGGACTGGTAGGTCGGCACCGTCCAATCGTCCGACTCCTGCGGGTCTACCGCGGCTGCCAGCTCCGGGCCAAGACGCGGCGGCACCGATGGTCCGCCGGGGGTAGGCGAGTAGAAGATGATCGTGATCCACTCGTCGTCGATCTCGAAGTTGCACTCCATGCAGCCACGTCCGTGCCCGGCGCAGCTACTGCCCCCGAAGGTCGAGTCCGGGTAGAAGTTGCACGGGTCGCGATCCTGGGCTTCGGCGGGCGACGCACCCAGAACCCCCACGACGAGCACGATGCCCACCGCCACAACCTGAACCAAGACGCTCTTCTTCATCGACGATCTCCATGTGTTGCGGGACATCCCAGGTTCCCGGGAATCCCGCCAGTTGAACCTTGTGTTCGTTGAAAGCGGCCGAACGCTAGATTCCGCGTTCCAGTTTGTCAAGAGCGAGTGAGCGTAGCCCCCAGCACCCATCGCCTCGAGTACATGGGCGTGCGCGGCGCAAGGTCTTACCGGGACAGGTGCCGGTCGAAGAAGCGCACGATCACGTTATGCACTTCGTCCGACTCGGGCAGGCGCGGGTTGAACGCGAAGGTCGCGTGTCCGAGGCCTTCCCAGACGTGCAGATCGGCCTCGACGCCGAGGCTGACCAGCTTGTTGTGGCTGGCCAGGACGCCGCCCAGCGCGAAGTCGCGGGTGCCGCTGATCAGTAGCGCCGGCGGGAAGCGGGCGAGCAGGTCGTCGTGGTCGCCGGGAGCGACGACGGGGTCGCCGGCTTTCACACCGCGGAAGTAGCCGCTCGGCTGGGGCGGCTCGGCCGGTTCGACCGGGCGCGGGAAGCCGTTGATCGCCGAGACGAGGAAGGCGCTCTCGCTGCGGCCCATCTTGAACACGCCCGGGGTGTCGCCGTCGGTCGTCGGTATCCCGGCGCAGAAGAGACCGATCGCGCCCGGCAGCGGCAGGTCGTTCTCCAGGATGTAGGCGACCGTCTGCGCCGTGAGCATGGCGCCGGCCGAGCAGCCGTAGATGCCGATCTTCGCCGCCTCGTAGCCCTCGAGCATCGCCTTGTAGACGGCGATGACGTCCTCGACGCCCGCCGGATGGGTGGCCTCCGGCGCCATCCGGTAGTCGGGGCTGATCACCTTGTAGCCGCCCATGTCGGCGACCTGCATCGCCTCCGTCTGGCTGAAGTAGCGGGCGCCGACGCGGAAGCCGCCGCCGTGGATGCTGATCAGCAGCCGGTCTTCCTTCTCCTCGGCGACGCCCGCCTCGGGGACGAACACCTCGGTGTAGATGCCGGCGATCGTCTCCGCGCTGATCTTCACCGGGTGCTTGGCGACGGTGTCCCGGTAGATGGCCGTCTTGTAGTAGCCGTCGGCGACGCACTGGCGCGCGGCCCGAATCGCCTCCGGGTCGTCGGCGACGTCGTTCAGGCTCGCGCAACCCTCGGAGAAGGTGCCGAACTCCGGTCCGTAGACCTCGCGGAAGTACTTCATCGCCGCCCGCGACTCCTCGCTGAGGTAGGAGGTCTCCGGCAGGTCGAAGGCCGGGACGTGAACGGTACCGTCGGCCTCCACGCGTGGACGTTCAACCTGCGCCGCGAGCGACGCGCCGGACAGGGCGACAGCGGCGAGGGCGGCGGCGACAAGGCCGAACTGGGTACGCATGACCCGGATTCTAGAGATAGCCTCGATCCTCAACCGCAGGAGAAATCCCATGAGTCATCGAGTCGTACGCCTCTCCGGGTCCCTGGGTGCCGAGGTCCACGATCTGCCGCTGGCGGACGCCGGCCCGGACGAGGCCGCAACGATCCGCGGCCTGCTGCTGGACCACCAGGTGCTGTTCTTTCCCGATCAGCATCTCGACGTGGCGCAGCACGTCGCCTTCGGCCGCCACTTCGGCGAGCTGGAAGGGCACCCGCACCTGAACAACCCCTTTCTCGACCATCCCGAGGTCTTCGAGCTGGTGGCGACCCGCGGTGGCGTCGCGGACGAGTGGCACAGCGACATCAGCTTCCAGGAGAGTCCTTCCGTGATGGCGATCCTGAACATGGTCAAGTGCCCGGAGGTCGGCGGCGACACGATGTGGGCCAACATGTACAGGGCCTACGAGGAACTCTCGCCGCCGCTGCAGGAACTCTGCGAGGGCCTCACCGCGCTCCACGACGCGACACCGCACGGCAAGCCGGAGAGAATGACGATCCACCCCGTCGTCCGCGTTCACCCGGAGACCGGCAGGAAGTCGCTGTTCGTCAACGAGCACTTCACCCGCCGCATCGTCGAACTGAGCCATGAGGAAAGCGACCACCTGCTCGGCTACCTGACCCGCTGGGCGACGAACACGCGCTTCACCGTTCGGTATCGCTGGCAGCAGGGCACGCTCGCCATGTGGGACAACCGCTGCACCCAGCACTTCGTGCTGAACGACTTCGACGAGGAGCGGATCATCCAGCGGGTCACCGTGATGGGCGACCAGGTCGAGGCGGCCGGCGAAGCGCGCTGGGAGCCTTACGTGCGAGCCCGTCACGCCGGCGCCACGAGCCGCTACGACCAGCAGCTCAACAAGTACCTGAAGCGCAAGGTCCAGTCGCTGGAGTCGAACGCGAAGAAGGAAGTCGCGCTGGAGATGTAGGGTCAGGGGAGCAGCATGGTCGCGCGCCAAAGCGGACGCCGGCCTGCCGGCCGGCGCGTCTTCCTGGCCGCCTCTGGCGGCAGCGGGTCAGAAGACCCGCGCACCCAGTGTGTGGCGCTCGTGCTCGCCGTTGCGCTGAGTCCAGCTCTAGTGCACGGGCAATCCCCGCAGCGGTGCGTGCCCGCGGGCGCGAACCCGCCCATGCCGAAGAGTGCCCGCGCCTACGCCGCGATGTGCGAGCCCCACCTGGGCGTGGCGCCCATCGTCGACTGCGGCCAGGGAGCGCGCATCCGCATTCGGCAGGACGGCGAGGAGATCTTCGAGGACCCTGGTCTCCACGCCTGTGACGACGGCAGTCTGCAGATCGGCGACTGCATGCCGGGCTCGAGCCTCCAGCGCCACGAGGGCAGGAACGCCGACGGCTCGCCGCGTCCGGAGGTCGTCTGGGTGGGCTTCTGTCGTCACGACGGGCGGGACGACGTCTTCAACGTCGACATCGGCGATTCGGTGCAGATGATCGGCTACAACCGTGAGACCGGCGCCACGTGCTTCTTCGAGTCGGGCGACAACAGCCCCTGGACCTACGTCGGCGAGAACAACCGGCTGCTCGGCGTGCTGCCCGGCCCCGACGACCCGGACTTCGACGACGCCTACATGCCCGCCGGAGACATCCAGTGCGTCCGCTGCCACCAGGCGGACCCGTTCATCCACAACCCGTGGATCAAGTCCGCGCGGCTTCCCGAGAACCCGCGCCAGCCGGTCGTCCCGGTCCTGCCCGGACCGAACCCGCCTTACTACGTCGTGGGCGCGCCTACGTGGGACATGCGGACGATCCACATCGAGGGCACCGGCTGCCTCGGCTGCCACCGGATCCCCATGGAGACGCTGGAGGAGTTCACCGGCGACTTCTGGGATCCGAACGAGCACATGCCACCACACGATCCGGGCTCACTGGCCGCGGACCTCGAGGCGCTGAAGCAATGCTGGGCCCACGGCCCGGAGAACACGCCCGGCTGCGACTGGGTGATCCCGCCGGCCGGCGAGTGCGCCGGCGGCGTGGTCGGACCGGACTATCCGCATGCGGCGGAGAGGTTCAACCGCGGGGCCAGGAGCGCGCCGCACAGCTCGGGAAAACGCTGGATGAAGCAGGGCGCCGCCCAGTAGGAAGGTCCATGCTGGGGACGCCGGCGCACCCAGTGTGTGGCGACCTACTCCTGCCCGGCTGCCTGCTCCACCAGCAGCAACTGGTCGGCGGCGACGTTCTCTCGCTCCGTGGTCGAGCCGTCCGGCCAGGTCACGACGACCGAGTCGACCGTGGCGGCATCGCCGAGACCGAAGTGCTGGCGGAAGTCGTCCTGAGAAAGGTAGCTGGTGCCGCTGCGGATGTTGCGGATCTGGCTGCGGCCGCCCGCCTTGACCTGAATCACCGAGCCGATCGCGTCCGTGTTCCTGCCGGCGCCCTCCAACCTGACCTGCAGCCAGCGGCCGCCGTCGGCCTCGTTGCGCAGCACCGTCGGCGAGCCGTCCAGGTCGTTGATCACGAGGTCCACCCGGCCGTCGTTGTCGAGATCGCCCATCGCCAGGCCGCGGCTGACTCGCTGTTCGAGGAAGGCCGGACCGCCTCGCTCGGCCACTTCCTCGAACGTGCCGTCGCCCAGGTTGCGATAGAGCAGCTTGCGCTGGCGGTAGCCGGCCGAGGCACCGAGCCGGGCGCCGTCGAGCTGGGGATAGACGTGGCCGTTCACCACGACCAGGTCCTCCCAGCCGTCGTTGTCGTAGTCGAGAAACGCGGTTCCCCAGCCGACGTAGGGCAGGCTCGACGCACCCGTCCTCGACCGGAAGGAGGCGTCGCTCGAGTAGTCGCCCTCGTTGCGGTAGAGCGCGTTGTACTCCTCGGCGAAGTTGCTGACGAACAGGCTCAGCCGGCCGCTGCCGTCGTAGTCGCCGACCGCGACGCCCATGCCTCCCTGCTCGCCGCCGTCCTCACTCACCGCGACGCCCATGAAGAAGCCCGACTCCTCGAAGGTGCCGTCCTTGCGGTTCATGTAGAGGTAGTTGGGCGTCGAGTCGTTGGCGACGTAGAGGTCGAGCCAGCCATCGTCGTCGACGTCGACCCAGGCGATGCCGAGGCCGAAGTAGCCGTCCGGGTCGCGAACCCCCGCCTCCTCGCCGACCTCGGTGAAGGCGCCGTCCTCTTCCTGGCGGAACAGGAGGTCGGAAGTGCCCGGCAGGCCGCGCGGTCCGCACTGGACGGCGACGCCGCGGTACTCGCAGGTCTTGCCGCTGCCGAACTCCGGCAGGCTGTCGAGATCGAACTCGACGTAGCGGCTCACGAACAGGTCGAGATCGCCGTCGCGGTCGTAGTCGGCGAAGCCGCAGCCCGCCGACCAGCCCGAGGCCGCGACGCCAAGCTCCGACGCCACCTCGGTGAACGTGCCCTCGCCCGAGTTGCGGTAGAGCCGGTTCCGGCCGATGCCGGTCACGTAGAGGTCCTGCCAGCCGTCGCCGTCGACGTCGGCGATGCACAGGCCCATTCCCCAGCCCGGATGGGCGACCCCGGACTCGGCAGCGACGTCGCTAAACGTGCCGTCGCCGAGGTTGCGGTAGAGCGCGCTGTGCGAGGACTCCGGGTCGTTCGCGGTCTCGACGGTGAGGGAGTTGACGAAGTAGATGTCGAGCAGGCCGTCGCGGTCGAAGTCGAAGAGACCGACGCCGCCGCTCATCGACTCGACGATGTACTTCTTCTCGGGCGCCGAGTTGTGGCGGAAGGTGATGCCGGTGGACTCGGTGATGTCGCGGAAGAGAGGCGTGTCCTCCGCGTTCTGGGCGAGCGCCGACACAGGCCAGACGAAGAGCACGGCCATCGCTGCCGCGGCTCCGTTCAAGGCTCGGCCCTCGAGCCAAGCGGCGGCTGGGCGCGCAGGCGTTCGATGTGCTGTTCGATCGCGGCCTGGGCCTCCCGGGAAAGCGCCAGGTGTCGCTCCGCCCCCGCGCGGTCGCCGAGGCGGGCCAGGGCGAGGCTGAGCTGGTAGTGCCCCTTGATCGACTGGGTTTCGACGGCAACCGCTCGGGTGAGCGCGTCCCGGGCCTCCTCGAAACGACCCTCCTTGACGCGAGCCGTTCCGATCGTCACCAGCGCCGTCGGGTGATCGGGATTGACCGCGAGAGCACGGTCCGCGAGCCGGGTTGCTTCGTCCAGATTGCCGAGCCCCTCGACAGCCTCGGACATGGCGGCCAGGGCCTCCACGTTGTCGGGCTCCAGCCGCAGCGCCGCGGCCAGTGACTCCCGTGCCTCGTCGAATCGGTCCACGCGGTTGAGCGCGAGCCCGAGCCCGATGTGGGTCAGGGCCCGACCCGGATCCAGGGCCGCCGCCTCCTGGAGCACCTCGGCCGCTTGCGCCATCTCGCCTACCTGCATGCGGGCCACGCCGAGCAGGTAGGCGTACTCAGCCTCTCCGGGCTGCATTCGGGCCAGCGGCTCGAGCGCCAGGATCGCCTGGATCGGGTTGCTCCGGGCGAGGGAGAAGCGGGCGTAGGCGTTCAGGACGTCTTCGGAGTTGGGCGCCAGGGTGATGGCGCGGCCGAGTGCTTCGGCGGCGGCGTTGGGTTGGTTGCGGCCGGCGAGAGAGCGGGCCTGGTCGAGAAGCGCGCGGACGGACTCGGTAGATGCGGCGCCGGTCTGGGCGCCGAGACCGGTCGGCGCGAGCAGCAGCGAGAGGAGAACCCAGCGGAAGGTCACTGGTCGGACCTTCCCTTGAGTCGCTGGAAGATCTCGAATTGCTCCCTCGCTTTCTCGCGGTCGCCGAGCTTCTGGTACGCCAGACCGAGCTGATTGCGGATATTGGGGTCCTCAGGCGCCAGCTCCGCCGCCGCGAGCAACTGGGCGGCTGCCTCGTCGGCGCGGCCATCCTCCAGCAGGATCTTGCCGCGGAGGTAGCGGGCGTCGGCGAAGTCGGGTTCCGCGCCGAGCACGAGTTCCACTTCGCGCAACGCGGCCTGGGGCTGATTGTCGAGTTCGAGGACGGTGGCCAGAACGTAGCGCGACTGGTGGTCGGCGGAATGGGTGGCCAGTTCGGCTCGCAGCGCGGCGCCGGCTTCCTCGAGGCGGCCCTGGCGGAGATAGATGTTGCCGAGCGTGGCCTGCGCCTCGGCGACGTCGGGCCGAAGTTCGATGGCGCGTTCGAGGTGCTCCACCGCCGCCTCGAAGTCGCCTTCCTGCGCCGCCGCCTGGCCGAGCAGCACGTTGAGTTCGGGCCAGTCGGCGTGCTCGGCGAGCAGGCGGTCGAAGATCGGCTGCGCCTCGACGGTCCGACCGCTACGGACCAGGGCCAGGCCGTAGGCGTACTGGAGCGAACGGTCGACGGCGCGGGACGGATCGGTGGCCAGCAGCTCAGCCGCGCGTTCGTAGACCTCGGCGTTGAGCCAGGCCAAGGCGAGCATCCGCCGCAGCGCCGGATTGTCGGGCTGCCCCTCCAGCGCCTTCGACAGGGGCGTCGTCGCCAGGTCGAACTGCCCGGCGTTGAACCGGGCGACGCCCAGCGAGTACTGGACGCTCGGGAAGCCCGGATCCACCCAGGCGGCCTGCTCGAAATGACCCGCGGCCCGGGTGAAACGCCGGGCCTGCGTCGCCATGACACCGAGATTGAACGAGGCCCGGGCCAGGGTCGTTCGCGCCGTTCGAACGAGTTGCGCCCGCACCTCCGGAGAAAGGCCGGAGACCGGCGTCTCGCTGAAGACGGACAGGCCGACAACCCCGGCCGACGGTTCCTTGCCATGCCCGTCCAGGTAGTTCGACATGCGGTCGCGCGAACTCCGGGCCAGGGCCACCGAGAAGCGCTCGGCAGCCTCGAAGTGAGGCATCGCCCGCGCCTCGTCGCCCGTGCGGCGCAGCGCCAAAGCGAGCTGATAGTGGAGGCTCTCCATCTGGTTCGCGTTGAACGAGCCGCCGTAGCGGCCCTCCGCCAGAGCGATGGCGCTCTCGAGCGCGGTCGCCGCTTCCCCCGGCCGGTCGAGTCCGAGCAGGGCCCGGCCCAGATGATGCAGGGCGTTGGGCCGGGTCGACGTCGACTCCACCGCGATCTCCAGGGAGGCCAGCGCCTCCTCGAAGCGCCGGGCATCGACGAGGACCATTCCCAGGTAGAGGTGGTTCACCGGATCCTCGGGCGAGATGCGGCGTTCCTCCTTGAAGTGGTCGATGGCCTCCTCGACGGCGCCCCGGCCCCGGTCCAGCAACTCCACGGTCCCAAGGTAGAAGCGGGCCCGCGGCACCCGCGGTTTTTCCTCGATGGCGCGTTCGAGCGCCTCGCGGGCCTTCCCGTACTCGCCGTAGTCGCGGTAGGTCCTTCCGATCAGAATCCAGGTCTGCGGAATCGGACGCTCCTCGGCCACGTCCCGGAAGAGTCTCTCGGCGGCTTCCGGACGCTCCAGGCGAAGGTAACCGCTGGCGAGGGCGAAGCGGGTCTCGAGGTCTTCCGGCGTGGCCTCGACGGCCCGCTCCAACTGCTGCACCGCCATCTCCGGCTGGCCGCTCGCGTTGAAGGCCCGGGCGAGCAGGCGCACGGCCCGACCGTCTCCCGAGCTGCGCGCGAGCAGGCGCCGGAGGTGGTCCGCCGCGCCTTCGGGATCGCCGCGCTCGAGCGCGAGTTCGGCGAGGGCGAGCAGCGGGCGGCGGGCTTCGAGGGCCGAAACCAGGGCCCGTTCGTAGGCGGTCTCGGCCTCGGCCGGGGCGCCGCCGGCGCGGTGCAGGTCGCCGAGCAGCAGCCAGCCTTCGAGCAGCGC
The DNA here is from genome assembly GCA_028875725.1 of Acidobacteriota bacterium. NCBI lineage: Bacteria > Pseudomonadati > Acidobacteriota > Acidobacteriota bacterium. The sequence goes on from JAPPCR010000023.1 coordinate 521,218, forward strand.
CTCGCGGTACCAGCTCTCGGCCGCCTGCGGCTCGTCGCGGCGGAGCATGTTCTCGGCCTCTGTGAGGGCGCGCTGCAAGGCGGCGTCGGGCGGCTCTTCCTGGGCCGCAGCCAGCCCTGCAACCAGGACCAGGCCGAGAGCAGACCCGCGCACCCAGAGCAACGTCAGTTCCGGGCCCCTTCGCCCACGGCCAGGGTGGTCGAGACGAACGCGGTCTCGCGCGTGGCGTCGTCGCGAACGCCTACCGCGACCAGGTTCAGGCCGTCCGGAATGTCGATGTTGAAGACCAGGTCGAGAAGGCGCGTGTCGCGATCCGGAGGCACTTCCACCAGGAAGGTCTTCTCGTCCCTGACCACCTTCGAGGTCTGGGCGTGGCGACTGGCGACCTCCACCCTAATCCGCGCCATCTCCTTGTCCTCGAACGGCAGGAAGGCGACTTGCGCGGCCGGCACCATGACGTGGAGCGGCAGTCGCCGCTTGCCGCCGCCGGCGGCGCGAACGCGGCCAGCGCCCAGCCGCACGCCGAGCGGATTCTCCACGAGACCGAGATAGAGCGCGCCGTCGAGCTGCTCGCTCATTCGCTGGTCGGAGCTCTTGTCGCGATAGCCGCGGCGGTGGCGCACCTGCACGTTCCGGCCCCGCACCCGCACCCGGATCTGGTGTTCGCCGCGGTCGCCGCCATGGGGCGGTCGGTAGGCGACGGAGTAGTAACTCGCCATCTCGCCGGCGATCTGTTCGAGCTCGTCCCCGAACTGGTTGCGGTTGAAGATCGCGCGGCCGCCGGTTTCGTCGGCGAGAACGGCCATGCCGTCGCGTTCGGCTTCACGAACCGAACTGTTGAAGGGATTCGCCCCCTGGAAGTCGATCGACGACTGCTCCGCCGCGCTCAGGAACGTGGAGCGGAGGCCGCTGGTCTGGAGCGAGTAGACCGTCACGCGGTTCGCGTTGGCGTGGCGGGTGAGCTCGTGAAAACCGGTGGACAGCTCCGCCACCGGCGACATGGAGCGGAACCGGTCGCCGGCGGGACACAGGCCAGTGATGAAGTCCCGCAGGTCGCTGCCGGGAGTCCGTTCGAGGGAGTCACTGATGTAGAGCAGCGTCTTGACGCCGGGCAGCGCCGCCAGGAAGCGGACGGTCGTCGTCAGGTGATCGAGCGTCGCGCCGATCCGGTCGCGGCCGATGTGGGCGGCGTTCTCGACCTCGGGCAGCGCCTGGCGGACGAACGTTCCGCAGGGAGCCGGCGCCGAGTTCCGGCGGCTGCTGCCCGCGGAAGCGAGCGTCCTCGCGTCCTGCCAGAGCTGGTTCAACCGCCGTATCGCGAGCCGCTTCGCCTGCTGCGACTGGCCACCCATTCCCGGCGAGGCCGCGATGCGCTCGAGCGCCGCATCCAGGTCCTCGCGGCTGGAGCCGAAGTAGGCCTCGGTCACGAGGTCGCGGTCCTGCCGAAAGATGAGCACGCGTTCCGCGGGGAACTTCTCCTCGTCGAGGAACGCGCGCAGATCCTCGATCGCCTGCTTGCGGCTGGCAGGGCCGAGATGGAGTTCGTCGAAGTAGAGGACGAGATGCGCGGGTTCGGCCGCCCCGCCCGTCGAGGCCGGTTCCGCTGCGGGCGCCGGCTCGCCGGGCTCTCCGACGTTTCCGGCGGACACGGCATTTGTGACCTCACTGAAGAAGTCGATCGTCACCGGCTCGCCGTCCTCGCGCACTTCGAAGTCGTCGGGACCCAGGCCGGTGACGGGACGGCCGCGGTTGTCGCTGACCCAGACCTCGACGTTGACGAGCTGAACGTCGACGACTTCGCTGAACGAGGGTGGCTCGGCATCCTGCGCCTGGGCAGCGGCAATCAACGGCACAGCGGCGGCAACCCCCCCGACCATCGCAAGCACAGGGCGTCCCCGTGGAGAACTCCGGAAGCTCATCATTTCAGTCTACTTTTTGCGTTCAGACAGGCTGTGGTTGGGCCACGCGGCGCAGCAGGCCGAACAGCAGGGCCAGGAGGACCAGACCCGCCATCGGTGCGATGAAGCCGGCCGCCAGGCGGTCGGCGCCGCCGGCAATCCGGGCCGTCAGCCAGGGCAGAGCCGCTCCGCCGGTGCCCGCCAGCGCGAACACCCAGCCGGTGGAACGCGAGCGGGTGGAGGCGGTGAGTTCGGCGAGAAACGAAACGGTCAGCGGAAAGAGGGGGGCCAGACCGGCACCGACCGCGACGGCCGCCACCGCCACCTCCGCCTGCGACTGGCCGGCCAGCAGACCGAACAGGCCGGCGCCGGCCAGCACGATGCCGGCGCCATAGAGCACCGGCTCGGAAATCCGGCGCAGCAGCAGAGGCGCGATCGCCCGGCTGGCGAGCAGCGCCGCCCAGAAACCCGATCCGATCCACAGCGACGTCGCGGTGCGCGCGGGCTGGAACTGGTCGGCGAGGCTGACCAGCCACCCGCCGACGGCGTTCTCGATCCCCACGTAGAGAAACAGGATCGCCGCGATGGCCGCGAGCGCCGCCGTTGCGCCCGGCGGCTCGGACGGCCGGCCTGGACCGCTGGCCGCCGTCAGGCCCGCCCGATCCTCCGCGCCAGCGAACGCCCGGATCAACGGCAGCAGAACGAGCCCCGCGGCGACGGCCAGGACGACGAGCACCGCGTCGCTCGATGTTCCGCGCGGACGAACCGCGAACAGCAGCGGGCAGGCGACCGCGCCGGCCCCCCACACCAGATTGAGCGACGAGAGCGCCGCCCCTCGCCGCGCCGGCTGCGAATGGGCGACGCGAAGGTTCGTGGCCGGAATCGCCAGGCCGAGCCCCAGACCGGTGGCGGCCACCGCCGCCAGGGCGAGCGGCCAGACGGCGATCGCCAGGGACAGCAATCCGACGCCGATCAGCAGGTAGCCCAGCACCAGGCTGAGCCCCTGCCGATAGCTGGAAAGAAGCGACCCCAACGCGCTCGCGAGGAACTGGGCGACGAACAGCGGCGCCAGCTCGTCCACCGGGACGCGCCACTCGCGAGACAGCTCGGGAAGCAGAGGACCGAGGAGCACCGTGGCCACGCCGGTCAGCAGAAAGCCCGCGTAGAGCGGCGCCCGCGCCGCGACGCCGCCGAGCTCGGCCCCTGGTCGATTCGAATCAGCCATCGCCCGGCGGCGGGCCGGTCGAGTCCCGGACCACCAGGGTCGGTTCGATCGTGATCGCCGGGGGCGACTCCTCGCCCGGAGCGCCCAGCTTGCGCAGCAGCTCGGCGGCCGCCCGACGTCCCATCTCGTGCAGCGGCTGCCGCACGGTGGTCAGGCTGGGGTTCTGGAAGGCCGCGCTCAGGATGTCGTCGAAGCCGACGACCGAGACGTCGTCGGGAATGCGCAGCCCGCTCTCGCTGAGCGCGCGCATCGCGCCGATCGCCGAAATGTCGTTGAAGGCGAAGAGCGCGGTGAACGGCGCGCCCACCTCGAGCAGCTTCCGGCCAAAGACGTGCCCTTCCCGGTAGCCCTCCTCCGGCGAGAACTCCTCCCCGGCCGGTTCTCCGGAGAGCTGGAGAGTCAACCGGGGGTCGATCTCGAGACCAAGGTCAGCCGAGGCGCCTACGATCGCCCGCCACCGCGATTCGGTGTCCGCGGAGTGCGCGTGACCCTTGAAGAAGGCGATTCGCCTGTGTCCGAGTTCGGCGAGATGCGCCAATGCCTGTCGCGCGGCGGACTGGTGGTCGATGACGACGTTCGTGACGCCCGCCAGTTCGCGGTGTCCGGCCACGACGACCGCCGGCAGCGCCAGAGCGCTCTCGATCGGCGTGTTGACCAGGATCAACCCTTCGACCGAGCGCTCCGTGAGGAGTTGCAGGTAATCGTCGAAGAGGTCGGGCTTCGAGTGGTGGCCGGCGACCAGGTAGAAGTAGCCCTCCTGCAAGAGCTGGTCCTCGATACCGCCGAGGACGCCGGCGGCGTAGCCCTCGCTGATCTCCGGCAGGAGGACGCCGACCGCGAACGTCCGCTGACGCCGAAGCGACCGGGCGATGAAGTTCGGGCGGTAGCCGAGTTCTTCCGCCGCCGCGCGGACTCTCTCCTGCGTTTCCGGCGGAATCCCCTTGGCCGCCGGTGAGCGGTTCATCACCAGGGAAACGGTAGTCGGCGACAGACCGAGATGGGCCGCAACGTCCTTGAGCCGGATCGGCTTCCCGGTGTTCGGCTCGTCCCGTGGGGGGCGGGTTCCTCTGGCGGCGCTCATCTTCCTCACGGCCGGATCCAAAAAAGTGGGTGCACTTCACAGGATCTTGACAACCCTACGCGGCGTGTGCAGACTCAGGCTAGCATGCTAAAACGATTTAGCCCGACCCTTCCGTCTGCAGCGGCAGGAAAGCCGGGCGTTTTCTACGGCTACCGGCTAAATCGGTTTACCCGTCAAGGAGGACACATGTCCATGGCTCGAAGACTCTCCCTCATCCTGATCCTCGCGCTGCTGGCGGCGCCCCTCGCGGCGCAGCGCTTCACGGCCAGCATCCGCGGCACCGTGACCGACCCGAACGGCGACGCCCTGCCCGGCGCCACGGTGAACCTGGAGGGGACCGAAACCGGTCTCAACCGGACCACGTTCACGAACGCGGCCGGCATCTACACCTTCGGCGACCTGCCGGTCGGCGCCTACGAAGTCACGGTCACGCTCGACGGCTTCAAGTCCTCCGTGGTCAGCGGCCTCGAACTGAACGTCGCCGACGTCCGCGAGGTGAACGCGGCGCTCGAACTGGGCGACGTCTCGGACACGATCACGGTCGAAGCCGAGGCCATCCCCGTCGAGACGATGAGCGGCGAGGTCTCCGGCCTGATGACCGGCGAGCAGATCCGCGAGCTGCCGCTCAACGGGCGCAACTTCGTCCAGTTGACCCTCCTGCAGCCGGGCGTGAGTTCGCCCGAGGGCTTCGACACGAAGAACAAGGGCCTGCTGGCCGGCGTCGACCTGTCGATCAGCGGCAGCGGCACGACCGGCAACCTGTGGACGATCGACGGCGCGAACAACAACGACGTCGGCTCGAACCGCACGATCCTCATCTACCCCTCGGTCGACGCGATCGAGGAGTTCAAGATCCACCGGAACAGCTACAGCCCCGAGTTCGGCGGCGCCGCCGGCGGCCAGATCAACATCGTGACGCGCGGCGGCACGAACCAGTTCCGCGGCAGCGCCTACACGTTCATGCGGGACGACTCCTGGAACGAGACGAACTACTTCCTGGAGCAGGCCGGACTGGACACCGAGCCCCTCGACCGCCAGGACTACGGCTTCACCCTCGGCGGCCCGATCCAGCAGGACAAGCTCCACTTCTTCCTCTCCGGCGAGTGGAACGAGGAAGAGCGCGGCATCGCCCGCACGGGCTTCGTTCCCACCGCGGCCGAACGCGCGGGTGACTTCAGCGGCCCGTCGATCCCCGGGTGCACCCCGGCGATCCCGACCGACCCGACCACCGGCCAGCCCTTCCCGGGCAACGTGATTCCCTCGGACCGGATCAACGCCGGCGGCCAGGGCATGCTGAATCTCTACCCGCTTCCCAACGTGACGCCCGGGGCCGGCAGTTGCAACAACTGGGTCGAAGCCGTCGTCACGCCGATCGACTGGGACCAGGCGAACCTGCGGCTCGACTACGACGCCACGGACCGCACCCGCTTGATGCTCCGCTACACGCGTGACAATTGGGTGAACGGCGCTCCGAACGCCGGCGAAGCGAACGGCCTGTGGGGCGACGATCCGTACCCCGCGGTCGACACGAACTGGGACCAGCCCGGCCACTCCCTGGTGGCACAGCTCAGCCAGGCGATCGGCGACGACAGCGTCAACACGATTACCTTCTCCCTCTCGGGCAACGAGATCAGCCTCAACCGGGGCGGCACCAACCCGGGGTTGAACAGCCAGATCAACGCGGCGATCCCCGCGATCTGGGACGGGAAGACGGGCGGCGCGGACCGTAGCCACCCGGTGTTCTGGGGCGCCGCCGGCTACGGCGCGCTGTGGAACATCGCGCCCTGGGAAAACAAGCAGGACCTGATGGTGCTCAAGGACGACTACTCGCAGGTCTTCGGCAAGCACTGGCTCAAGGTGGGCGCCCTCTACAGCGAGAACAAGAAGAAGGAGTACATCGGCGGCAGTTCGGCTTCCGAGACGCCTCAGTTCTGGGGACCGAGCACCGGCCACAACGGTTGGGGCGCCAACACCGGCAACATCCTGGCCGACTTCCTGCTCCAGGACATGACGTTCGGCTACGCGGAGGCATCGCACCAGCCGGCGCCGGAGTTGAACTGGGAGGACATCGAGTTCTACGTCGCCGACTCCTGGCAGGTGAACCCCCGCCTCAACCTGGACTACGGCGTCCGCTACTCGAACTACAAGTGGCCCTACGCCAGTGACGACCTGATCACGGCGTTCGATCCGAATCAGTTCGATCCCGCCTTGGGCAACGACCCCTGCAACGGCCTGATCCAGGTGCCCGGAACCGATCCCTGTGGCGACGCGGGCTTCCTGGGCGGCTCGACCGGACCGGGCCGCGGGCTGGTGGACAGCGACACGGACAACTTCGCGCCGCGCCTCGGCCTGGCCTACGACATCTTCGGCAACGGCAGGAGCGTGGTCCGGACCGGTTTCGGCCAGTTCTTTCAGCGCGACCGCGTGAACATCCAGCTCGAGTTCGCCGGGAACCCGCCCTTCGTCAATCGCCTGAACGGCATCCGCAAGCTTGACGAGGTGCCGGAGCCATGCGTCGGCTGCGGCGTCGGAGGGCCATCGAGAGCGATCGACCCCGGCTTCGTGACGCCGTACAACCTGCAGTTCAACGTGGCCTGGGAACAACGTCTCGGTCGCAGCAGCACGATCGAGATCGCCTACGTCGGCACCCGCGGGCGCCACATCATGCGGCGCTCCGACATCAACCAGGTGGCCTCCGGCGACAACAACGGCAACGGCATCCCGGACCGGCTCGAGTACGTCACCGCCCCGGCGGACGACGGCGGCGCCGGCGCACGCGGTGCCCTGCGACCGTTCTCGGTCTTCGGCGACAGCGGCATCCTGTTCTGGGAAACGAACGGCGCCTCCGAGTACGACGGCCTCCAGATGCAGTACGTGCAGCGGTACGGCAACGGCTCGCAGTTCCAGGCCTCGTACACGCTCTCGAGCTTCAAGGCCAACGACCCGCTGAACGACGCGGGCGCGGGCCCATTCGCCGGCCAGGTCACGGACCGCGAGAACCCCGATCTCGACTGGGGCTACGCGGGCCTGCATCGGGATCACGTGTTCAACGCCAACGTGCTTCACAACCTGCCCACCCTCGAGAACCAGAGCGCGTTCGTCCGGGCGCTCTTCGGCGCCTGGCAGTTCGGCGGCATCGTCCAGTACTCGTCGGGGCAGGCCCTGACGGTGAGGACCGGCAGTCTGTCCGGGATCAACGGAGCCGGCGGTACCGGGTACACCGAGAACATGCGACCGCTGCTCACCGGCGCTTCCTGCGGCGGCAGCGGGCTGCAGGTGATCAACCCCGACGCCTTTACGCTCATCGGCTGGCAACTCGGAACGCTGAGCGGTACACGGCCCGGCGTGTGCGAGGGCGCGGATTTCTTCCAGGTCGACTTCTCGCTGACCAAGAACATCCGCATCACCGACCGCGTGACCGGGCAGTTCCGGTTCGAGATGTTCAACGTGACGAACCGCGACAACTTCGTCGGCGTCAACACGGTCATGAACCCCACGAGCATCACCTATGACAGCGATGTCCCGTCCGACAGAAGGACCATCACTGGCTACACCCTGCCGAACAACTTCGGCGAGGCTCAGGCAGCGCGCGATCCTCGGCAGATTCAGGTCGGCTTCAAGCTGTTGTTCTAGCGAGAAGCGGTCAGCCCCAACGAACTCTCACAACGAAAGGTAGATAAACAGTGAAGATCCTTGCCCTAACCGTGGTCGCTTGCAGCCTTGCGTTGCCGCTGGGCGCCCAAGAGACCGCCCGCGAAGAGCTACGCGAGCTGACCTACGCGGAAGAGAGCGATCGGGTGCTGTCGCACTTGGTTTCACTGCTCCCGCACGCCCGCGACGCCGCCCAGTTCGAAGCCGCTCTTGATCGCTGGGTTGCGGACCTCGATCCTGCGGACGCGGTGAGTGTCCGGCATCGGATCGACCAGATGTTGCGCGAAGTTCCGGACCGTGAACTCTACGGTCTGCTTCTCACCGTCGTCCGACATCGTTCCCGAACGACCCCGCAGAAAGGGCCGACCGGTATCGCTAGTGCGAGTTCCATCGGAGGCCCGGGCAATGTGAATCCACCGCCTCTTCCCTATCCTGCAGCGGACTTCGTAACGATCGGCAGAGTCGGAGGGCAACTCGCAAGTGCTGCCGGCAACTGCTCCCAGTTGCAAGCCCTTTCGGCCGAACTCTCTACCGTAACGTGCAACACGAACTACCCGGAGTGGGGCGACCAGTGCCGAGCCGCTCGAGGTCAAGTAGCGGACCAACTGAACCAACTCCTAGACGACGCCGACTGCTAGACTTCACGAGCGCAAGAAACAGGACGTCACAACAGTCTTCGGGCTCGTACTTCGTGGGCTCCCCTGCCGAGACGGCGAACACTCGGCGGTGCACGAAGCCATCCATGGACCCTCAATCCAACGACCACACGCAGATCTCGGTGAGTGCCACGCACCTGCTGAGACCACAGTTAGCGGGAACCCTTCAAGATGCCAACCGATCGCACCTGCTTCGTGATCTCTCCCATCGGCGAGCCAGACAGTGACATCCGGGCTGCAGCAGACGACTTCTTCGACCTGCTGGTCGCGCCGGCTGTCGAGAGGTTCGGCTTTCGCATCGTCAGAGCTGACAGGATCGCAGGAACTGGGAACATAACTGACGACGTTCTCGCACACGTCCGAGAATCCGAGCTATGTATCGTCGACTTGACCGGCCACAACCCCAATGTATTCTATGAGTGCGGTCGTCGGCACGAGACTGGGCGTCCCTGTATTCAGTTGATTGAGGCGTCCCAGAAGCTGCCTTTCGACGTCGCCGGAATTCGGACAATCAAGTACCAGTTCGGAAACGAACGACAGACGCGAGACACTGTGCTCGAACTCCAACGGACGATTGAGGGGCTTCAGGAAACTGGGTTCTCGACGTCTTCCGGTGCCAGCCTTGCCACAATTGCCGAGGCGGTGAACCGGCTCGAGAGACGCCTGCTGGCGGGAGAATGGGCCCAACAGCCGATCAGATCTGCTTCGGAACGCAAGCCGGAGGACATCTTCCAGAATCCGTTGAGCAGATTCGACAGAGCCATGCGCTCTGGAAACCTCGCCGATATGCAAGCATTGCTTCCGCAGCTGGAATCCACGCGACACCCGAGAACCCTGCAAGCGGCCGTCGTCCTCGCGATCAACGGAGTTGCCGCCGGTGCCGAGACACTGACTAGGCTCCTGGCGAACGAGGACGCCACGGGCCTGGATGTGGACGAGTTCTGCGCCGCCATATCGGGTTTCGTTCAGTTCCATGTGACGATGGACACCGAGAAGGACGGTCTAGAGTTCGTCAAAGAGAAGGTGGATCGGTATCTCGCGGACAGGCGGGATGTCGAGGCAGACCGGCGCGCCTACTTATACAATCAGATTTCCATGCTTCAGTATGGCGCGATGGAGTTCGGCGAAGGACTTGCGTCCCTAGAGAAGGCTCTAGAGTTCGAGCCAGAGGAGAGGTCCTACTGGTACAACATTTCGTTGATGTATGAGGCATTGGAGATGTTGGAGAAGAGCTGCCAAGCGGCACTGACGTGCGTGAGGGACAGCGAAACGCCCGACGAGGATCATCTGGCTCACGCAGTGAAGGTCTTGTCTGGGGCAGGCAGGTCTGACGAGGCCAAGGAGTACCTGGGGATCCTCCGGCAATTGGACCCGGTCCGGGCGGGAGGACTGGCCCGGACGTTGGAATCCGGCGACAAGTAGGAGGCGGAGTGCCCGGGGAGTTGGAGATCTGAGCGCAGCCGCGCTTCGGCGATCACGTCCCTTCTGGACTCGCCTTTGCAGCAGGCCGTGTCCGCTATCGCCTCCGCTTTGGGAGCCTTGGATGCCCGGCAGACGAAACCAAAGACTCAGTCGCCGGCGATCTGTAGCGCTCGGGCAGGCCACGCCTCTTCGGGTGCCAGTTCGGTCGGTCGGCTCCGTGTTTGTCTGCCTTGGGCTTGCGATCGCCAGCGCCGTTCCGGGTTCCGGGCAGCAGGCTCCGGCTCCCGAGGTTCGGGCCGACGCCTGGCCTGAGCTGAGTTCGCCGCTACCCGTCGACCCGGAACTCGAGGCGCGGGTGACCGCTCTGATCGAGCGGATGACCCTCCGCGAGAAGGTCGGCCAGGTCATCCAGGCGGAAATCCGCTCGGTCACGCCGCGTGACATGCGGCGGTACGACCTGGGCTCGGTGCTGAACGGCGGCGGCTCGTTTCCCGACGAGAACAAGCACGCCTCGCCGGAGAGCTGGCTGGCGCTGGCCGACGCGTTCCACGAAGCCTCGACCGACACCTCGGACGGCGGCGTCGGCATTCCGGTAATCTGGGGCGTGGACGCGGTGCACGGCCACAACAACGTGATCGGCGCCACGATCTTCCCCCACAACATCGGGCTCGGCGCGGCCCGCAACCCGGACCTGATCCGCCGCATCGGCGAGATCACGGCCCGCGAGGTGCTCGCCACCGGCCTGGACTGGAACTTCGGGCCGACCGTCGCCGTGGCCCGGGACGATCGCTGGGGCCGCACCTACGAGAGCTACTCGGAAGACCCCGAGATCGTCGTCGAGTACGCGCGCGCCCTGGTCGAGGGCCTCCAGGGCGCGGTCGGCAGCCCGGACTTCCTGGGCGAAGAGCGGGTGATCGCCACGGCGAAGCACTTCCTGGGCGACGGCGGCACCTTCGAGGGCCACGATCAGGGAGACACGCGGGCCAGCGAAGAGGAGCTCCGCGACATCCACGGCGCTCCCTACGTCGCCGCCCTCGATGCCGGCGCGCAGGCGGTGATGGCCTCGTTCAGCAGTTGGCACGGCCGCAAAATGCACGGCCACAACGAGCTGCTGACGGACGTGCTCAAGGGCCGGATGGCATTCGACGGGCTCGTCGTCGGCGACTGGAACGGTCACGGTCAGTTGCCGAACTGCACGAACGAGAGCTGTGCCGACACGCTTCGAGCCGGCCTCGATCTGTTCATGGTCCCGGAAGACTGGAGGGCGCTCCACAGGAACACGCTCCGCCAGGTGCGTTCCGGCGAGATTCCCGAGGAGAGGCTCGACGACGCGGTGCGGCGCATCCTGCGGGTGAAGGCCCGAGCCGGCCTGCTCGACAGCGGCCGGCCGTCGGAGCGAGCGCTCGGCGGACGCTTCGAACTGCTGGGCGCTCCCGAGCATCGCGAGGTGGCCCGGCAGGCGGTGCGCGAGTCTCTCGTCCTGCTGAAGAACGACGACGGCCTTCTGCCTCTCTCCCCTCGATCCCTGGTCCTGGTCGCGGGTCCGGCGGCCGACGACATCGGCCGGCAGAGCGGCGGCTGGACGCTGACCTGGCAGGGGACGGAGAACACGAACGACGACTTCCCGGGCGCCACCTCCATCTGGACCGGCATCGAACGGACCGTCGAGGCGGCTGGCGGCCGGGCCGTCCTCTGTCAGGGATGCGCGTACAGCGGCGAACTACCGGACGCCGCCATCTACGTGACCGGCGAGACGCCTTACGCCGAGGGCCAAGGCGATGTGACGGGCCTCGAGTACAGCCCGGCGGACAAGTCCGACGTCGAGTTGATGGGGAGGCTTCGGGCCGCCGGCATTCCGGTCGTCACGATCTTCCTGTCCGGGCGCCCGCTGTGGACGAACCCGGAGATCAACGCCTCCGACGCCTTCGTGGCCGCCTGGCTGCCGGGCTCCGAGGGCGGCGGCGTGGCCGACGTGATCTTCAGCGCGGCCGACGGCGGAGTCGCCCACGACTTCCGGGGCAAGCTCTCCTTCTCCTGGCCACGCTCCCTGGATCAGACGGTGCTCAACGTTGGCGACCCGGACTACGACCCGCTCTTCCCCTACGGCTACGGCCTGACCTACGCCGACGAGGGGAACCTCCCCGACCTGGATGAGACGCGGCCCGCCGGATCGATGCCGGTTCGCACGACCGATACCACGGCCGGCGGCACAACCGACCTCGTTCTCTTCGAAGGACGGACGGCGGAAGGGTGGCAGTTCTACCTCGGCGACGAGGCGGACTGGCGGGTTACCGCCCCGGACGGCCGCGGCCAGACCCGCCGCCGAGTGTCCGGCGTCGTGCTCTCGGCCGTCGACCGCAACGTCCAGGAAGATGCGAGGAAAGCGCAGTGGCGAGGCCGCAACGAGGCCCAGATCTACCTGCAGTCGGCTCCCATCGACCTGCGCGCCGAAACGGCTGCCGGCATGACTCTCGAGATCGATTTCCTGGTGGAGCAGGCGCCCTCCCGGCGAGTCCAGATGCGGATGGACTGCGGCTACCCGTGTACCGGCGGGCTCCTCGTCTCGCCCATCTTCGCGGGCGTGCCCGAAGGAACATGGGACACTCTGCAGATTCCCCTCCGCTGCTTCCAGGATTCCGGCGCCGAGATGGACAAGATCGACACTCCCTTCCTGATCACGACGAACGGGCCGTTCACGCTTCGTTTCTCCCGCATCGCGATCGCCCCCGCCGATCCCACCGCGCTGACGGCCGGTTGCTGAGCGAGAAGAATGGCTTGCTGAGCGAGGAGAACACGCCATGCTGACGGCGAAGATCACCACCCTCGACTGGACCGTCGTCGCCCTCTACTTCGCCGGCGTCTTCGCCATCGCGCTCTGGGCGATCAGGCGCGTCCAGCACGGCGAACGCACGTCGTCGAGCTACTTCCTCGCCGGCCGCAACGTCGGCTGGTTCGTCGTCGGCGCCTCCCTCTTCGCCTCGAACATCGGCTCCGAGCATCTCGTCGGCCTGGCCGGCACCGGCGCCGAGAGCGGCCTCGTTCTCGGCCAGTTCGAGCTCCAGGCCTCGCTCATCCTTCTCATTCTCGGCTGGCTCTTCGTGCCGTTCTACGTCAAGAGCGGCATCTTCACGATGCCCGAGTTCCTGGAGCGGCGCTACTCGCCCGCGGCCCGCTGGTACCTCTCGGTGATCTCGGTCATCGGCTACGTCCTGACCAAGATCTCGGTGACGATCTACGCGGGTGGCGTCGTCTTCGAGACCCTGATGGGGATCAACTTCTGGACCGGCGCCCTGGTGGTCGTCGTCATCACCGGCGTCTACACCGTGCTCGGCGGCCTCCGCGCCGTCGTCTACACGGACCTGCTGCAGGCCGTCGTCCTGATCGTGGGCGCGTCCACGGTGACGATTCTCGGTCTGGCCGAACTCGGCGGCTGGAGCGTCATGGTCGAGACCGCCGGCGACGGCTTCTTCGACATGTGGAAGCCGATGTCGGACCCGGACTTCCCGTGGACCGGCATCGCCTTCGGCGCGCCGATCATCGCCGTCTGGTACTGGTGCACGGACCAGTTCATCGTCCAGCGCGCGCTCTCCGCCCGCGGCATCGACGACGCCCGGCGCGGCACGATCCTCGCCGGTTTCCTCAAGCAGTTGCCGCTGTTCCTCTTCGTGGTGCCCGGCGTGATCGCCTACTGCCTGTCGCAGTCCGGGAAGCTCGAGCTCGCCTCCTCCGACCAGGCGCTGCCGGCGCTGGTCGTCGCACTGCTGCCGGCCGGCTTCCGGGGACTGGTGGTCGCGGGTCTGCTGGCGGCCCTGATGAGCAGCCTCTCCTCCGTTTTCAACTCGTGCTCGACGCTGATCACGATCGACATCTACAAGAAGCTCCACCCCGGCGTCTCGGAGCGCCGGCTGGTCCTGGTCGGACAGACGGCCACCGTCGGGCTCGTGGGCCTCGGCCTGCTCTGGATCCCGTTGATGCAGAACATCTCGGGCACGCTCTACCAGTACCTCCAGAGCGTCCAGGGCTACATCTCCCCGCCCATCACCGCTGTCTTCCTGCTCGGACTGTTCTGGAAGCGGCTCAACGCCCAGGGCGCGATCGCGTCACTGGCCGTCGGCTTCGTCCTGGGAATGGGCCGCCTCGTGGCGGAACTCAACAAGGACAGCCTGAGCGGCTTCCTCTACACCTTCGCCGACATCAACTTCATGCACGTCGCGATCTTCCTGTTCCTGATCTGCGCGGCCGTGCTGGTGGCGGTCAGCCTCTGGTTCCCGCCGCCGTCCGAACAGCGGGTCGCCGGCCTGACCTGGAGCCGGGCAGGCAACGCCGAGCTTCTTGCCGAGTCCGAACCCGCGAAGCGCCGGCTGGACCGGACGCTGTCCGTAGTGCTGGTCCTGATCGTCGCCGCGGTGATGGTCTACTTCTCGGCGTAGGCCGGCCGCGACCCCAGCAGAACCTCCATCATGCGATGCGCCGTTTCGGCGCCGCTGTTCTGGTTCTGGCCGGTGACCAGGCGTCCGTCGACGACGACGCGGCTCGCGAGCATGTCGCGAAACCTGGTCTCGCTCTCGAACAGCGCTCCGGCGGCGCGCAGGTCACGCTCCGGGTGCATCGGCGTGAAGGTGATGCCGAGTTCCTCGATCTGCTTGTCCGAAACGGCCGAGACGCGGCGGCCGCGCACCAGCGGTTCTCCGCCCGGAGTCACCGCCTGAAGCAGTCCCAACGGACCGTGGCACACGCCGCCGACCACCGATTCGCGGGCGTACGCCTCGCTGACCTTCCTGCCCAGGTCTTCCGACTGGCCGAGGTCGTACGCGGCGCCCCAGCCGCCAGCGAGAAACACGATGTCGTAGGCGCCTGCGTCGACGTCGGCGATCGCCAACGAGTTCTCGACCCTGGATCGAAACTCCGCATCCCGGAGATAGCGCTTGTCCTCCGGCGTGGCCACCGGCCACCGCACGGACTGGCGCTCGACCGGGATGGCACCGCCCTGGATGCTCGCCACGTCGACCGTCATTCCGGCATCCGCGAACGCGTAGTAAGGCACCGTCATCTCCGACGCCCAGACGCCGGTCGCCTTGCCTGAGTCGCCCAGCGTGTCGTGGCTGGTGGTCACGATGAGGGCGCGGCGGCCGGCGAGATCGATCGCGGGAATCTCGTAGTGGGCGTGAAGGCCCAGGCCGACGAGCACTCTAGGCAATCCCAGCCAGACGGCGGCCGCCAGAACGACGACGGCCAGCCCTGCTCCGGTCCATACCCTGGTCTTCATGAAGGTCTCCTTTGCACGGTCGTAGAAGTAGTTGATCGCCAGCTGACGAGTCGGCGAGTAGAAGGCAGGCACCTCGAGCACTCCCACGCGCTCGGCGTAGGCCTCGTAGTCCGCCAGCATCTCGGAGAACCGCTCGGGTTGTTCCGCGGCCAGGTCGCGGGTCTCGCCCGGGTCCTCCGCCAGATCGAAGAGGCGCCAGCGGCCGTCGCCGACGGGAGCGCCGACCCGGACGAGCTTGTGGTCGCCCTTGAAGACGCCCCTGTGACCCGCCGTCTCGAAGGCGACCGCCTCCCGCGGCGGATGAATCAGGGCCGAAGGATCGCGCAGCGCCGGGGCCAGGCTGCGGCCGTCGATGGGATGCTTGCCGGACGGAGTGGCGTCGCCCGCGCCGGTGAGCTCGAGAATCGTGGGAACGAGGTCCGTCACGAAGGCGAAGGCCGGAGCGATCCCTCGCGCCTCCACCCCCGGCCCGGCGATGATCAGGGGAACGCGAATTCCTCCCTCGCCGCCGTGGAACTTGTAGTACGCAAGCGGAGCGGCCGCCGCGCGCGCGAAGTGTGGGCCGATGATGCCGTAGCTCCCCTTCTCGCCGAGCGTCTCGAGGTCGCGGCGGTAGCCGACGCTCTCCGCCCACCGCTCGAACTGACCGCTCTGGGCCGGATCGCCCGCCTCCGGACCGTTGTCGGACAGCACGACGAAGACGGTGTTCTCCAGGAGTCCCTCGTTCCCGAGGTACTCGACCAGCCGCCCGAAGTGATGGTCCATCGCTTCGAGCATCGCCGCGTTGACCGCCATGTTCTTGGCGGCGAACGCTCTCTCGTCGGGCGAGAGAGCCTCCCAGTCCGCCTGCTCCGGCGTGGTCGACGGGTCGGCCCCGGGCGGAAAGACACCCGCTTCAACGGCGCGGCGATGACGCTCTCTCCGCAGCGCGTCCCATCCTTCGTCGTACACGCCCTCGTAGCCTTCGATGAACTCGCGCGGCGCCTGAACCGGCAGGTGGACCGCCTGAAAGGCGAGGTAGGCGAAGAAGGGCTGTCGCTCCCCGTCGGTGACCCGATCCGTGTCGATGAACTCGACGAGCCTGTCCACGAGGTGCTCCGACGAGTAGAAGTCGGCCGGCAGGTCGGTCGGCTCGCCGTCGGCGAACCAGGGGGGCTCCCCGTAGATGGGCAGGTAGGACTTCTTCTCGAAGTTGTCGGCGCCGGTGGCGTCGAGCGCGAACGTCCGATCGAACCCGCGCGCGCTGGGCAGCGAGGTCGGAGCGTGACCGAGGTTCCACTTGCCGCTCAGGTACGTGCGGTAGCCGGCGGCGCGCAGCCGGCTGGCGATGGTGAGCACGTCCGTGCTCAACTCGCCTCGGTAGCCGGGTCGGCCGCGATGACGAAGCGGCGTGGCCACATGCAGGCTGGCCACGTCGGTCAGGTGCGAGTCGACCCCCGTGAGCAGCATGGCCCGCGACGGCGAGCACATCGGCGAGGCGTGGAAACTCGTGAAGATGACGCCGCGCGAGGCGACCGCGTCGATGTGTGGAGTGCGAATCTCGCTGCCGTACGCGCCCAGATCCGTGAAACCGACATCGTCCGCGACCACGACGACGACGTTCGGCCGGGACGTGGCCGGGGCCTCGGATTCCGCTGCCGTCGACGCCGACGCCTGAAGGGCCGCGACCGCCGCGAGCGTCGCCGCCAAGACTCGCCGGCCTGCACGGCCCCGGCCCCTCTTTCGTCGGCTGAAGATGAACCCGGGTCTCATCGCTCTGAACCTCGTCTGCTAATGTCTATCATTAGTTCTGATGGAAGTCATTAGCACGCGAGAGAAGCTCCTGCGCGCCGCCGAGAAGCTGTTCGCCGAGCGGGGCGTCGGGCCGACCTCCACCCGCGCCATCCTGCGCGAAGCGGGCCAGCGCAACGAATCGGCCCTCCAGTACCACTTCGGCGGCCGCGAGGGGCTCATCGACGCCATGTACGTCAAGCGCGGCGCGCAGATCGGGGAAGAGCGGGAGCGCATGCTGCACGAGCTGGATGAAGCCGGCGGGGCTCAGGACGTGCGCCGGCTGTGCGAGGTGGCGGTCATGCCTCCGGTGCGGATCGCCCGACGCGATCCGGAGTTCGCGCTCTTCCTGAAGGTGGTCGGGCAACTCGTGTTCCTGCCCGGCGAGGAGCTCCGCGAGGGCGCGATCCGCTACACGGGCGCGGGAGTGGGCGAGGTGGCGAAGCGCATCCGCGCGCAGCTTCGGATCCCCAAGGCGCTGGCAGACCGGCGGTTCGACCTGATGCACCGGATGGCGGCGCTGGCGCTCGCTCAGCGCGCGCTTTCCGGCGGCAGCTTCGACGGGCCCGATGCCGAGCTGTTCTTCGAGACGCTGCTGGACGCGATGGCGGCCGTTCTCGAGGGACCGGTTTCTCCTGCGACGGAACGCGAACTCTCTATGCCTTGACAGCAAGTCAGGAAGACATCATGATGCCTCCATGCGAACGACGGTCACGCTGGACGCTGACACGGAATCCCTGCTGCGCGAAGCGATGCGGCAACGGGGCCAGACGTTCAAGCAGGCCCTGAACGACGCGGTCCGGCAGGGTTTGGCTGGAGTCGCCGGCGATCCAGAGCGGCCGGCCTTCGTGCAACGGACCTTTCCTATGGGCGTCAGGGCCGGCTATGACCTGGAGAAGCTCTCCTCCCTCGAAGCGGAGTTGGACGCGGGGGATTTTCTCAAGGTGACTCGCCGCCTGCTCAAGGAAGGCGCCGTGACCCCGGAATGATCGTCCCCGACGCGAACCTCCTCCTGTACTCCGTCGACTCAACGAGCCCGTTCAACGCACGCGCGACCGCTTGGTGGGCCGGCTGTCTGAGCGGCTCGGTACCGGTCGGCCTCTGTCAGCCCGTTCTCTTCGCCTTCCTGCGGGTCAGCACGAACCGTCGCGTCTTCCGGGAGCCGCTCTCACTCGACACAGCCGGCGACCTGGTGAACGAGTGGATCGCCCACCCCGTTACAAGGCTGCTGCTACCTGGCGAGGACCACGTGCGCCATGTCGTGGACCTTCTCGCAGAGGCGGGATCCGCCGGCGGCGACCTCGTCACGGATGCACAGGTCGCTGCGCTCGCCCGGACCCACCGAGGCGAAGTACACACCGCTGATCACGACTTCCGGCGTTTTCCGGGAGTGACCTGTCACTATCCGCTGACACCCAACGAGACGTAGGACTCCCATGCCCATGAAGCCCACTCGACGCGACCTCCTGGCCAGGAGCGCCGCCGTGGCCGCCGTGGCCGCGCTGCCGCCGCTCCGCACCGCCTTCGGTCAGAGCGCTCCGGCCGACGAGGGCCCCGGCGCCACCCATCTGCGGCGCGACCTCGAAGAGGCGATCGCGCGCCACCGGGTCGTCGGCGCGAGCGCGGCCGTCTACCACCGCGGCGAGATCGAGACCGCCACGGCCGGGATCCTGAACGCGACCACCGGCGTCGACGTCACCCCCGAAACGGTGATGCACATCGGCTCGATCACGAAAACCCTGAACACGACCCTAGTCATGCAACTGGTCGACGAGGGTCTGGTCGACCTCGACGCACCCGTGCTCGAGTACCTGCCAGGCTTCGCGGTCGCCGATCCGGAGGCGACCCGGGCGATCAAGGTCGGCATGCTCATCAACCACACGAGCGGCATCGACGGCGAGATGATCCCGGACCACGGCCCCGACCAGGAGGCCATCCGCCAGGCGGTCGAACGCGCCCGTGATCTCGGTCAACTGTTCGCTCCCGGCGAGGACTGCTCGTACTGCAACACGGCGATGGTGGTCGCAGGCCACCTCGCCGAGCGGGTGCTCGGGGACAGTTGGTACAACCTGATCGAGGATCGCATCTTCGGCCGTCTCGGCCTGGAGCACTCCGTCGTCCAGCCGCAGGACGCCCTGCTTCACCGCGCCTCCGTCGGCCACTTCCTCAATCCGGCCACCGGCACGCAGCAGAGGACGTCGCAGGCCTTCCTGCCGCTGAGCTTCGCTCCGGCCGGCTCCACCGCCATGATGTCGGCGTCCGACCTGCTCGCCTTCGTCACCGCCCACCTCCGCGGCGGCGAGGGGCTGAACGGCGAGCGCCTCCTCTCGGAGGAAAGCTCGAAGGCGATGCGCACCGGCACCGCGGCAGTCCAGGGGATCGGCGCCGTCCGCTCCTTCGGCCTCGGCTTCATGCTCGGTCCGAACGGCGACTTCGGCCACGGCGGCGGCGGCCCGGGCATCCTCTCCTGGTTCTCGGCGCACGAGGAGTCCGACTTCGCGATGGTCGTCCTGACCAACTCGGCGCACGGCGGGCTGGTCGCCTTCGAGCTCGTGAACGCCTGGATGAAGAAGGCTTCCGGCTTCGAGCCGTTGGCGCCGCAGCGGTTCCCGGCGCTCGACATCGACATCGATCCGCGGCTCTACGCCGGCGTCTACGAGGACGTCGCCGCCGAGCACACGGTCACTGAGCGCGACGGCCGTCTGAGCGTCAGCTCCCGCGCCAAGGTCGCCTTCTACGACACGACCTCGACCGACCCGACGCCGCCCTTTCCGCTCGACCCGGTAGGCGAGCATTCGTTCGTCGTCTCCCTGCCGGAGCCGATCGCGGCCACCGCGCCGCAGACGCTCCTGTCGTTCGTCAATCCGCAGGCCGACTGGCGGATGCGGCATGTGTCGACGGGTGGGAGGCTCTACCTGAGGAGGTCGTGAGCGACCGGCCGCGATACGAAGCGGGCTACGAGAGGGGATCGCCCAGTTGCTGGGACTGCTCCCTCTCGGCGCGGATCGCGTCTTCGTCGAAGCGGAAGTAGGACCGTGGGGGCAGTTGGCCCCAGGTGTTCGAGGCGAAGGCGTCGTCCGGGAAATGCCGGACCTGGTGGTTCGGCCCGAGGACTTCCATGTCGGCGAAGAACTCGATGAACGTGTCCTCCTCCGGCATCCGCCAGTAGGCGAACAGGTTCCGGGCCATCCCGTGGCGGCCGGGTCCCCACACGATCGGCCGCCGGTGGGCCGCCAGGTGATCGAGCCCGACCCGCATCTCGCCCCAGTCGGTCAGCTCGAACGCGACGTGGTGGATGTGGGCGTAGCCCTTGTCGAGGAAGGCGAGCACGTGGTGCTCGCGATCGGCGTGGAGCCAGCAGGCGTCGTCGCCGATCCAGTCGGTGATCTTCAGGCCGAGGGCCTCGACGTACCACTTGACGGCGCGCGGGGTGTCGGCGGTGAGGTAGTTCACGTGCTGGAGCCGGCGCGGATGGAACCCTGGCAGGGCGTCCGAGTGCTTGCAGACGTCGGGCCGCGGGTCGTCCGGCGCGACGTGCTCGACGACGGCCACGCCGTTGCCGTCCGGGTCGGCGGTGCGGAGCCCGAACCGGCCGGCCGGCAGCTCGAACGGCACGGCGAGCGTTCCGGCGCCCGAGAGCCGGTCGCCGGCCTCGGCCAGGGTCACGCCGGCTTCGAGTTCGTAGGCGATGTAGTCAACGCAGCCTCGCTCGCCGGCGGTCAGGCGGACGCAGAAGTCCTCGTAGGCGCAGCGGAGCAGGGCGCCGTCGCCCGCGGCCGGGCTGAGGCCGAGCAGCCGCTGCCAGCGCGCCGAGGCCTCGGCGAGATCGGTGACGGTGAGGCCGACGTGGTGGATGCCGCGGATCACGAGCCACCTCCTGTCCCGGCAGCCGCGAACGCGGCAGTGCGTTCGCAGACCGTCTTCACGTCGCAGTAGAAGTCGAACGAATGGCGGCCGCCCTCGCGGCCGATGCCGGAGTGTTTCGTGCCGCCGAACGGCGTCTCGAGGTCGCGGACGTAGAAGCAGTTCACCCAGATCGTGCCCGCGCTGATCCGGCGCGAGAGCCGGCCCGCGCGGGACTCGTCGCCGGTGAAGATCATCGCCGCGAGGCCGTAGTCGGTCGACTCGGAGAGGGCCACCGCCTCCTCGTCGTCCTCGAACGCCTGCAGGGTCAGCACCGGCCCGAACACCTCCTCGCGCAGGATGTCGGCGCCGGACGGCACCTCGGTGAACAGGGTCGGCGGGAAGTAGAGCCCGCCGCTGCCCTTGCCGCCGAAGCGGAGCGCCGCGCCCTGGGCCAGCGCCTTCTCGACATGCGCCTCGACGCGCGCGAGCGCCCGCGGGTGGATCAGCGGGCCGTAGGTCGTCGCAGCGTCCCGCGGGTCGCCGACCCGGATCGCCTCGACTTGCTTGAGGAACCGCTCCATGAAGGCGTCGAGGCAGCTCCGCTCGACCAGCAGCCGGGTGCCGGCCAGGCAGACCTGGCCCGAGTTGTCGTACTGGTACGCCGCGGTGCGGGCGGCGGCCTCCAGGTCGGCGTCGGCGAAGACGAGGAAGGGCGACTTGCCGCCGAGCTCGAAGGAGACGGGGGTGAGTTCCGCCGCGGCCGCGGCGCCCACCGTGCGGGCGGTCGCCGGCGATCCGGTGAAGGCGATCCGGTCGACGCCGGCGTGGCCGGTCAGCAGCGCGCCGGTCTCCGGCCCGCCGTGGACGATGTTGAGCGCTCCCGGCGGCAGCCCCGCTTCCTCGGCCAGGTCGCCGAGTAGCGAGCAGGTCAGCGGCGCCCACTCCGGCGGCTTGAGGACGACGGTGTTGCCCGCGGCGAGGGCCGGGCCGACCCGCCAGGTCGCCAGCATGAAGGGCGCGTTCCACGGCGTCGACACGGCGACAACGCCGGCCGGGTCGTGCCGGACCGTGTTCCGCTCGCCGCCATGCAGGATGCGCGGCGGCTCCGCCAGACGCGACACCGCGTACTCGGCGAAGAAACGGAAGTTCATCCCGCCGCGCGGAATCACCCGCTCGCGCATCGCCTCCAGCAGCGAACCGTTGTCGACCGTCTCGACCTGGGCGATCTCGGCGGCCCGCCGTTCGACCCCGGCGGCCAGACGCAGCAGGTACGGCGCTCGCCCCTCCGGTCCCAGCGCCGCCCAGTCCGGGAACGCCCCGCGCGCGGCGTCGACGGCGGCGTCCACCTCCGCCGGCCCCGCCTCGGGCAGCTCGGCCAGCTTCCAGTCCCAGTCGATCGGCGAGCGGACCTTGAAGCCGGCGCCGGCGCCGACCCGGCGGCCGCCGATCAGGTGGTCGGTCGGAACCGCGACGCCCTCAACGTCGACGCGCTCGGCCGTCACGAGGCCGCCGCCTCCGCCGCCGCGACGACCTCCGCCTCGTCCTCCGGCACGCAGAGCGCGACGTGCAGCGTGTTGCCGGTCACCTGGGGCTGCTCGCCGACCGGCTGCAGGTCCCGGTCCAGCTCGACGATCGGGTTGCGCAGGGTGCCGATCTCGTCGCATTGCACCTCGACCACGTCGCCCGGCTCGACCGGCCGCGAGTTCGCCGGCGTGCCGGTCATGATGACGTCGCCGGGTTCGAGCGTGATCAGCCGGCTCAGGTCGGCGACCTGGTAGGCGAACGAGAACAGGAGGTCTTCGCCCGTGCTCCCCTCCTGCACTACCTCGCCGTTGACCAGGGTGCGCAGCGTCAGGTCGTTCGGGTCGACATCGCCGGCATCGACCAGGGCCGGGCCCATCGGCCCGAAGCCGTCCTGACCCTTGACCCGCAGCATCGAGCCGCGGTCCGCGTGCCGGAAGTCGTGGATGCCGAAGTCGTTGACCAGCGTGTAGCCGCGCACGTAGTCGAGCGCCTCCTCGATCGCCACGCCGGTCGCCCGCCGGCCGATGACGACCGCGAACTCCCCTTCGTAGTTCAGGAAGCGGCAGCCGCGCGGCCGCGCCACCGGCGCCTCGTGGGCGCTCAGCGACGAGGTGGGCTTCATGAAGTAGGACGGCACCTCCGGGATGCTCTCCATCTGGTACTCGACGCAACGCGAGCGGTAGCTCAGGTGGACGCCGATGATCTTCGACGGCGGATCGATCGGAGGCAACCAGGTGCCATCGTCGGCGCGGCGCTCATGTCTCATCGCAGTTCGTCCTCACGCCGTTGATGGATGGGATGAGCAGAAGTCGACGAGGGCGCGGAACAGCCGGCCGCCGTCCTCCGGCGCGGTGACTTCGGGGTGCCACTGCACGCCGAGGCAGAACGGAAGCCGGGGATCCTCCAGCGCCTCGATCACGCCGTCCGGCGCGGTGGCGGCCACGCGGAGCCCCTCGCCCAGCCGGCCGGCGCCCTGGTGATGGTGCGAAGCGATCTCGACGTCGCCGTCTTCCCTGCCCGCCTCCATCGCCGCCGCCAGGTGGGTCCCCGGCTCGATCGTCACCATGTGCCGCGTGAACTCGCCCAGGACGTCGCGGTGCGGCTTCATGTCGAGCCGGTCGCCGAGGTGCTGTTCCAGGTCGCCGCCGTAGAGGATGTTCAGGAGCTGGAAACCGCGGCAGATCCCCAGGATTGGCATCCGGCGTTCGAGCGCGGCGCGGCCGATCGCCAGCTCGACCCGGTCGCGCGTCTCGTCGTGCTCGTCGTTCTCCGGGTGCGGTTCCGCGCCGTAGATCTGCGCGTCGAAGTCCTTGCCGCCCATGAAGACGATCCCGTCGAGGTCGTCGAGCGCGGCCCCGGGTTCCTCGTCGTACGGCTCGACGCTCGGGATGATGACCGGGGCGCCGCCAGCGGCGGCAATCGCCGAGACGTAGTCGTGCGGGACCATCGAGACGACCTCGTCCCACGGGCCGATGATCGCGTCCCGGACGTCGCCGACGATGCCGATCCGCGGCCTGCGTCCGCGTCCCGAGTTGCTCGCCGCCCCTTCACTCATCGGTAGCGAACTCCCATGTGCTTGATGCCGTTGAAGAAGTTGGAGCGCAGCCGCTCCGGCTCCGAGACCAGTTCGAGGCGGTCGAGATGGGGCCGCAGCTCCTCCAGCGCGATCTTGATCTCGAGCCGCGCCAGGTACGCGCCCAGGCAGAAGTGCGGCCCGATGCCGAAGGTCAGGTGCCGGTTCGGCTTGCGGCCGACGTCGAATCGGTTGGGTTCCTCGAACACGTCCTCGTCCCGGTTGGCGCTCGTGTACCACATCGCGACCTTGTCGCCGGCGCGGATGACCTCGCCGCGCATCTCGACGTCCTCGGTGGCCGTGCGGCGGAAGTGGTGGACCGCCGTCACCATCCGCAGCACCTCGTCGGCGGCGGTCACAGCCAGGTCCTCGTCGCCGGCGACGATGCGCTCCGCCTGGTCCGGGTGGCGCAGCAGTTCGCACATGCCGCCCGACAGCGAGTGGCGCGTCGTCTCGTTGCCCGCCGCCGCCAGCAGCAGGAAGTACAGGTCGAACTCGTGCGGCGTGAGCGGCTCGCCGTCGACTTCGGCGAACACCAGGTCGGTCACGATGTCGTCGCGCGGTTCGGCGCGGCGCTGGGCGGCCAGCTTGCGGCCGTACTCGAACATCTCGAGGCTCGCCGGGCTCGAGAACGGCAGGTGCTTGAAGCGCTCCCGCTCCGTCTCGTAGTCGTCGACGTACTCCGGGTCGGTCGCGCCGAGGATGCGGTTGCCGATGTCGACGATCAACCGCCGGTCCTCCTGGGGCGCGCCCAGCATCTCCGCGAACACCCGCATCGGCAGCTCGACCGCCACGTCGTCGACGAAGTCGAAGTCGCCCCGGGCGATCGCGGCCTCCAGGATGCCCCGAAACAGTTGCCGGATGTGGTCCGAGAAGGCCGTAAGCGCCCGCGGCAGGAAACGCTTGCTGATCAGCGAACGCAGCTTGTAGTGGCGCGGCGGATCCATGTCGATCATCGACTTGCGGGCCTCGACGTGCTCCGGCTCCAGGTCCTCGAGCGAGGTGCCGCCGACTTCGGACGAGAAGCGCTTCGGGTCCTTCGAGACCCGCACGACGTCCTCGTGACGCGTGATCGACCAGAAGCCCGGCCCCTTCGGCTCCGGCTGCCAGTACACCGGCGCCTCCTCCCGCAGCCTCGCGAACCACTCGTGCGGCACCCCGCGGGCGAACCGGTCGTGATCGCAGAGGTCGATCTCGGCCGCGAGCGAGGCGTTGGCTGCGTGCGCCACCGGTTCGACGTCTAGAGTTGAATCCGGTACTCGTTGCGCTCCCAGTCGGTCACCCAGCCGTGGTAGCGCTCGAGTTCGAAGCGCTTGAGCGTCAGGAAGGCGGCGACGATCTCGCGGCCGACGCCGGCGCAGAGCAGTTCGTCGGCCTCCACTCGTGCGGCACCCCGCGGGCGAACCGGTCGTGATCGCAGAGGTCGATCTCGGCCGCGAGCGAGGCGTTGGCTGCGTGCGCCACCGGTTCGACGTCTAGAGTTGAATCCGGTACTCGTTGCGCTCCCAGTCGGTCACCCAGCCGTGGTAGCGCTCGAGTTCGAAGCGCTTGAGCGTCAGGAAGGCGGCGACGATCTCGCGGCCGACGCCGGCGCAGAGCAGTTCGTCGGCCTCCAGCGCGTCGAGGGCCTGGTCGAGGGAGCTCGGCAGCGAGGCAAGATCCTCCCGCCGGTAGGCGTCGCCCGCGGTCTGCTCGGGCGCCTCGAGTTCCCGGCGCACGCCGTCGAGCCCGGCCTGCAGCAGCGCGGCGATCGCCAGATGGCAGTTCGCCGTGCCGTCGCCGACGCGGATCTCCAGCCGGGCCGACTTGCCGCGCTCGGGCGGCACGCGGACGAAGGTCGTCCGGTTGTCGAGGCCCCAGGAGACGTTGATCGGCGCCAGCGAGTCGGGCGCGATCCTCTTGAACGCGTTGACCGTCGGGTTGAGGAAGGCCATCAGTGCCCCGGCGTGCTCCAACACGCCGGCGATGAAGGAGAGCGCGGCCGCGCTCAGACCGTCCGGGCCCGCCGGATCGCCGATGCGGTTGGCGCCATCACCGTCCTGGAGCGACACGTGCAGATGGAGCCCCGAACCGCCCTGGTCGTTGAACGGCCGGCCCATGAACGTGGCGCGCATCTCCTCCAGCACCGCCATCTCCTTGACCGTCGCCTTGAGACGGAAGGCCCGGTCGGCAGCGTCGAGGGCGGGGCCGTGACGGAGGTTGATCTCGTACTGCGAGTTCATGAACTCGTGGTTCGCGGCGTAGGCGCCCAGACCCATCCCGGCGCAGGCGTGGAGCATCCGGCCCGAGATGCCGCCGGGGTCGCTCTCGGCGCCGACCGTGTAGACCCGCGACAGCGTGTCGACGTAGCGGACCGCGCCCTCCGGGGCAGCGTCGTCGGGCTTGAACAGGAAGAACTCGAGTTCCGGGCCGACGATCGGCAAAAGATCCAGTTCGGCCAGCCCGTCCGCCGCCCGCCGCACCGCGCCGCGCGGGTCGAACGGATGGGGATTGCCCTCCTCGTCGACCAGGTCCACCAGGCAGGCGGCGACGTCCGGCGCCCACGGCAGCGCCGCGGCGGTCGAGAGATCCGGCCGCGCGAAGAAGTCCGGGTAACCGATCTCGCCGCCCATCACCGGCGTGTGCGCCAGGTCGGTGGTCATGATCGCCGAGCAGAAGGCGACACCGCCCTCGATCTCGTGGCCGGCGTCGGCGAGCACCAGGTCCTTGCCGCGGGCGATCCCGTGGAGATCGGGGTACATCACCCGCAGTGTCTTCGCGCCGAGCTCGGTCAGGCGTTCGATGTCGCTCATGTGCGATTCCCCTTTCCCGCCAGGCCGAGCGCGCCTGAGCGCAGCGACTGGGGGCGCTCCCTCGCTCACGGCGGCGTGCCCAGACCCAGTTGCCGGAGCCGCGCCTCGTCTTCCGCGTACTCGCGCTGGATCGCCTCGAGTTCGGCGTCGATCGCCTCCTTCGACCACCACTTGTCGCGGAACATCAGGCCGCGAATCCTACGTGCGTTGCCGATGTCGTCGAGCGGGTTCGCGTCGAGGAGCAGAACGTCGCCCCGCGCGCCTGTGGCGAGCACGCCGAACTCCCCTTCCCGGTCCATGTAGCGGGCCGCCTCCGAAGTCGCGGCTTCCAGCGTCTGGTACGGCGTCAGGCCGGCCTCGACGAAGAGGCCCATCTCCCGGTGGACGGTGTAGCCGGTGGCCGAGATGTCGGTGCCGACCAGCAGCGGCGCGCCCGCGTCGTGGAGCGCCTTGACCAGGCCGAGCCGCACCGAGCGCGTCCCGGTGATCCCCGCCCGCTCGCGCGGTCCGTAGAGGGTGTAGAGCCACTCGATGCCGCCGGGCGTCGTCGGGTGCTCGTACTTGCCGATCTCGCCCGCGTCGCGCTGCGGCCGGTCGAACTCGGTCACCGTGCTGTCCCACAGGGCGAGCGTCGGCACGTTCCAGACCTCGTACCGCGCGGTCAGCGCCGCCAGCTCGGCCACCTTCTCCGGCGAGCACCACGCCCAGCCCTGGTAGATGTCCTGCCGGACCGGCTTCATCTTCACGTGCGGCGCCGCGCAGGCGACGTCGTAACCGGTCAGGTGCTCGATCGAGCGCAGCCCGCGCTCCAGCGCGTGCTCGAGCGGCACGCGGATCGGCACGTGGGCCGCGACCGTGAGGCCCACCTCCGCGGCGGCCGCCATCACCGCGTCGAAGACCTCGGGGCTGAGCGTCGTGTAGACCTTGGCCAGGTCGTAGCCGTCGGCCGCGCTGCGGCGCACGAAGTCCGCGGCCTCCTCGGGCTCCGTGAACGTCCGCGGAATCGGGAAAAGCGGCGGGTCGCCGTCCATCAGCGGCGACGAGACGAAGATGCGCGGCCCGAACAGCTCGCCGCGCTCGATCGCGTCGCGCGCCTCCAGGACCAGGGGGCCGCCGGAGGGGTCCCTCGCCGTGGCGACGCCGAACATGACGTACTGCCTCAGGTTCTGGTCGCGCATCCGGACGCGCGACGCGTCCGTGCCGTCCCAGGCGAAGCCGTCGAAGTGGTTGTGCATGTCGGCGAGCGCCGGGATGAGGAACTTGCCGGCGCCGTCGATGACTCGGGCGTCCGCCGGCGTGCAGCCGGGACTGCTGGGACAGATGTCGGCGATCCGTTCGTCGCGGATGACCAGGGTGTGGTTCTCCAGCACGAGCGGCGTGCGGGAAGTCATCGGGATGAGCGTCGCGTGTTCGATCGCGGTGGCGCTGGCCGTCTCGGCGGCCCCCGCCGTCTGCGCGGCCGTCAGGCGGACCAGGGCGCCGGGGTTGTTGAGGAGCAGGTAGATCGCCCCGTCGGGGCCGGTCCTGATGTCGCGGATGCGGCCGTGGCCCTTGAACAGGAGTTCCTGGCGGGTGACCCGGCCGCCTTCGATCTCCAGGCGCCGGAGTTCCTCGAAGGAGAGCGAACCGACCAGCAGGTCGCCTCGCCACTGCTCGAAAGCCGGGCTCGTCACGAACTCGATCGGGCCGACGGCGAGCGCCGGCGTCCACTCGACGACGGGCGCCTCGATGCCGTCGGCGTGGGTCCGGTCGCTGACGACCGAGCCGTCGTAGTTGACGCCGAAGGTCACGACCGGCCAGCCGTAGTTCCGGCCCTTGACCAGGAGGTTCAGTTCGTCGCCGCCGCGCGGTCCGTGCTCGGCGGCCCAGATCCCGCCGGTCTCCGGGTGCTGGGCCATACCCTGGACGTTCCGGTTGCCGAGGGTGAACACCGCGCCGAGCGCGCCGTCCTCGCCGGCGAAGGGGTTGTCGTCCGGGATGCCGCCGTCGGGCCGGATGCGGAACACCTTGCCCGAAGGCATGGCCGGGTCCTGCGAGTTCATCGCCGCGCTCATGTCGCCGATCGAGAAGTAGAGGAAGCCGTCGCGGTCGAACAGCAGGCGGCCGCCCCAGTGCTTGCTGTCGGGCAGGTGGTACCCGGGATCGAGGCGGAAGAGGTACTCCGTGTCCCGCCAGCGGTTGCCGTCGACGCGGCCGCGGATGATCCGGGTCAGCCCGCGGGCGTAGCGGTCGTTCGGGTCCTCCGAGTGGCTGATCGCCGCGTAGACCCATCCGTTCTCCGCGTAGTCCGGATCGAGCGCGACATCCATCAGCCCGCCCGTCGAGGTCGCGACGTCGACCGGCGGCAGCCCCGTGATCCGCTCCGGGTCCACCTTGCCGTCCCGGTACCGGAGCAGGTAGCCCGCGTCCTCGGAGATCAGCGCCTCCGACGGGCCCGTGAACTCGATGCCCCAGGGGTTCTCCAGTTCGTCGGTCGCCAGGTACTCGACCCGCAGGGTGTAGTGCTCCGTCTCGACCGCCGGCGGCAGCGGCTTCGCGATCCAGACCTCCTCCGTCTGCAGGCTGTAGATCAGCTCGACCAGCGCCGCCATCTCCTCGTCCGAGAGTTCGCCGAGATAGCCCGGCATGTCGGTGCCCGGGATGCCGTGCCGGATGTTGCTCTCGACCGAGAAGCCGTCCCGGCCGAACCGCCAGTCCGACTTGATCAGCGGCTCCGCGAGCCCGCCTTCGAGCGCCTGCCCGTGGCAGCCGCCGCAGTGGAGGCGGTAGAGGGCGCGCGCGTCCGGCTCCGCCGCCGCGACGGGAACGGCCGCGAGCAGCACCGAGACCAGGAGGCTAGTTCGCACCGGCCGTGTACACCCTCTCGCCGGCGATGAACGTCATTTCCACCTTCGTCCGATGCACCTCGGTCGGCTCGACGTCGAACGGGTTCTGCGAGGTGACGACGAGGTCGGCCTCCTTGCCGACCTCGATCGTGCCGACCTTGTCGCCCTGGCCCATCAGGCGCGCGCCGTTCCAGGTCATGATGCGGAGCGCGTCCTCCAGCCCTACCTGTCCCTGGAGGCCCAGCGTCTCCTCGCTGCCGCCCGGCACCTGCCGGGTCACCATCGTCTCGACGGCGAGCCACGGGTCGACCAGGGGCACCACCGGCCAGTCCGAGCCTGCCGCCACGAGGGCGCCCGTCTCGAGGGCGTCCCTGATCGGCACCCACCGCTTCATCCGCTCGTCGCCGACCGCCTTGCGGATGTCGATCGCCGCCATCGGCGTCGGGAACCAGATGTAGGGCGAGAACTCCCAGGCCATCCCCAGCTCGCGCGGCCGGGGAATGTCGGCCGGGTCGACGAAGGTGCTGTGGCCGACATCGTGCATCGGGCCACCGAAGCCATTCCGTGCCCGGGCCGCCGCGACGGCGTCGATCGCGGCCCGCACCGCGCCGTCGCCGGCGGCGTGCATCTTCACGTGAAGCCCCTGGCGGTCGAACGCCGTGACCGCGTCGTTCAGCGCCTCCTGCGGCACCAGGAGCAGCCCGAGCCTGGGCCGCGGATCGTCCTCGCCGGTCGAGTCCTCATAGGGAGCGAGCATCGCCGCGGTGTGGCTCTCCGTCGGCACGCCGTCGAGCATGATCTTCACACAGTCGACCTTCAGTCGCTCGCTCTCGTAGGTCGCGCGGATCGCGAGCTGGGACTCGGCCGCGTCGGCGAGCGCCGGGTTGTGCGCCCAGGCAACGCAGGCCCGCACCCGCTGCTTCAACGTGCCCTCGCGCGCCAGTCGGGCCAGCGCGCCGAGCTGCCACGAGTTCGCGTAGGCGACGGTGAACGAGGTGATGCCGTGGGCCAGCATCTCGTCCGTGGCGATCTTCATGCCCTGCATCTTCTGCGCGTCCGAGGCCGGAGGAATCGCCGACGCCACCATGGCGTTGGCCGTCTCGCGGAGCAGGCCGGTCGGCTCGCCGTCCTGGTCGCGCTCGATGATCCCGCCCTCCGGGTCCGGCGTGTCGCGGTCGATGCCGGCGACTTCCAGCGCCATCGTGTTGACCCAGACGCTGTGGTGGGACTCGTCGTAGAGGAAGACCGGGTTGTCCGGCGACACGGCGTCGAGGAATTGCCTGGTCTGCTGGCCGGGCTCGAACACCGCCGCCACCCAGTTGCCGCCGTTGATCCACTCCCCCGGCTCGGCCCGGGAAGCGCATTCGCCGACCGACTCGCTGATGATGTCCGGCGTCGCGCCCGGAGGCAGGCGGCACGAGAACTCCTGCATGCCCGCGATCAACGGATGCACGTGGACGTCGTGGAAGCCGGGGAACACGGTCCGGCCTGCCAGATCGATCACCTCCGTCGAGCCGATGCGGAACGCGGCGACGGAGGCGCTGTCGCCGACCGCGACGATGACGCCGTCGCGGATCGCGATGGACTCTGCCCAGCCGTCGGGCGTGTAGACGTTGCCGCCGTCGAGGATCGTGTCCGCCGGGTCGTTGCGCGACAGCGCCGGTTCGCCGGCCTGGAACTGGGCGACGGCGGGCTGGGCGACGATGGCGGCGAGGATCAGGGCGAGAAGAGACCGGCGCACCCACTTAGTTCTCATGGACAATCGCTCCTGCGTAAAGGGTCAACTCGACGGTCGTGTCGCTGACGTCCTCGATCGGCACCTCGAACAGGTCACGGTCGAGGACGATCAGGTCGGCTGACTTGCCGGGGCTGATCGTGCCGGCCCGCGACTCGACGCCGAGCAGCCGGGCGCCCGCGAGCGTGTAGAGCTCGATCGCTTGTTCCAGACTCACCGCCTGCTCCGGCGCCAGGGTTCCCGGGTACCCGCCCCAGGGGTCGGCGCGGGTGACCAGCGCCTCCATGCCGGGCCAGGGGTTCATGTCCGGGATCACGGCCGGCCAGTCCGAGCCGACGATGACGTGGGCGCCCGCGTCGAGCAGTTCCCGCACCGGCCAGGAGCGGTCGGCGCGGTCGCCGATGGCGGCGCGGATGGAGTCCGAGATCAGCGACGGGTACCAGATCGCCGGCGACATGTCCGCGACCGCGCCGAGTTCGGCGTAACGCGGAACGTCCTCAACGGCCACGAAGCCGGAATGGGCGAGCTGATGCATCAGTCCGGAATCGCCGTTCTGCTCGCGCGCGAACTCGATCGCGTCGAGCGCGACGCGTACCGCCCGGTCGCCGGCGGTGTGGATGTTCACCGTGACGCCGAGCGCGTCGAGTTGCTGCAGCCAGGCGTTCAGCGCTTCCGGAGGCACCAGCAGTTCGCCGTTGTGAGCCGGTCCGCCCGGCTCCTCCGGCTCGTAGTCGTCGAGCATCGCCGCCGTCCGCGCGACGGACGGCACGCCGTCGAGGAAGATCTTCACGTGGTCGGCGTCGAGGTTGGCGGCCCGGTTCTCCTCGCGCAGCCGATCCAGGGCGTCGACGTCGAGCTCGAGGGTGCCGGCGACCAGCGGAATGGCGATCGACGCCGCCATGTGGACGGTCAGCGCGCCCTCGTCGGCCAGTGCCTTGTAGGCCGCGACGCCGGTGCCCTCGTCGCCCGCCTCCTTGATGCCGACGATGCCGAAGCGGTTCGCCGTCCGGATCGACTCGCGGGCGGCGCGCAGGAACTGCTTCGCCGTCTTGTCGGGGATCGCCTGGAACACCGGGTACATCGCCGCTTCGAGCAGCAGACCGTTCGGCTCGCCGGTCGCCTCGTCCAGCACGACCTCGCCGCCCTCGACGACCGTGCCGGCATCGATGCCCGCAAGTGCGAGCGCCTTGCTGTTCACCCAGCGGTTGTGGCCGGTGTCGTCCGCCAGGCTGATCGCCACGTCGCCCGAGAACCGGTCCAGCCACTCGCGCGGGGAGCCGATGTCGTGCTCGACGAAGAAGTTGCTCGTCCAGCGCCCGCCCTCGATCCAGGCCGCGGCGGGATCGCCGGCGACGCAGGCCGACAGGGTCTCCTCGACTTCTGTCGGTCCCGCGGTGGGCGGGAACAGGCACTGGAGCAGCACCTCGGTGCCGCCGAGGACGGGATGGACGTGGACGTCGTAGATGCCCGGCATCGCCATGCGGCCTTCGAGGTCGCGGACTTCGGTGTTCGGGCCGCGCCGTTCCAGCGCCTCCGCGGTCGAGCCGACGAACGTGAACTCGCCGCCCGCGATCGCGACCGCTTCCGCCCAGGGCTGCACGGCCTCGAGGGTGTAGATGCGGCCGTTGGTGAGGATCAGGTCGGCGTCGCCGTCGCCCGCGGGAGTGCAGGCGAGAATCAGGGCGACGAGAAGGAAGCGGCCCGGCACTCCACGCCCGGTCAGAAAACGGTCGCGGCCGGCTTGACCTCGAAGGTCACGTCGCGCGGCGGCTCAACGCCGAGCAGGTGCTCGACGAAGTAGTCCCAGGTGCGGAGCAGGGCGTACGGCTCGGCGCCGCCGCCGTGGTTGCGGTTCGGAAGGTACAGCAGGTCGTAGGGCTTGTTCGCCTTGATCAGCGCGTCGACGAGGCGGAAGGCCTGGGCCGGCGGCACGTTCTCGTCCATGTCGCCGTAGACGATGAGGAGCCGTCCCTCGAGATTCCCGGCCATCGCCGTGATGTCGAGCGGTTCCCAGCTCTTCGGCGCTTCGTCGGGCCGGGTCCGGGTCCTGCCGCCGTCTGAGTACTCGGCCGGGCCGGTGAACGCCTCGAAACCGGGGTAGATCGCGGCGTAGTCGTAGACGCCAGCGCCGGAGACGGCCACGTCGTAGAAGTCCGGCCGGCTGAGGATCGCCTGGGCGGTGAACGTCCCGCCCCAGGACCAGCCGTAGATGCCGACCCGCTCCGGATCCATCTCGGGCTTGAGTTCGGCCCACTGGCGGATGACCGCCACGTGATCGTCGACGCCGACCTGCGTGAACTCGGGGTAGCCCGCGTCCCGGAACGCGCTGGAGCGGCCCGGCGTGCCGCGGCCGTCCGTGACGACGACCGCGAAGCCGAGGCGGGCCAGAGCCGGCTCGGCGGCGGGGTTGCGCGCGCCCACCGCCTGGACGAAGTTCCGCGGCGCCACGAACACCTGCGGGCCGCCGTAGACGGCGTCGATCACCGGGTGCCGGCCGCCCTCGACTTCGCGACGGGGCGGGAAGTAGACGGAGTACACCTCCGTCTCGCCGTCGGCGGCGACGAAGGCGCGCCGCTCGGGCGCCACGAAGCCCGCCTCGAACAGCGCGGAGGCGTCCGCCTGCTCGACCTCGGCGAGCACCTTGCCGTCCTCCGTCGAGCGCAGCACGGTGACCGGCGGCCGGTCGACGGTCGAGTAGGTGTCGAGGAAGACGCCGAGATCGGGCCGGATCCGCGGCGGCGGCGGAGCGAGCCCGAACAGGACCTGCATCATCGGCACCGGCGCCGGCTCGAAGTGGTGGTCGGCCTCGTTCGCCGTCAGCAGCGTGACTTCGCCGCCACGGAGCGAGCCGGGGTCGAACGGCGCGCGATAGAGATGGCGCAGGTACGGGTCGCCGGGCTCCCGGCCGCCGCCCGTGAAGTAGACCTGCTGGCCGTCCTCGTCGACGTGGATGATGTCGAGCACCGTCCAGTCGCCTGCGGTGATCGTGCCGACGAGGTCGGCCGTGTCGTCGCCGGCCAGTTCGTAGAGGTAGAGGTGCCCCCAGCCCGTGCGGTCGGAGTACCAGAGCACCCGCCGTTCGTCGTTCGGACCGCGCACGAGGCGGACGTTGGGCCGGTTGTACATGTGGGTGTTCGCCTCGACCCGCGTCTCGTTCGTCTCCCACACCACCGGCGTGGCCTTGCCCGACTCGATGTCGACGGCGACCAGGGCGGCACTCTTGCCGGCGTAGGCGGACCCCAGCATGTACAGGCGGTTCCGCTCCAGGTCCCAGCCGATCACGCCGCCCCCGAGCCCAGGGGTGTCGATCCCTTCAGGGAGCGAAGCGCCATCGAGCTCGACCTGGACGCGTCCGCCCTTCTCCGTATCGAACAGGAACCAGTCCACGCTCATCTCGTCCTCGTCGCCCGCGACCGGTTCGCGCAGCAGATGCACGACCGGCCGACGGCTGCCGTCTGTCGGCACCCACTCGACGAACGGCACCGCCTCGAGCAGCCGCTCGTCGATGCGCGGCGCGAGCAGGTAGCGGCTATCCGGCGACCAGCTCGAAAGGTACGGCGGCTGCCGTAGTCCCGTCTTCCTGACGACCACGGTCAGCAGCGAGGAGTCGGGCCACTTGCCGTAGGAGAAGTACGGCTTGCCGTCGTGCGTGAGACGGGTCTCCTCGCCCGTCTCGAGCTTGCGCACGAACAGGTTGTCGCCGCGGGTGAAGGCCGCACGGCCGCCGTCCGGCGACGGCAGCAGGCCGGGCTCCGGCGGCGTGATCGCCTTCGCGGCGCAGCCGAAGTCGGCCACCGAGCAGGTGATGCGATGGGCGCCGTGGCTAGCGGTCAGCGTTGCGAGGTCGTCGGTGAGCGAGAGCCCGAGGAGCCCCTCGAGGCTGGCCTTGTTCCCCTGCTCCGCTGCCGCGTCGGCGTCGGCCAGGGCATCGAAGATCGCCGCCGCCATCCGGGCATGGTCGAAGGCGGGTCGGCGAGACCACGTCTCCAGGTCGAAGACCGCGAGTTCGGGGCCCGAGTCGCCGTCGCGGCCGTACCAGAAACCGGTCGTCTCAAGATCGGCGTCGAGCCAGTGCGGCGTGACGTCCGCGTTGCGCAGCAGAGCGAGCAGGTTGCCTTCGACCAGCGCCGCCGCAGCCTGGTAGTCGTCCGCGTCTGGACCGGCCTCCTGGGCGACGGCGACAGCGGTCGCCAGACCGACGATGAGCGCAGTCGCGGCAGCTCCACGGGCCCAACGGCTGCGGTAAGCTCGCACGGATCCAGACCTGTTCTGCAAGGGAGTAGCGATGACGAGTCGACGCCTGGTTGGTTTTGCGCTCTGCCTGCTCTTTGCCGCGACGGCCCACGGCGCCGCTGGGGCGGAAGGGCCGACATTCTATGAGGATGTCCTGCCCATCCTGCAGGAGAACTGCCAGGAGTGTCACCGGCCCTCGGGCAGCAAGATCTACCGGGGCGGCGTGCCGATGTCGCTCACGACCTACGAGGACGCCCGCCCCTGGGCGCGCGCGATCGTGCGCCAGACGGCCTCGAAGGAAATGCCGCCGTGGGACGCCTCCGAGCACTTCGACGGCGTGTTCAGGAACGAGCGCGGCCTGACCGACGAGGAGATCGCGACGATCCGGCGCTGGGTCGAAGGGGGCGCTCAGCCCGGCCGGCCGGAGGACGGGCCGGAGCCGATCGAGTGGCCAGACGACGAGGGCTGGGTGTTCACAGATCCCGACCTGGTGCTCAAGATGCCGGAGCCCTACTACGTCGAGGACGACATCAAGGACATCTACACCAAGCACCGCCTGGTGCTGACGCCGGACCTCCTGCCCGAGGACAAGTGGGTGCAGGAGATCGAGTTCCGCCGCGGCAGCGAGCTCGTCCACCACTTCAACATCTTCGTCAAGGGGCCGAACGACGAGGAGACCCGCGGCGACGGCCACTTCCTCGGCGGCGCCACTTCCGGCTCGCCGCCCCACGTCTGGCCCGAGGGCTACGGCTCGCTGCTCGAGGTCGGCGCGACGCTCACCTTCGACCTGCACTACCACAAGGAACCGGGCCCCGGCAGCGGCGGCTGGGACCAGTCATCGATCGCGCTGAAGTTCGCGACCAGGCCGGTCACGCACCCGGTCCACTTCTTCCCGATCAGCAACTACGAGTTCGAGATTCCGGCGCGCCACGCCTACTGGCACGACACCGCCGAGCGCACGTTCGACCGGGAGGTCACGGTCCTCGGCATGCTCCCCCACATGCACATGCGCGGCCGCGAGTCGAAGTACACCGCCTTCTACCCGGACGGCACCGAAGAGTTGATCCTCCACGTGCCGGACTGGGACTTCGACTGGCAGGAGATCTACTGGTACGACGAGCCCAAGGTGTTGCCGAAGGGCACCCGTCTGCGGATCGACATGTGGTTCGACAACTCACCCGGGGAAGCGGAACGCTGGGGCTTCAACCCCGACCGTGACGTCGTGTTCGGCCCGATGTCGACTGACGAGATGTTGATGGGCTTCATCTCCTGCGTCTACAGCGACGGCGAACCGCCGCCCAGGCGGCAGGGACGCGGTCGAGCGACCGAGACCACCGCCGGCGGCGAGTAGGCGAGCAGGGGTCTCCGTCCCGCGTCAGTAGGACAGGTTCTCGGTGACGCGTACCCAGCGTCCGTCCTGTACCTCAGCGAGGAACGACTCGTCCGAGCCGACACGCTTCTCCGGCCCGAAGCTCAGGACCGGGCCGCCGAAGATGTCCTGGTAGTCGTCGATCGACTCGATCGCGGCGACCAGCGAATCGACCGTGAGGCCCGGTCCGGCGTCGCGTAGGGCCCTGACCGTGAAGTCGGCGACCAACCAGCCCAGGAGCGAGCCGGTGTTGGGCTCCGGGCCGTAGCGTTCCTTGTAATCGGCGACGAAGTCGCGGACCTCCTGGCGAGGATGATCGGCGTAGGGAAACTCGAAGGACGTCATCGCGTAGAAGCCATTCGTCACGCCGCCCTCCGCCTCCGCGACCTCGGACTCGAACGCCGCGATCGGGCCGACGAAGTCGACGTCCCAGTCGATTCCCCTTGCCGCCGAGATCGCCAGGATCGTGTCGCCGATGATCGTTCCGAGCACGATCAGGTCGCAGTCGGCCTGCCGGAGCTTGAGGATCGCCGCGCTGAAGTCGGTGTCGAGAGGCCTGTGGGCGGTCGAGTCGATGACCTCCCGGCCCATTTCGCCGAGCTGATCGTTCGCGGCGTCGGTCATCTCCGTTCCGTAGTCGGTGTCCTGGGTCATCGTGCAGATGCGCTCCTTGCCCCTCTCCTCGACGAAGTACCTGATGGCGGCGCGCATCTGGTCGTAGTAAGTGGAGATGCCGGCGAACTTCAGCGGATGCAGCGGTTCCGCCATCGAACGCGCGCCCGAGAGCGGGAAGATGTTGGGAACGCCCGCCTCGAACTGGCTGGTCATGACGGCGTTGTTCATCGGCGTCCCGAGGGCGCCCACCATGGCGAAGATCCTGTCGCGGTGGATCAGCTTGTTGGCCGCCTGGACCGCGCGAGGCACCTGGTATTGATTGTCCTCGACGACGAAGCGGATCTGACGGCCGTGGATGCCGCCTTCCTCGTTCACGCGATCGAAGATCATTCGCGCCGCGTTGATGCTGCCGACACCGATGGCCGCGGCCGGACCGGACAGGTCGGTGTAGGTGCCGAGCACGATCTCCCCGGCCGTTTCCGAGGTCTCGGGATCGGAACTCCCGCATCCTGCCAGGACGGCGCCAAGCAACATGCAAGCAACGGTGAGGGAATGGTGTCTCTTGGTCATGCCTGCTGTCCTCCGTACATCGAATCGATCAGGGGTCGGTACTTCTCGTTCACGAACTTGCGCTTGAGCTTCATCGTCGGCGTGAGCTCGTCGTCCTCGGGGGTCAGCTCCTGGTCGATCAGGCGGAACTTCTTCACCTGCTCGACGCGCGCGAACTTCGCGTTGACGGCCTCCACCTGATCGTGGATCAGCTCGACGATCTCCTCCGCGGCGCACAGGCTCTGGTAGTTGGTGAAGGGCACGTGGTGATCCTGAGCGTATTTGACGACGTTGTCGTGGTCGATCATCACGAGACATGTCAGGTACTTGCGCTTGTCGCCGATCACCACCGCGTCGGCGATGTAGGGCGAGAACTTGAGCTGGTTCTCGATCTCGCTCGGAGTGATGTTCTTGCCACCGGCCGTGATGATGATGTCCTTCATGCGGTCGGTGATCCTGAGGAAGCCCTCGTCGTCGATCTCGCCGACGTCGCCGGTGTGGAGCCAGCCGTCACGAATCGTCTCGGCCGTCTTCTCCGGCTGGTTGAGGTAACCCATGAAGACGAACTCTCCGCGGATCAGGATCTCGCCCTCCCCGGAGATCCTGATTTCGCCGTAGGGAACAGAGCGGCCGACGGTGCCGGGCTTGATGTCGCCCGGTTGCAGCATGGAGGCGATGCCGGTGTTCTCGGTCTGGCCGTAGCCTTCCACCATGTCGATGCCGAGTGCGAGATACCAGCGGATCAGATCGGGTGAGATCGGCGCGGCCCCGGTGCCGATCCAGCGACAGCGGTCGAGGCCCAGGAACCTGCGAATGTTGCGCAGCACGAGCGCATCGCCGACGCGGTAGGCGAGCTCCAGGACCGCTCCCGGCCTCTCGCCCGCGAGACGTTTGTCCGCCCGTTTGAACCCGATCCCTATCGCCTTTCCGTACGCCCATCGCTGCAGGAAGGTGGCGTCGGAGAGGGCGATGCTGATGGCCGAGTAGAACTTCTCCCACACGCGCGGCACCGAGAAGAACAGCGTCGGCTGGATCTCCTGAGCGTTCTCGGGCACCGTTTCCGGATTCTCGACGAAGTTGAGCTTCGTGCCGGTGTAGAGGGAGCCGTAGACGAAGATGCGCTCGGCGATGTGGCACAGCGGCAGGAAGGCCATGCGCTCGTCGTCCTCGTTCTGCGAGAGGACGTGCGGGGCGTTGACGCACTGGAACACGAGGTTGTGGTGGCTGATCATCGCCCCCTTCGGAGGCCCGGTGGTGCCGGAGGTGTAGACGAGGATCGCGAGGTCCTCGGGCTTCGCCAGCTCGAGGCACTCGGCCCAGGCCTCGGGGTGGAGCTCGTCCTGTTCGCGTCCGAGCGCGAGCAGGTCGTCGTAGCTCATGGCCCGCGCATCCTCGAAGTCCCGCAGGCCCTCCATGTCGAAGATCACGATCTGTTCGAGCGTCGGGCACTTGTCGCGCACCTCGAGCACCTTGTCGAGCTGCTCCTCGTCTTCGACGAACATCACCTTGCAGCTCGAGTCGTTGACCAGGTAGTCCACCTGCTCGGCCGCATCCGTCGGGTAGATCCCGGCGCACACGCCGCCGGCGCCGAGTACCCCCATGTCGGCGAACATCCACTCGGTGATCGTGTTGGAGAGGATGCAGGCGACGTCGCCCTTGCCGAAGCCGAGCGACCGCAGCGCCAGCCCCGTATGGCGCGCCTTCTCGCCGAAGGTGCGCCAGGAGACGTCCTGCCAGATGCCGAAGTCCTTCTCCCGCATCGCGATGCGGTCGCCGTACTTCTCGACGCGGCTCCAGAACATCGTCGGTACGGTGCCGGCGAAGCTGGTGTCGCGCCAGAACACGAGCTCGCGGCCGTCGTCGGCCACGCGCGTCTCGCGCACCAGATCGGGGTTCGATTCGACGCCGCCCATGCTCACCTCCAGGTCTTGCGCTTCTTCCACCGGCGGACCCCCCTCGGCATCTGGTCCTTCATGCCGAGATAGAACTCCTGGATGTCCGGCGAACTCTCGAGCTTCTCGCACGTGTCGTCCATGACCACCCGTCCGTTCTCGAGCACGTAGCCGTAGTGCGAGTGCCGCAGCGCGACGTGGGCGTTCTGCTCGACGACGAGGATCGTCATGCCCGCCTCCTCGTTGATGCGCTTGATGATCTCGAAGATCTGGTGGACCAGGATCGGGGACAGGCCGAGCGACGGCTCGTCGAGCAGCAGCATCCTCGGATGCGCCATCAGGGCGCGTCCGATGGCGAGCATCTGCTGCTCGCCGCCGGAGAGCTGGCTCGCCGGCTGCGAGCCCCGATCGGCGAGCGCCGGGAAGTAGTCGTAGACGCGCTCGAGATCGTCGGCGATGCGGGCGCGGTCGCGGCGGCTGAAGGCACCCATTCGCAGGTTCTCGTTCACCGAGAGGAAGGGAAAGACCTCCCGGCCCTCCGGCACGTGGCTCAGGCCGAGGCGCATGACGGCGTCGGGATCGCGGCGCGCGATGTCCTCGCCGGCGAAGAGGATCTCGCCCTTCTGGGGATCCATCACGCCGGAGATCGTACGGAGAATGGTCGTCTTGCCCGCGCCGTTGGCGCCCAGCACGGCGACGATCCGGCCCTCGGGCACGGCGAGGCTGACGCCGCGGATCGCCATGATGGGACCGTAGTAGGTCTCAACGTTCTTGAGCTCGAGCAACACTCAATCCGCTCCCAGGTAGGCGTCGACGACGGCGGGGTTCTTCTGCACGTCCGCGGGGCTCCCCTCCGCGATCACGCGACCCTCGTTGAGGGCGAGCACCCGCCCCGCCACCCGGCTCACGAGACCCATGTCGTGCGCCACCATGACGACCGTGACGCCGAGATCGCGGTTGATGTCCTCGATCCAGAACCCCATGTCCTCGCTCTCCTCGGGGTTGAGCCCCGAGGTCGGCTCGTCGAGGAGCAGCAGCTTCGGCTCGAGGCAGAGCGCGCGGCCCACCTCCACGACCTTGCGCACGCCGTATGGCAGGTTCGCGATCCTCTGCTCGCGGTAGTGGGCGAGCTCGAGGAGGTCGATGACGTCTTCCACGCGGCGCCGGTGCTCGAGCTCCTCCCGCCTCACCGCGGGGAGGAACAGGAGGTGGGACAGCGCGGTCGAGCGCCGGTGGACATGACGGCCGATAAGGAGGTTCTGCAGAACGGTGGCGTGCTCGAAGAGCTCGATGTTCTGGAAGGTGCGCGCGAGGCCGAGCGGTGCGATGCGATGCGCCGGCAGCGAGGTGATGTCGCGGCCCGCGAAGCGAACGCTCCCGCCGTCGGGGGAGTAGATGCCGCTCACCAGGTTGAAGAGCGTCGTCTTGCCGGCTCCGTTCGGTCCGATGATGGCGAACACCTCGCCCTCCTCGACCTCGAAGCTCACGTCGTCGACGGCACGAATGCCCCCGAAGCTGATCGACAGGTCCGTAACGGCGAGGTAGCTCACCTCAGTCGCTCCGTGCGCAGGTAGGTCTTCTGGCGCCGGTGCGTCGCCCGGCGATAGAGCGGGAACAACTGGAAGTAGCTCTTGATCTTGAGCCAGCGGCCGAAGATGCCCTGGGGCTCGAACAGGATCACCAGCACGAGGATGAGGCCGAAGATGCCCGGCTCGAGGCCGGGAGCCTGTGCGATCTGCGGCGGCAGCGTGTCGCGGGCGATGGCGAGGAGCTGAGGCAGAAAGCCGATGAAGAGCGCGCCGTAGATGACGCCCCGCATCGAGCCGACCCCGCCGACGACCACCATCAGGAGGAGCTGCAGCGAGATGAGGAACGTGAAGGCATCGGGCGAGAGGTAGCCGAGGCGATGCGCGAAGAGAGCGCCGGCCAGGCCGGTGATGCCGGCGCTGAGAGCGAAAGCGAAGGTCTTGTAGACGGCCAGGTTGATGCCGACGCTCTCCGCCGAGATCTCCGAGTCACGGATGGCGACCATGGCTCTTCCGGTCGAGGACCGCAGGATGTTGAGCGCCGCGAAGAGGGTCACGACGAGGAGCGTGAGCGTCAGGTAGTAGTGCTGCCAGCCCTGCGTGAGCGGCATCCCGAAGAGGCTCGCCTGCGGAACGGCGAGGCCGCGAAAGCCCCCGGTGAGCCACTCGGCGCGCGAGATCGTCTGCTCGGTGAGCATGGCGAAGGCCAGGGTGGCGATGGCGAGATAGATGCCCGTCATCCGGAGCGCGATCCACCCCACGCCGGCGCCGACGAGCGCCGAGACCAGGACCGCCGCGACGATCGAGAGAAGGAACGGGAGACCGGCGCCCAGAAGCAGCGAGTGGGTATAGGCGCCGATCGCCAGAAACGCCGCGTGGCCCAGGCTCACCTGGCCGGTGTAGCCAACGAGCAGCATCAGACCGACGCCGGCGATGGCGTAGATCATCACCAGGTTGAGCTCGCCCAGATAGAAGGTACCGAGCGCCGCCGGCGCCGCGGCGGCCAGCACCAGGAGCAGGCCGTACCAGAACCGGTCGCCACCGTGCTTGAGGTGGTCGATGTCCTGGTTGTAGTGGGTCTTGAAGAGGAACCGCATGATGCTCGCTGGCCGTCAGACCTTCTTTCGCTGAATCTGCGCGAACAGACCTTCGGGCCGCAGGATCAAGGCGAGAATGAGAATGCCGTAGGCGGCCATCTCCTGGAAACCGGCGGGCAGGTAGACCCCCGCGACCTGCTCGGCGATCCCGATGATCCAACCGCCGAGCAGCGCGCCGGGGATCGAGCCGAAGCCGCCGATCACCGCGGCCGCGAAGGCCTTGATCCCGATGAATCCCATCCCGGGCTGGACGAGCGAGACGGGCGCCAGGAGGATCCCGGCCACGGCGGCGACTCCGGCGGAGATCGCCCACACCAGAGAGAAGACTCGCTTGACCGGGATGCCGACGTAGTAGGCCGCGAGCTGGTTCTGCGACGTGGCCTGCATGCCGATGCCGAGCCGCGTGTGGCGGAAGAAGAGGAAGAGCACGACGCAGAGGACGAGGGTGCCCAGGAGGATCGCGAGGTTCTCGTAGCTCACGACGACCTCGCCGACACGCAGCGACTCGCCGGTGTACGGAGTCGGAAAGCTCCGCGGGTCGTAGCCCCACACCAGTCCCGCCACGGCGCGGAAGATGAAGCCCAGCCCGATCGTCAGCATCACGATGGCGAACTGCGGCTCGCCCAGAACGCGGCGTAGCACGAAGGCGTCGAGCAGATAGCCGAAGACCGCCAGCGCCAGGACCGACAGCAACAACCCCAGCGCCCAGGGCAGACCGAAGTCGCCGATCAGGGTCACCGCCATGAAGGCGCCCAGCATCATGAGATCGCCCTGGGCGAAATTCACCATCTCGGTCGCCTTGTAGACGAGGACGAAGCCGAGAGCGATCAGGCCGTAGATGCAGCCGACGGCCAGACCATTGATGAGAACCTGCAGGAGCTGACTCAGAGTGACTCCTTCACCGGCCCGCGTCCCGCGTGCCCGGCTTCCCTGTGCCGGATTCCGGACCGGACGGAGTATAGCCTTGGCCACCTACCAACACGGGAGAGAACGATGGCGAGAAGAGTCCATCGCATCGCCGCGCTGGCGGTCTGCGTATCGTGCGCCACGGCCGGCGCCGCAAGCGGGCAGCGCAATGCCTACTTCGGCGATCTGCACATCCATACCCGTTATTCCTTCGACGCGTTCGTTTTCGGCACCCGCGCTTCGCCCGACGACGCCTACAGCTATGCGCGCGGGGAGGCGATCAAACATCCCGCCGGCTACCGGATCCAGCTCGATCGCCCGCTCGATTTCTACGCCGTCACCGATCACGGGATGTACCTGGGGGCGTTTTCGGCCATGACCGATCCTGCCCATCCGCTCCACGGTGCTTCCGAAAGCCGTCGCTTCTTCGATCCGAAAGACGTCGACGAAAGACGCGCGGCCTTTCGATCCGCCGGCGCGTTTCTCAGGGAGCATCCCGACCCCGGGGCCTCACGTTCGGCATGGCGGGAGATCATCGAGTCGGCGGAGCGCAACTACGAGCCGGGCAAGCTCACCACCTTCGTCGCCTACGAGTTCACGTCGTCATACCCCCCGGGGGCCAATCAACACCGCAACGTCATCTTTCGCGGCGCGAACGTGCCCGACCAGCCCTTCAGTCGGCTCGACTCGCCGAACCCCGAGGATCTCTGGGACTGGCTCGAAGGTTTGCGAGCACGGGGCATCGAGGCGCTCGCCATCCCCCACAACTCGAACCAGAGCGATGGCTACAGGTTCGCGCGCCAGAAGCTGTCCGGGGAGCGATTCGACGAGGCGTACGCCCGACTCCGGATGCGCAATGAACCACTGGTGGAGATGACACAGGTCAAGGGCACCTCGGAAACACACCCGCTGCTTTCCCCCAACGACGAGTGGGCCGACTTCGAGATCATTCTTCTCACCCCGGAAGAATCGAGCTTCGACAGAATCCGCGGAGGCTACGTGCGCGACGCCTACCTGGCTGGTCTCGAGTTCGAGGAGAGGGAGGGCTTCAACCCCTACCGGTTCGGGATGATCGGTGCGAGCGACAGCCACAATGCAGGAGCCTCGTACGAGGAGTCGTCCCATATCGGCAAGGTCGGCTTCCTCGATGGGATGCCGGTGGGGCGGGGATCCGTACCCCCCGAAGGAGCTACCAGTTGGAAGGACGTGGAGGAAGCCGCCGAATCCGACGCGACCTCACGGCCCCCACAGGA
Organism: Acidobacteriota bacterium; assembly: GCA_028875725.1. Classification (NCBI taxonomy): domain Bacteria; kingdom Pseudomonadati; phylum Acidobacteriota; species Acidobacteriota bacterium. Next base: position 565,922 of record JAPPCR010000023.1, read on the forward strand.
GATGTTCTCGACCTGGGGCGCTTCCGGCCTGGCGGGCGTGTGGGCCGAGGAGAACACCCGCGAATCGATCTACGACGCCTTCCGTCGCAAGGAGACGTTCGCGACCACCGGACCGCGCATCCGGGTGCGCTTCTTCGCCAGCTACGGCTTCGATGACGATCCGTTTCAGGACGTGGAACTCGTGGCGAAGGCCTACGAGCACGGAGTACCGATGGGCGGCGACCTCCCTGCCCGGCACAGCGGCGTGCCGCAGTTCCTGGTCTGGGCGGTGCAGGACCCCGAGTCGGCGAAGCTCCAGCGCGTGCAGGTGATCAAGGGCTGGATCGAGGACGGCCAGCCACAGGAAAGTGTCTACGATGTCGCCTGCTCCGACGGCCTGGAGGTCGACTCCGAGACCCACCGCTGCCCCGACAACGGCGCTCAGGTCGATCTTGCCGACTGCAGCGTCAGCCCCGACGTCGGTTCAACCGAGCTCATGACGCTCTGGACCGACCCCGACTTCGACCGTAGCCAGCACGCCTTCTACTACCTGCGAGCCCTGGAGAATCCGACCTGCCGCTGGTCGACGTGGGATGCGATACGGGCGGGAACTCCACCTCGACCCGGCCTCGCACTCACCCTTCAGGAGCGCGCCTACTCCTCTCCCATCTGGTCGGTACCGAACTGAGGAAGAGCTAGCTTTCAAGAGCGCCTACCCTCAGATGTAGGGCTCGACGCCGGGCATCAAGACATCCATGTAGACGCGGGGGACCATGGCGCGGCGGCCGAACATGCCGAGCGCGCGGTGCTCCGAGCCGGCGAGTCGCACTGCCGCTGCGCCGATGAGGCGGGCCAGCGCCGTCTCGCGCCAGAACCAGTCCCGGAGCTCGAGTGACGTCGCCCGGCCAGGGCGGCCCTGGGCCGCCTCCATGTACCAGGTGCGCAGGTCGTCGCAGCCGAGGCGCACCCACTCGGGGAGCGGCAGGTTCGTGGCGACCGACGGGTCGTTCGCGCCGCCCGCCAGTTCGCCCAGTCCGCGCACGATCTGTTCGTGGCTCAGGCCGCTCGCCGGCGGCGCGGATCGACCGCGCCGCGCCGCGTAGACCTCCTGCCAGGGCGCGAGGCGCCGCAGTTCCGCGAGGACCTCGCCTGCCAGCCCGGCATCGTCGCCGGCGGCCCCGGCGAACGAGACCGGACAGGACCAGCCTGGGCCGTCGTCGGCCGCGCCGTCGGTGGCGGCGGGCGCGTCGTCGGGAAAGTCCTCCAGGACGACCGGGCCGTCCCGCCGCTCCAGCAACCCCAGCGCCGAGCGCAGCACGCGGCGCTGGAAGTCCGGTTCACGGGGCGCGCCGAACGGCCGGCCCAACTCGAACGGCACCCACAGGAACCGGGGCAGTTCCATCCGCTCCGTGTTGACCCGCACCAGGCTGATGCCCGTCGTCGCGATGCCTTCGTCTTCGAGGAAGTGACTCACCGCGCCCACGGCGCGGGTGCAGTTCGGTCATACAGGACAGAGGCAGACAGCCTCCACCTCGTCCTCCCTGAGCCGTGCGGCGAGTTCGCGCACCGTCGGTTCGATCGCCTCGGGAGGCCAGCCGGCGCCCATCAGCGAGTAGTGGAAGTCGGCCACCGACCCGATCTCCCCCTCGCTCTCCAGTTCGCGCAGCCGGTCGAGCGGGAACACGACGTTCACGTCCTCCCGGAAACCGGTCCGGTCGAAGTGGACGGACGAGTGCGTCATCGTCAGGTCGCTGGTCGAGATCGAGCCGGGAATCACCCGGTAGCTCAGGTCGACCGTCGAGAAGGCCTGATCGCCCACCCGGTGAAGGCCGGCCGAAGTCACGAGCGCCACCCGCCGCTCCGCCAGCGGCGGACCCTCGACCCACGGCCGAGTCGCGAACGGCAGGCACTCCTTCGCCGCCACGTGAGCGGCTTCGACTTCGGCCATGTCGGACAGTCGGACCATCGCGTCTCCTCGTGCAGCCGGAGGCTGACACAATCGAGCGGCCTTGCCACCCGGCGCGGACGTTGCGGCCGCTCTGTAGGATCCATCCGCCGTGCCGACTGCCGGTGCGCCGGCCTTGGCCAATCAGCAGGGAGTGACGTCCATGACTATCGCCGCCTCCGTAGACACCCGCGTCCCCACGTCCCTCCCCGACCTGGTCGACCCGGGTCTGCTCCGGTCCCAGGCCTACATCGATGGCCAGTGGGTCGACGCCGACTCCGGCGAGACCTTCGCCGTCGAGAACCCGGCCAACGGCGAAGTCCTGGCCGACGTCGCCAACTGCGGCGCGGCCGAGACCCGGCGCGCGATCGCGGCGGCGGGCCGCGCCCTGAAGAGCTGGCGCCAGACCACCGTCAAGGAGCGCGCCGCGCTGCTGCGCCGCTGGTTCGACCTGATGATGTCGAGCCAGGAAGACCTGGCGCGGATCCTGACCGCCGAGCAGGGCAAGCCGCTGGCCGAGTCCCGCGGCGAGATCGCCTACGGCGCGAACTACGTCGAGTGGTTCGCCGAGGAGGCCAAGCGCGTCTACGGCGACACGATCCCCGGGCCGTCCAACGACAAGCGGATCGTCGCGATCCGGCAGCCGATCGGCGTCGTGGCGGGCATCACCCCCTGGAACTTCCCGAACGCCCTGCTCACCCGGAAGATCGCGCCGGCCCTGGCCGCCGGCTGCACCGTGGTCTGCAAACCGGCGAACGAGACGCCGCTCTCCGGCTTCGCGCTGGCCGAACTCGCCGAGAGCGCCGGCATTCCCGCGGGCGCCGTCAACATCCTCTGCGGCAAGACGGAGGAGATCGGCCGGGAGCTGACCTCCAACCCGACCGTCCGCAAGCTCAGCTTCACCGGCTCCACCGCGGTCGGCAAGCTGCTCATGGCCCAGTGCGCCGGCACGATGAAGCGCACGTCGATGGAGCTCGGCGGCAACGCGCCGTTCATCGTCTTCGACGACGCGGACCTCGACGCGGCGGTCGAAGGCGCGATGATCTGCAAGTTCCGGAACGCCGGCCAGACCTGCGTCTGCGCCAACCGCATCTTCGTCCAGGAGGGCGTCTACGACGAGTTCACCGACAAGCTCGCCGAGGCCGTGGCCGGCATGAAGATGGGCGACGGCACCGAAGACGGCGTGACGATCGGACCGCTCATCCACCGCCAGGCCGCCGACAAGGTGATGGGCTTCATCGAAGACGCCGTCGACCGCGGCGCCACCATCGAGTCCGGCGGCGGACCCTCCGATCTCGGCGAGTGCTTCCTCGAACCCACGATCCTCTCCGGCGTGACGGACGACATGCGCTGCTTCCGCGAAGAGGTCTTCGGCCCCGTCGTGCCGCTGATGAAGTTCAGCACCGAAGAAGAAGCGATCGCCATGGCCAACGACACCGAGTTCGGCCTGGCCAGCTACTTCTACGCCCGCGACGTCGGCCGCATCTGGCGCGTCAGCGAGGCGCTGGAGTACGGCATCGTGGGGATCAACGAAGGCATCATCTCCAACGAGATGGCCCCCTTCGGCGGCGTCAAGGAATCCGGCCAGGGCCGGGAGGGGTCGAAGTACGGCTTGGACGACTACCTCGAGATCAAGTACATGTGCATCGGGGGGATCGAGGCGTAGGAACCCTCAAGCCGCCTCGCTACACGGCTTCGCGAGAAATGGCGGCGAGCCCAGTGAGATCGCGAACGTCCCCCACCGCGTCCAGCCGCAACGACACCTCCCGCAACCGATCACTCGCCTCCGTCCCCAGCAACGGCGCCGTCAGCCCGGTCATCTTCACCGCCAGCTTCGCTCCCTGCGCTTCCAGGTCCGTAGCCGGGATCCCCGTGTCATGGAACTCCTCGAGCGAGTGTCCATTCGCGCGCAGCTCGACCCGGGCCTGCGTGTGACCAAGCCCGCGATCCGTCCGCACCTCGACCCTGTCGATCATCCGCACGACCTCGGGATCGTCGAGCGTCTCATCAACAAACGTCCCGGTGTCCGTCGTGTCGATCCCCAGCATCGCCAGCGACGTCGTGGCAACCAGGCTGAACTTCGCCTCCAGCCCGGTCTTCGGCTCCGGAATGCCGCAGACGTCGAGCAACCCCGGATGCACCGTGACGACCGCCTTCTCGACATCCCCCGCCGCGACCCCCTCGGCCGCCAACCGCGGCCGCAGCCGCCCAACCGACTCGATGGCCGCATGCGTCAGGTAGCAAGCCGCGTGGTACTTGAACAGCGTGTCCTCGATCAGGAAGCGGTCGTCCTGCTCCTCGAGCCGCTCCCAGTTGACCTCCTCGTGGCCCGAGGCCGCCGCGTCGGCGTAGCCCTGCCGGCCGTCGACAGCTTCGGGGTTCGAGGTGAAGCCCCGCATCGCCAGCCGCGCCGACAGCAGGCCGCGCTCGGCGGCGTGACCGGCGTGGAACGGCTTCGTCATCGTGCCGAAGTTCGCCTTGAGGCCGCTCGCCTGCGATGCGGCCAGCCCAAGCGCGTGCGCGAACTGCTCGTTGCTCGCGCTCATCAGGTGGCATGCCGCGGCCGCGGCGCCATGGACGCCGATCGTCGACGTCGAGTGCCAGCCCTTCTTGTAGGCAACGCCTCCGATGAGTGCGCCGACCCGCGACTCCACCTCCACGCCGACGACGAAGGCGACCAGCAGCCGCTCGCCGCTCGCGCCCATCTCCTGGGCTTGCGCCAGGGCAGCCGGGAACACCGGCACAGTCGGATGCCCGCCCATCATGCTGTGCGTGTCGTCGAAGTCCAGTGCGTGACCGGCCGCGCCGTTGACCAGTGCGGCAACCCCTGGCGCGCACCGTAACTCCGTGCCCACGATGGAGCACGGTCCGGCCTGGCCGCCGAGCTCATCACGCAGGATCCCGGACAGCGGCTCGCGGCTGCCGACCAGCGCGCAACCGAACCAGTCGAGCACGCACTGGCCCGCGACGGTGCGGGCCGACTCGGGAATGTCGTCCAGGGTCAGGCGACCGAAACGGTCCCAGAGATGGTTGGCAAGTCTCATCGTCAACTCCTCCTCGACGGCTTCCCCAGCAGCGCGTCGGACACGATCTTCAGCATGATCTCCGACGTCCCCTCGAAGATCTTCGTCAGCCTCGCGTCGCGCCAGTAGCGCTCGACCGGGTAGTCCGTCGTGTAGCCGGCGCCGGCCAGCACCTGCAGCGCGTCGGAGCACACCCGCTCCGACATCTCGGCGGCGTAGTACTTCACCATCGCCGCCTCCTTGGCGCAGGACACGCCGGTGTCGATCTTGGCGCAGACCGAGTAGTTCAACTGGCGCGCCGCCTCGACCTCGGCCGCCATGTTCGCGATCTTGAAGCGGATCGCCTGGAAGTCGGCGATCGGCCGCCGGAACTGGATGCGCTCCTTCGAGTAGGCGATCGCCTGCTCCAGCGCACCCTGGGCGAGGCCGATCGAGCGCGCCGCCGTGTGGGCCCGGGCGCTCTCGAGTCCGCGCGCCATGCCGTAGAACGCCTGGCCCTTGGCCTCCTTCTGGCGCTTCGTGATCGGCACGCGGACGTTCTCGAAGTGGAGTTCCCAGGTCTTCCACCCGTGGTACCCGATCTTCGGGATCGGCGAGCCGGTGACGCCCTCGGGCAGCTCGCCGGGCGGCTTCTCGATGCCGATCCCGGTCAGCGCGGCGTGGCGCTTCGACGGGTCGCCCTCCGTCCGCGCAATGACCTGGATGAAGTTCGCCCCATCCGCGAACGTGCACCAGTACTTGTTGCCGGTGATCACCCAGTGGTCGTCCTCGACCCGCGCCCGGCAGGTGATCGACGAGATGTCCGAGCCGACCTCCGGCTCCGACATGGCGAGCGCGCCGAGGTACTTGCCCTGCGCCATCAGCTCGATGCGCTTCCGCCGCTCCTCGCCCTCGAACGGGATCGAGCGGTAGAAGCCGTTACCGCGGGCGATGATGCTCGCCACGCTCATCCAGCCCCGCGCCAGCTCCTCGGCCACCAGGCAGTACTCGAACGCGCCCAGCCCGGCGCCACCGTACTCCTCCGGGATCACGATGCCGAAGAAGCCCAGCTCGCCCATCTGGTCGATCAACGACTGCGGGATCGACTCCTTCTTCGGGTCGAGCTCGTTGGCGACCGGGAGGACCTCCCTGTCCGTGAAGTCCCGCGCGATCCGGCGGAGCATCTCGCGCTCCGGGGTCATGTAACCGACGGCGGCGGGTGAAATGTCGTTCATGGCGCGATCATCGCTCCTGTTCGCTCAGGAACTCGTCGATCTCGGCTCGCGACATGGCCGGCATGATGACTAGCTACCCGCGGCCGCAGCCGGAGAAAAGTCCGGCGAGCCCAGCCGCGTCTGATCGCCGACGATCTCCGCCAGCACCGGCTCGATGTAGCCGTAGAACCGCTCCGGGTCCTCGGACATCGGGAAGTGGCCCAGGCCCTTCATCGTCCGGTACGTCGCGCCCTCGATCTGCGCGGCAACTTCTTTGGACGCCTCGGGCGGCGTGGCCGCGTCGTACTCGCCGGTCAGCAGGAACACCCGCGTCTGCGACGTGTCGATCTCCGAGGCGCGATCGCCAAGGTCGTGGTCGGTGCCCCAGTAGAAGAGGTCGCCCCGGAACACGCGCGGCGCGCCCTGGCTGTAGCACCAGCCGACCTCACGGCGGAACGCCTCGGGCGCCTCTGGCGACGTGATGCCGATCATCAGCTCGCCCTTGTAGCCGTTGTTGATCTCGGGGTGGTCGAGCAGGTCGATGTTGCCGGGGTCCGACTTGATCGCCGCCTCCAGCCCGATGACGGCCTGGAACAGCCCCGCGCGGTGCAGGGCGAGGTCGAGCGCCAAATGACCGCCGATCGAACTGCCCATGTAGACCGGGTCTTCGAGCTGGAGTTCGCCGACGAAGGCGGCGACGAAGTCGAGCAGGAAGCTCTTCGTCAGCCTGTACTCCTGCTTCCACCACTCGACGCCCGCCGGCGGCACGGACTTGGCGTGGTAGGGCAGGTCGTAGGCCAGCAGGTGGAAGTGCCGGCCGATCCGCTCGTCTTCCAGCTGGTGGCGCCACTGGCGGCCGTCGGAGCCGGCGGTGTGCTGGAGCACCAGCGGGATGCCGTCCGGGTTCCCGGCCGACTCGAAGTAGACCTCGTAGGAAACGCCCTGAACTTCGAGGTCCAGGTAGCGGCCGACGCGTTTCGCGAACGTGGGCATCAGGCCGCCGCCCGCTGGTCGCCGAGGAGCATCCGCTTCACGTCGCCGTTCGTCTGCTGACTCAGGATGAACAGGTAGAGCGTGAGGATTGGCGCCCCAAGGAGGAGGCCCCCGACACCGAGCACCAAGCCGCCCGGCGTGAAGTTGTTACGCCAGGCCATCCAGAACCCGGAGAGGATCAGCATGCCCATGAAGTCCAGGTTGAACTGGCCCGGCCACCCCACTTCGGCGATGTCGCCGAAGAAGACGCCGAACAGGCCCAGGCCATGCTCCATGGCGACGAACACCGTGTAGACGACGATCACGCCGAAGATGAGGCCAAGCAACAGGCGAAACGCGTTCATGCGGAAGCTCCCTCGGTTGGGTTGGACATCTCGCGCAGCACACCGACCAGCCGGCGCAGCGCCGGGTAGTAGGCGGCGTAGTCGAGCTGCTCGCGGTTCAGCTCGATGCCGTGATGCACGCTGGCAAAGAACGGGTCCTGGTAGAAGGGCCGCGGCACCTCGCGGAGGAGTTCGCGCCACTCCTCCTCCGGACCGGCGATGAAGACGTCGGCCGGGCTGTCCGCCTCGCACGGCTCGACCGCGGCAACCGCGCCGTCCTCGAAGCGGATCGCGTGGTGCCGGTCGCCCACGCTCAGCCGCAGGCTCGCCGTCCAGTGCCGGATCGTGTACCGGAACTCGGCGTCCTGCTCCAGGGTCGATTTCAGGTTGTTCCAGGGAATCATCCCGGAATCGTAGCGCGCAGAACCACTGGGAGCGCCGGCGTCCCCGCCGGCATCCGGAACGACGCGACGCGAAGTGGCGACCGCTTTCCGCGGGGTGCGTCCGCGACACGAACGAAACAAAGGTGCCGGTCGCACCGTTAGAGGAGCGAAAGACTCCGCCAGTGTTCGATGGCGCGTACCGCCGAGAGGAGCTATGGATGGCTCAGGAAAGACGTTCTCTACCGGCATCTCTGGGGGTGTTAGTCGTCCTGCTGGTCGGTGGCTCACAGGCGTCCCTGGCTGGATCTCCGGGCAGCCCGGCCATCGACCATCTCCTGGAGCCCGAGTCGGTCGTGCCGGTGACTTCAGCCGAGTTCGAGGCCATCCTGGAGCACCATCGGGGTAACGCGGTCATCGTCAACTTCTGGGCCACCTGGTGCGCGCCCTGCCTGAAGGAACTGCCGGATCTCGATCGGCTTCAGCAGGAGTACCACGACCAGGGCTTGAAGGTGATCGCTGTCTCCATCGACCGACCGAAGACGCTCGAGAAGATGGTGCAGCCTTACTCTGCGAAGCACGCACCGAACCTTGTTTCGTACCTTGCTGTAGGCGAGAAGAAGTCGGTCTCCCGGATAGGCAGCTTCAGGGCCGCGCGGAAGCTTGTGCACACCATCTACTCGGAGTGGGACGGCAAGGTTCCCGCGACTGTCGTCTTGGATGCGGGAGGCGCTCGGTTGACGGCTTTCACAGGATCGAGAACGTATTCGGAGTTCAAGACCTTCGTGCAGGAGCACCTGGAGGCACTACCGAAAGGAAACCCTCGGTGATCTGGAGAGCCTTGCTACTCGCGGCCTCGGCGGCAGTGCCGGGAGCAATCGCCCAGGAGGACGACGCATCCCAGCCCACCCCAGTGGATGTCGTCGAGGAAGAGATCAAGGTCGTGGGAGATCTCCCTGGGCCGCCCCTCTGGAAGGTCACCAGGGACGACCACGTCTTGTGGATCCTTGGTACTCCAGAGTGGGTGCCGGACGATCTACTCTGGCAATCGGACTCCGTCGAACACATGCTGGCCCACTCCAGCGAGTTGCTGACATCCCCAGCCGTGGCCGTCACGGCGTCAAACCCGGTCCGAGTCATGCGGGCCCTCAGGCAATACAGGCGCACACGACGAATCCCGGACCGTGGAGCCCTGGAGGACCTGCTGTCAGAGGACCTGTACAAGCTCTTTCAGGAAACCAGCCTCAGATACGCGCCGAAGCGAAACGATCTCGAGAGATTACGGCCTAGCGTCGTGGCCAAGGAGCTCTTCGACTCCGCGGCACAATCCGCAGGCCTGGAGCCAGGCCGTACGATTCATCGGGAAATCGAGAAGAGAGCCAGGAAGCGCAACGTCAAGGAGGTCGCAACGGTACTCTCCCAGCGCTACAAGGATTCGCCTATTGTCGATTCGATCGAGGAAATGTCGGCCACTGTGGAGCGAACCTGTCTTGAGAAACGTCTTCAAGGTCTCGATGCCCAGCTCGAGGCGCTGACGCGTCTTGCCGCTGCCTGGGCCGAAGGCGATCTCGCTTCGCTTAGGGCCCATCCAGGCGATCCGGCCACGGAGGCCTGCGATCCCTGGCGACTGGCCCTCGACTCAGAGGAGCTGAACCGGATGGACTCGCGGAGCTGGGAACTCTGGCTCGAGAACGCCGATCGCGCATTGAGCAACAACGACTCCACTTTCGCCATCCTGCCTCTCAAAGCCCTGCTCCGGGCAGACGGACTTCTGTCGCGGCTCCGAGAGAGAGGCTATGAAGTCGTGGAGCCCGACGAAACTCCTCTGGGCGAAGAGGGAGGCTAGGGCCTTCTCAACCAGCCCGAGCGCCGTTCGGCACCGGCCGCTCCGGGAGCAACAACGCCGGTTGAATCCCGTCCTCGTAGCCGACGTCGAAGATCATGCCCTCCGAGATCTCCCCCATCATCTTCCTCGGCTCCAGGTTGACGATGAACAACGCCTGACGACCTTCGATCTCGGCCGGGTCTTCGCGCTCCTGTTTCATCCCCGCGAGGATCGTCCGCTTGTGGTCGCCGAAGTCGACCCTGAGTCGCACGAGCTTGCTGGACCCTTCGACATCCGTGACGCTCTCGATCGTGCCGACCCGAGCGTCGAGCTGGTTGACGACATCGATACTGATTGCGGGCTTGACCTCCGCGGGCTTCATTTCGTTCAAGCGATCCTCCCGGGGAGCTTCGGTTCGAGGGCGGCTCATCGTACTGCGTGGTAGAACCTGCACCGCATGCCCGACCCCGACTTCTCCACCTTCCCGCTCAAGAAGAAGGGCAACCGCTACCAGGACTTCGAGGAAGGCCGGACCTTCCAGCACCACTGGGGCCGCACCCTGAGCGAAGCGGACAACGCTCTCTTCGCCACGTCGACGATGCGGTTCACGCCGCTCTACTTCAACGCCGAGTACGCGCGCGCCCACGGCCACGACTCGGTGGTCATCGACCCGTTGCTCGTGCTCTGCACGGTCGTCGGCATGTCGGTCGAAGACCTCTCCGAGGGCGGCGGGCCGTTCCTCGGCGTGAACGACGTGAAGTTCCACCGGCCGGTCTACCCGGGCGACACGATCACGGGAAAGAGCCGCGTCGTCGGCCGCCGCGAGTCCGGCTCCAGGCCGCACTTCGGCATCGTCACCTGGGAGACGGAGGCCTTCAACCAGCACGGCGAGAAGGTCGTCAGCTACCAGCGCACCAACCTGGTCGCCAAGCGGCGCGAGGCAACCCCATGACCACCGCCCTCACGTCGCCGTCCACCTACTTCGAGGACTTCGCCGCCGGCCAGAAGATGCAGCACGCCCGCGGCACGACGATCGAGGAGGTCGAGAGCCAACTCCTGACCAAGCTCGTCATGAACACCGCCGACGGCCACTTCAACGAGGACCGCATGCAGAAGTCGCCCTTCGGCCGGCGGCTCGTGTTCGGCCTGGTCACCGGCTCGACGGTGATCGGCCTGGCGACCCAGGACACGGCCGAGAACGCGCTCGCCGAACTCGGCCTCGACAGGATGCGGTTCCGCGCGCCGGTCTTCCTCGGCGACTCGCTGACCGCCTACACCGAGGTGCTCGACACTCGCGACGCCGACCGCGACGACGCCGGCGTCGTCCGCTTCAAGCACTGGGGCACGAAGCAGGACGGCACGATCGTCTTCGAGGGCGAGCGCGAGGTGCTGATCAAGCGCCGCTCGCACTGGGGGTCGTAGTGAGCCCGGACGCCCGGGCACGCGGGCCGCTCAGCGACCTCGTCGTCATCGACTGCACGATGGCGCTCGCCGGGCCGTTCGGCTCGGCCATCCTCGCCGACCTCGGCGCCGACGTGATCAAGGTCGAGCCGCCCACCGGCGACATGTCCCGCCCCTCGCCGCCCATCCCCGAGGACTTCATCCACCCGGCCCAGGGCAAGGCGGGGGTCGACGGCGGCTGCGACTTCGGCGGCTACTTCGGCAGCATCAACCGCAACAAGCGCAGCATCTCGCTCGACCTGAAGGACGAAGCCGACCGCGAAACCTTCCTCCGCCTGTGCGAGCAGGCCGACGCGGTGCTCGAGAACATGCGCGCCGGCGTGATGGACCGGCTCGGGCTGAGCTACGAGACGATCCGCGAGCGCAACCCGAAGATCGTCTACGCGGCGCTGCGCGGCTTCGGCGACCCGCGGACCGGCGAGAGCCCCCACTCCGACTGGCCCGCCTTCGACATCGTCGCCCAGGCGATGGGCGGCTTCGCCCACGTCAACGGCCCCCGGGGCGACGACGAACGTCCCGGCGGGGGCTACCCAGGCGGCGCCTCCGTCGGCGACCTGTTTCCCGGCACGCTGATGGCGCTCGGCGTCGTCGCCGGGGTCCACCACGCGCGGCGGACCGGCAGGGGTCAGTTCATGGACGTCGCGATGGTCGACGGCGTCAACCTGCTGTGCGAGTCCGTGTTCGCGAACTACGGCTCCAGCCTGCGCCACCAGCTCCCGCCGCGCGGCAAGCACCACCACAGCCTGTCCCCGTTCGGCATCTACGACGCGAAGGACGGCGGCGTGGCGATCGCGGCGCCGACGCCGACGCAGTGGGAGATCCTCTGCCAGGAGATGGGCCGGCCCGACCTGGTGGAGGACGAGCGCACGAAGAACTTCTGGTCGCGCCGCGAGAACCGGGAGTTTGTGGAGGCGGTCGTCTCCGGGTGGACCGGCGCGCACACCCGCGACGAGATCGTCGAGGCGCTCGCCGGCCGGGTCCCGTGCGGCCCGGTGCAGACCGCGGCCGACATCTTCGAGAGCCCCCACACCGCCGTCCGCGAGATGGTCGCCGAAGTCGAGCTGCCGGGCGAGAACGCGCCGGTCCGGATCGTGGGCTGCCCGATCAAGTACACCGAGACGAAGACCGGCGTGCGGCGCCGGGCGCCCCTGCTCGACGAGCACCGGGACGAGATCCTCGCCCAGTTCGGGCTGGACGCCGGGCCGGACGGGGAAGGCAAGGAGAAGTGAGCATGCGACTGAGACGTTCCGAGCTGGCCGTGCCCGCCAGCAACCCCAGGATGGTCGAGAAGTCGGCCTCAAGCGACGCCGACCTCGTCTTCCTCGACCTGGAAGACGCCGTCGCGCCGGACAAGAAGGAGGGCGCCCGCCAGATCGCCATCGACGGCCTGAACGACCTCGACTGGACAGGCAAGGTGCGCTCCGTCCGCGTCAACGACCACACCACCCGCTGGGCCGTCGACGACGTGATCAGCGTGGTCGAAGGCGCCGGCGAGAACCTCGACATCATCATCCTGCCCAAGGTCAAGGAGCCGCGCGACATCTGGTTCTTCGAGACGATGCTCGACGGCCTGGAGCAGAAGCTCGGGCTTGACCGCAGGATCGGCCTCGAGGCGTTGATCGAGGAAGCCGAGGGCCTCGCCAACGTCGAAGCGATCGCCACCTGCTCAGACCGCCTCGAAGCGCTCATCCTCGGCTTCGGCGACCTCTCCGCCAGCATGGGCATGCGCTTCGGCCACGAACTCGACAAGGACTACCGCTACCCCGGCGACATGTGGTCCGCCCACCGCGTCCGCATGATCGCCGCCTGCCGCGCCGCCGGCATCGACGCCATCGACGGCCCCTTCGGCGACTTCCGCAACGACAAGGCCTACCTCAAGCAGGCCACCTACGCCGCCACCCTCGGCGCCGTCGGCAAGTGGTGCATCCATCCGAACCAGATTCCGCTCGCCAACGACGTCTTCGCGCCGTCGCCCAGGGAGATCGAGCAGGCGCGGAAGATGGTCGATCTGTACAACGAGTCGGTGAAGGCGGGCGCCGGGGCCGGCGGCAAGGGTGGGCAGTTGGTGGATGCGGCGACGTTGCGGATCTACCAGCCGGTGCTGGATCGGGCGAGGGCTACGGGGAAGCTGTAGCAGAGCGTCAAGCGGATGCCGGCCAGAAGGCCGGCGCACCGACAGGTGCACCGACATCGGCGGCCACTCAGGCGTTCAGGAAGCCCCGCGTCACCATCCGCTTCATGAAGGCGTTGCGACGCTCCACCATGGACCGTTCGTACATCGAGCGCCCGAACGCTTCCTCGGCAAACGGCTCCACGACCGCGGGGCCAAGGAAGTCGAAGACCAGGAACATGGCGGCCCATTCCTCGTCCACCCCGTCCTGCAGGAAGCCGCGCTCCCTGTTCACCGCGACGAAGTCACGCAGGACCTCGACCAGCCTCAGAAGCAGCTTGAGGCTTCCGGGCGACTGTTCGACCATTGCCCGGCGCATGTACATCAGGGCATCCCGGTCCCTTTCGATCCACTCGACGACGTCCTCCACGAAGTGCTCGAGGGCGGACGTTCCGGAGCGTTCCGAAATCGTGCTGTAGAGCTCCTCGACCTGCGCGAGAACGTGGGCCTCGACTTCCTCTCGAAGGCCTTCCTTCGATCCGAAGTGCTTTCGGATCAGGCCGAACGAAACGCCGGCCTCGGCGCCGATCTCACGGACCCCGACGCCCGTGAAGCCACGCTCGGCGAAGAGCTTCATCCCCGCCAGGATCAGCCTCTCGCGGCGCGTCGGGGCTGCCTCCGCGCTGGTCATCGTCCGTCGAGTGTCTCAGAACTCGAAACGCACGCCGATCTGCCCTTCCCGTCCGGGCAGAACCTGAAGCGGCTGACCGAAGGCCGTCGGCCGGTCCTTGCCGGTCTCCACGGCGGCGGGGTTCTGCTCGTTCGTGGCATTGAAGAACTCGACCAGGAAGGTCAGCCGCCTGTCGTTGCCGAGATCGAAGAACTTCGCGAGTCGAAGATCGAGACTCTGGTACGAAGGCGCCTGGAAGCTGTTCTTGGTCACGCTCGTGTCCCGAAGCGAGAAGCTCAGATTGCCGTCCGGGTCGGAGAGCTGCGCCGCCGATTCGGAGAAGCGGAAACCGCTCGTGTAGCGGTAGATGCCGCTGAGCTGGAAACCCGCTGGCAGGTCGACCAGACCGAAGAGGACGAACTGGTCGTCGACGGCGAACGGCGACGGACCCTTGTCGAGGTCGGGACCGTTGTGGAACGTACCCGCCTGTGGAATGAAGTTGCCGTTCCCCGCGGTGAAGGAACCGTTCTCATTGGTCTGCCCGGTCGTCGGGTCCGTCACCACGGGCACCGTGCCGACGAACGAATCGGTCGGAGCGGAACCCGTCGCGGTGGGGCCGCTCAGCGCGCCGTTGCCCAGTTGGCCACTGACCAGGTTGTCGACCGCGTCCGTGTAGGTGTAGTGCGCGGACAGGCTGAAACGGTTGCTCAGGCGCTTGGTGTAGCCCACCGTCGCGGCCTTGTACTCGCCTTCGAACCACGGCCCGAAGCCACGAACGCCCACGCCGGCGCCGCCCTCGTAGGTCCGTTCGGAACCCGGGATGCGCGACACGAACTCCAGGTTCGTCTCGCGAACGCCGAGGATGTTCCTCATCTCCCGGTAGTGGAGATCGAGCGTCACGAGGTGGTTTCGCCCGAACTGCCGCCTGGCGCCCAGGTGGTACGCGCGGGTGTTGGGCGTTTCGAACCCCGGGTCGATCTGGATCGGAAAGTCCTGAGCCGGGAGGAGCGGATGCGTCAACGCGCCGAAGGGCCCCCAGTACCAGGCATCCGGACCGAACGCGAAGAGCGGCACCATCGCGTTCACGCGGGCCAGGTACTCGTCCGGACTCAGGCCGCTCAGGTCCTGCACGTTGTCGCGGGTGATCACCGTCTCCGGCGGGATCGGGCTGCGACCGTCGGCGACGATGTTGTTGAAGATGTCGACGCCAAGGTGAGGCGTCGGCAGGCCGAACAGGCAGGGGGTGCCCTCCACCGCGGCGTGGGGCGCCAGCGGATTCGGGCAGAGTCCGACGAGGATCGGAATGATCGACGTGACGTTGTAGAAGCCCTGCGGGTAGGAGAGATCCTGGATCAGGTTCATGTCGGCGCCGCCGAACGCCGCGATGTTGCGCACCAGGCCCAGGCGGAACCGGTCGTAGTACACGCCGGCGCTGCCGGAGATCACGGTCGAGTCCGTCGGGCTCCAGGCGAAGCCGAGACGGGGCGACAGGTTGTTCTTTTCGAACTCCGAGTCGCGGTCGTAGCGCAATCCCATGTTGACGACGAGCTCGCCGCCGATGGACCAGTCGTCCTGCACGTACAGCGCGGTGTAGTCGTTGTCGAGAGCGACGTTGTCGCCGCCCGCGACGCGCGGCCCGATCTCGGTCAGGGTGAACAACCCGGAGTAGACCGGGCCGAAGCGCGCGAAGTTGGCCTCGGTCGCGAAGAGTTGGTTCGCCAGGATGCTGGCTTCGCTGCCGTTGACCTGCGTCCCCAGATAGTCGAGGCCGAACTTGATCTCGTGGTTGCCGAAGCTGGCCGCCAGACTCGGCCCGGCGGACAGGTATTCCTGATCGAAGTCCGAGCCGGTGGACGGATTGCCGAACGCGACAATTCCCAGGTCGCCGAAGAGCTGGAAGGTAAAGGGGCTGCTGAAGATGGAGAACGCGGTGGCGGCACCCGCCTCGGGGTGCGACGGCGTCTGGACGTCCGTATGTTCCCGGTACTGCAGGTGACCTTCGAAGATCCAGTTGCCGTCGCCGAAGAGCGACGTCTGCCTCAGCCCCAGCATGGACCGTTCACGCCCGAAGTTTTCCGGGTGGACGGGAGGTTCGCCGCCGCCGACAGCGGCAGGAAGTCGTTCACCTGGCTGTCCGACACGCTGATCTGCTGGTCGAGCCGGTGCCGGTCTCCAACCTGCTCGGTGAGCTTCAGGAAGTACCGGTCTTCGTCCGTTGTCGCGGGAAAGTCGAACGAGTTCTCGAAGTCCCGCAGGACCGCCGGAGTCGCCGGAGGAAACGCGAAGTTCAACTCCCGCTCCTCGTCGATCTGCTCGGCCGACGCGAAGATGAAGGCCCGGTCGCCGACGAGCGGACCGCCCAGGTTCAGGGCGAAGTTGTCCCGGGACAGGCTCGGCGTTTCGGCCATCTCCTCGAGACTGTTGGAGGAGTCCATCCCGTCATCCCGCACGAAGCCGACGACCGCGCCGCGCCACTGGTTGCCGCCGCCCTTCGTGACGACGTTCACGACGCCGCCCGAGCCGTGGCCGAACTCCGCCTTGAATCCGCCGGTGAGCACCTCGAACTCCTGGATGGAGTCCTGGGTGAACTGCGAAGCCGCGCCGCTGCCGAACTCGTCGCGGTTCGGCATGCCGTCGATCAGGTAGACCGCGTTGCCGGCGCGCTCGCCCAGGACGGGCACGGCCTCGTCGCTGCCCTTGTCCTTCTCCCGGTTCACCTGGACGCCGGGGACCAACTGCATCAGGTCGAGGTAGTCGCGGCCGTTGACCGGCAGCGTCGCGATCTGAAGCGGCGTCACGACGCCGCCGGTATCGGAGGACTGCGTGTCGAGGAGCACCGGCGCGCCGGTCACCGTCACTTCGTCTTCGACGGTGCCGACCTCGAGCTCGAAGTCGAGTTCCACGCGGGAGTTGAGCAGGAGTTCGAAGCCGGACCTCACGGCCGGCGCGAAGCCGTCGGCCGAGGCGCGCACCTCGTACGTGCCGGCCGGAAGGGCCGGGAGGCGATAGCCGCCGTCGGCATCCGTCGCCACTTGCCGTTGAAGCGTCTCGCTGGCGACCGTCACCTCCGCGCCGGGAATGGCCGCGCCGTCGGCGGAGCGGACCTCGCCGGTGATCGTCGCGCTGGTCTGGGCCGTTACCGTCGCGGGCGCAAGGGTTGCCCACACGACGGCGGCCGCGGCGAGCACCGCCCAGCTCCCGATTCGTCCTTCTCGAATCGAGCGTGTTCTCCGACCTGGCAAGACGAACCTGGACATGCTTGCTACCCCCCTCGCAAGAAGTGATCGCCAAGAGCTAGGCGTGTGGGATACGGTTGTGCACTTGAAAGTACACCGGTGTATACCCGACCGTCAACGGCCGCAGCGGAACCGCCCGCTGTCCCTGCTGTCGCTGGACGCCCTGATGGCCCTGTGGCTTCCCGTCGCGCTCTGCGTAGCCTGCGCCCCCCAGCCGGAACCGGCGGCGAACGAACCCGCCGCGGCCATCGTTCCGCACCCGAACCTGGACGGCCTGCGACCGTTCATCGAGGAGTCCTTCGCCGACTGGAACGTCCCCGGCCTGGCCGTCGCCGTCGTCGTCGACGATCGGCTGGTCTTCGCCGAGGGATTCGGCGTCAAGCAGGTCGGACTGCCCGACCGGATCGACGCCGCCACGCTCTTCCAGATCGGCTCGGTGACGAAGAGCTTCGGCGCCGCGGCCATCGCCGCTCTGGTCGACGACGGTCTCGCTGCCTTCGACGACCCGCTGGTGCAACACCTACCCTGGTTCGAGTTGGCGGAACCGGAGCGCGCCGCGCAGATCACGCTGCGTGACCTTCTCGCTCACCGTTCCGGCATCCCCGAGGACTACTATCCCGCGCTCGAAGTCATCGATGCGCGCGCCGTCGCCGAACGGGCCCGGCGCCTGGAGAACTTCGCTCCCTACGGCGACCACCGCTACAGCAATCTCGGCTATGGACTGCTGAGCCTCGTCGTCGAGGCGGCGACCGGAGAGTCGTGGGGCGAGTGGCTGGACGACCGGATTCTCTCGCCGCTCGGGATGGACTTCACGCACCCGAGCCCGTACGGCGTCTGGGCGCCCCGGTTCGTCGCGCCGACCTTCCTCGGCACCGCACCCGCCGGCGCGGTCAGCATCGCCGACGCGCCCGACCGAAATGTGGCGATGCCCCACGGCTTCGACCGCGACGGCGAACGCCGGGTTCTGCCGTGGCAGTCCTACGACAACATGCAGGCGGCCGGAAGCGTGGCCTCCAACGTGCTCGACCTGGCCGACTGGCTTCGCATGCACCTCGACGAAGGCCGCCTCGACGGAGTCACCGTGCTCCAGCCGGAGACGCTCGCCGAACTCCACGCCGAGCAGGTCGACGCCCCCGGCTACTTCCTCTTCGCGGACGATCCGCAGTCGTCCTACGCGATGGGTTGGGAAGCGGGGTCCTTCGCGGGCCACCGCTACGTATCCCACGGCGGCGGCATCTTCGGGTTCCCCGCCTACGTCGCCCTGCTGCCGGAGGCCGACGCCGGCGTCGCGGTGCTGGTCAACGGCAGCATGTGGACGCCCTACTACCCGCACCAGGAGATCGCCGCCTTCGTCTTCGCCCGCCTGCTCGACCTTCCGGAACGCGACGTCCACGCGGAAGCCATGCATGCCACGGAGGCCATTCACGCCCAGGTAGAGCAGGCGCTGGCCGCCCAGGCGGCCATGCGCAATCCCGATTCGCCTCCGTCGCATCCGCTCGAGCGCTACGCCGGCCAGTACGCGAACGCGTTCGGAGAGACGCTGACCGTTTCGGCGGCCGCCGGAGCGCTCCGGCTTGCGTTCTCGGCCCCGGGCTCCTTCTCGGGAGACCTGGAGCCACTGGACGGGGACACGTTCCTCCTCCACTACGACGGCGGCGACGGCCAGGCGTTCTCCCGGTCGCCGGCGACCTTCAGCGACTCCGGCCCCGGCCCCGGCCTGGAGCTCGATCTCGGCAATCTCGGCCTCTACCGCCAGGAAACCACCAACTGACAAGAAAGAAGAGCCTTCGCATGAGAACCGCACGAGCCATACGAGCAATCGCCGTCTTCGCGGCCATCGCGTTCGCCGCCGGCCCCCTCTGGTCCCAAACCGTCGAGGAGCGGCTCCAGGGATTCGACG
Source organism: Acidobacteriota bacterium (assembly GCA_028875725.1). Classification (NCBI taxonomy): domain Bacteria; kingdom Pseudomonadati; phylum Acidobacteriota; species Acidobacteriota bacterium. Next base: position 584,960 of record JAPPCR010000023.1, read on the forward strand.
AGTGGGTCGAGTCGGTGATGACGGAGTGGAAAGTGCCGGGCCTCGGCGTGGCGATCGTCGAGGACGGCAAGACCGTCTACGCGAAGGGCTACGGCTGGCGCGATGTCGAGCGGGAACTGCCCGTGACGGCGGACACGCTCTTCGCCATCGGCTCGAACACGAAGTCCTTCACGGCCACCCTGCTGGCGATGCAGGTGGACGACGGCGCTCTCACCTGGGACGAGCCGGTCCGCAGCGTGCTCCCGGAGTTCCATCTCCACGACCCGGTGGCGACCGCCCAGATGACCGCGGCCGACCTGCTGAGCCACCGCTCCGGCCTCCCCAGGCACGACCTCTACTGGCTGGCGACCGGCAGGAGCCGCGAGGAGATGCTGGCCGGGCTCCACCACCTCGAACCCTCCGCCACCTTCCGGAGCAGCTTCCAGTACCAGAACCTGATGTACATGACCGCCGGCATCGTCTCCGAACGGATCGGCGGCAAGTCGTGGGAGGAGCTCGTCGAGGAGCGCATCCTCACTCCGCTCGGCATCGAGCGTGCCACCTTCTCGGTGATCCAGATGCAGAAGGACGAGGACTTCTCGTACGGCTACGGCGCGGACGAGGAGATCGAGCGGGTGCCGTTCCGGAACATCGACGCGATCGGCCCGGCCGGGTCGATCAACATGTCGGCCCGCGACCTAGCCGCCTACGTGCAGTTCCATATCGACTACGGCAAAGCCGGCGACACCCATCTCCTCAAGGTAGAGTCCGCGAAGCTCCTGCAGCAGCCCCAGATGGTCCTGAGTCCGCTGCTCCTGTCGCTGGTGCAGGACGGAGCGGAGATCAGCGACCCCACCTACGGGCTCGGCCTCATCGTCGGCGGCTACCGCGGCCACAAGCACATCAGCCACGGCGGGGGCATCGACGGCTTCATCTCCGCGATGGAGTGGCTGCCCCACGAGAGGATCGGCGTCGTCGCCCTCTCCAACACCTCCAGCACCGGGACCGTGCCTCCCCTCGTCGCGCGCAACGCGTTCGACCGGATGCTCGGCCTCGAGCCCATCGACTGGGCCGCCCGGGCGCGCAAGCGCGAAGCCGAGGCGAAGGCCAAAGCCGAGGAGGCGAAGAAGGCCGACCGCGAGGCAGCGGTGGCGGACACCAAACCCTCACATCCGCTCGCCGACTACGCCGGCGACTACGAGCACCCCGGCTACGGCAAGGCGTTCGTGCGGGTCGACGGAGACGGCCTCGTCCTGGAGGCGGTGGGCATCGAGTTCCCGCTCGTCCACTACCACTACGACCTGTTCACCGTCCCCCACGATCTTCCGGCGAGTTCGCCCGCGGCCGCGCTCGGGGGAGCCAAGGTCCGGTTCGACTACGACAACGCCGGAGCGATCAACGTCGTTGCGGTGCCGCTGGAGCCGGTCATCTCGCCGATCCGCTTCGAGCGCTCCGACGCCTGACCCGCGCTCCCGAATCGGGCAACCGGCAGCGGAGTTCGTCCTGGTCCTTGAGGACCGGCATCAGGCCGTGTCCATGGGACCCGGCGCCGGGGCCTGTAGTACGGTTGCTCTGTCGACCTGCTGGATGAACAGGTGGCACCGATGATGACGAGAGCAGAACCGGATACTCGACTGGCGGCGATCGAGCGGCGGCTTGGCTCGATCGAGGGCCGCCTTGGCTCACTCGACGGACCGATGGCGGGGGTGGAAAGACAGCTCGCAGCGCTGTCGAGACAGGTGCACTCGCTGACGGTGACCTTTAGCATCCTTCTGGGCCTGAACACGCTGGTTCTCTGCGTACTGACGTACGTCGTGGCCACTTGACGAGCGACTGACCTCCGCTAGCAACTAGGTGCGCCGGCGTCCTCGCCGGCATGTAACCGCGGGTCCACTGACCCGCGGACAACACGAGCCGCGAAGCGGCGACCATCCTTCACTACGTCGTCAGACGCACCCGTTCCCCATCCAGTTCGATCGTGGTCTTGGAGTAGGTCAGCTTCTCGACGATCTTGCCGCCCCGGAAGTGCAGCACATCGAGGCCGCGCCTGGCTTCGTGCTTTTCTTCCTGGCCCTTCTCGAACGAGGGCGAGTCGAGCTGCCAGCGGAAAAGCATCTTCTGTTCGACTTCGTCGATGAAGGTCTCTTCGGTCGTGAACTTGAAGTCTCCATGATTGGCGAACCATGGCGCCCATGCCTCACGCAGATTCTCCTTGCCCCTGACCGAGCCTCCGTTCCAGTTCTCGAAGTAGATCTCATCGTGAAACAGGTCCATCACGCCGTCGAGGTCGTGCTCGTTCCAGGCTGCGCCCCACTTCGCGAACGCGCTGGACATTCCGTCTCTTGTCAGCATGGTCTCTTCCTCCTATCCCCGGGTGGCACCGCTTGAGATGGTCCTCAGGTCCCGTTGCAGGTCTTCCAGTTCGTACTGCGCCGGGATGTTCGCCGAGCGCGCGTAGTCCATCATCTCCCACAGGGAGACACCGGCATCGCGCGCCGCCCGCGCGAGTGTGAGCTTGCGCTCGCCGTACTGCCGGGCGTAGGGCTCGAGCTTCCAGTCGTGAACCGCCCGTGCGAGCAACCGGCGCACCGTCGTCGAGCGGTCGGACTGCTCGACTTCCCCGATGAGTTCGAGTTCGCGCACCAGACCCACGGGCAGCCTGGCTCGAATCGTCTCTTCTCTCCTCATCTCTAGGCCCCGCGCAACTCTACGCCCGTTCCGGCCGGACGCGTACGGGCCAGCTCAATCTCAGGCAGTGGTTTCGCCTACTAGGCTTAGGGGTCATGAAGCAGGTCAGCGTTCGAGAAGCCAAGTCGAATCTCTCCCGGCTGTTGCAGGAGGTAGCCGCCGGTCAGGATGTCGTGATCACTCGCTCGGGGCGTCCCGTCGCGAAGCTCGTCAATGTAGAGGAGGGGCGACCGATCCTCGGGATCGACCAAGGCCAGTTCGTGGTGCCGGAGGACTTCGATACGCCGCTCAATGAGGACCTGCTGCGCGCCTTTGAAGGCCGGTTGTGACGCCGTGATGCCGACCCACCGCTTCACCCTGATCGTCGAAGGCCCTGACTTGCAGGCCGAACGGGTCATCGACGCCCCTTCCAGGCCGGCTGCAACGACGCCACGGTCGGACGGACCGATGGCGCGCGGTACATCGAGTTCGACCGGGAAGCGGGGAGCTTCAACCAGGCTGTCTTCTCCGCGGTGCAGGACCTCGAGAAGGTCGAGGGCGTTCAGATCACGCGGGTCTTCTGACCGGACGAGTCCAACCCGGCCGCACTAGCGTCACGGATGGAAGTTGATCGTCACGACCCGGTACACGGCCACAGGCTCGCCGTGGAGCGTCGCCGGCTTGAACTTGTATCGCCTCACGGACCTCGCCGCCTCCAGACCGAGTCCGTAGCCGGGATCCTGGAGAAGGACCGGGTGCTCCACCCTTCCGCGTTCATTGATGACGAATCCGATCACCGCCGCGCCATAGGCGCCAGCCTCACGTGCCCAGGCAGTCTTCCTTGGCACATAGGAGTGAGGGTTCTTCCGCACAGGCGGCTTCATCCCTTCGACCGGCTTACCGCCAACATTCAGCGTGTGGATCTCCCGGTCCGGATCAGCGAGGCGTAGTGCCTCGAGGTCGGCGTCGACGACGAGTCGGAGGGCGAATCCGTAGTGCTCGGCGGCATTGCTGTTTCTCTGGTCGACGTAGCGAAGCGCCGATGAGACGGCCACGTCGTGCAGTCCCTCCTCTTCTGCCGCCGCGGCGTGGACAGCCCAGAAGAGCGGCGGCAGTTCCAGGCCGGAATGGAGCGCCTCGAGCTCGACCATGTCGTCCAGGGCGCTGAGCGCCTCGGGCAACTGGTCCAGTTGGATGAAGCGTGTCGCTTCCGCCCACAGGCGTTCCACCTCGGCCTCCGGGGTCGGCTCTACCTGCGCCAGCACGCGCGCCGCGGCGAGCAGCAGGAGAAGGACAGCGCTGCGATTCGTCACGGGCGGGTCCGGATTGGCAGCCCCTGCAGGTCGAACGTGGACGGCTTGTCACCGCGGGCCTTCCGCGTCTCCTCCCGTACTCGCTTGGCCAACTCGATCCGTTCCCGCCAATCGGGGTCCATGCCGGCCGGTGGGGACCCAAGCGCGGGTGACTGTCCGGCGGCATCCCGACTGCGATCCGGCAGTGTGGCTTTGGGCTGGGTCACGACTGGTTGCTGCTGGTCCGCATGATCTGTTGTTCCAAGTACACGCTCTCCCTCATGCTCAAGGCGTACGAGTCTGACTCTACGCCGTGATGGAAGTCAGCCTCCAACAAGAACCGGGGACACCAAGGTATCTTCTCGAGCCCCGCTCTTCCGCACCAACGCTCCGCCCTTGATGCCCTTCGCGTAGACGGCACGTATGGCCTCGTCGCAGCTCGGGTAGGCACCGATGACCTGCTGGCCGCGAATCACCAGGTGCTGGTTCGGGTACTTGCGCCTGAGCTGGTCGAAGTTCTCGTCGTAGTAGTCCCGTTCCTCCTTGAGCACAGTCCTCACAACGTAGCCCCCCGAAGCACGCTTTGGCTCCATTGCCAGCGCGCCCCGGCAGGCCGTGTGCGAAGCGCACGACCGTCCGCAGACTTGTGGGATGTCGGCGTCAGCGGACTTGGGAGGGTTGCGGTAGCGGAGCCGACCGGGACACGTCGACCTTCACGGTGACCCTGGCGTTGGCGTCCAAAGAGGCCAACATCTTCATCAGCCGATCCAGCGTGAAGCGCCCAAGATCCGCGTTGCGGATGCGGGAGAAGTCCGCCGCGGCGAACCCGGTGAGACTCGCCGCCTTGCGCACCGCGAGACCACGATCGTCCAACACGGCGATGATTCGCGCGGCAAGGACGGCCTTCGCCTGCTTGAGGTCGGCCTGGGGATCACCGAAGTCTCGGAAGACGTTCCCGCTTCCGTGGACAAGCTCGACGTTCTTCTCACTCATGGAGTGATGTTGTCAGATACGACTACATCAAGCCGGTACCCGCGCAGGGCTGGACGCGTACCCCCGGGCGAGATGGAGACTGGGTTTCGCCTAGGCTTCGGGGTCACGATGCCGACCCGACGTTTCACACTGATCGTCGAGGGCCCTGACCTGCAAGCCGAACGGGTCATCGACGCCCTCTTCCAAGCCGGCTGTGACGACGCCACGGTCGGACGGACGGATGGCGTGCAGTACATCGAGTTCGACCGAGAAGCGAAGAGCCTCCTTCAGGCGGTCTCCTCCGCGCTGCACGACGTCGAGAACGTCGAGGGCGTTCAGATCACGCGGGTCTTCTAGGAAGAAGGGTTGAGACCATGCCACTGACGCGTGACTTCAGAGTGACGGTCCGGGAGCGGCTCGAGCGCGACCCAGGCTTTCGGGAGGCGCTGCTCGAAGAAGCAGTGCAGTGCCTTCTTGCCGGCGAGGTAGACGTCGGCAAGTCGATTCTGCGTGACTACGTCAACGCGACCATCGGGGTTCGCGAACGGCGCTAGGGCGCCTTCCCGGACCGCGCGCGCAGCCTCCCCGTCCCGAACCACACCCCGACAGCCCCAACCACCGGGTTGAGCCAGTTGAACCACGCCGGCTGAAGAGCCCCCGCGGTCGCCTCCATCATCGACACGTCGTCGGGGCGCGGTCCCGCCACCATCTCCGGCGGGATCAGGGCATTCACCACTCCGAACACGATCACCAGGCCGATCAGCATCGTGGCGCCCCTGGCATCGTGCGCCACCCTGGCACAGACCTGCCCGCCGACGTACGCGCCCATGAGCCCGAGTACGAGCTGGAGGACTGCCCAGCCGACGGGTACCTCCCAGGAACCCGGCTCGAAGGCGCGCGAGGGCCCCACCGTCAACCACAGAAGCGAGAAAAGTGCGAAGAGCACGGCGGCCATGGCGACGTAGCCGGCGATGGCGGCGAGGATGTTCCTGAGCATCATGTTCCTCCCTGAGGCGACAGCCTAGCGATGGCGCTCGAAGTAGGCCCGCAGCCGCGCCGCCTCGTCCGCCGCCGCGGGATCGCCTTCCACCTGGTACAGGCGGGTACGAACCACGAACAGGTCCATGTCCTCCTCGCTGGGCGGCGTGTCCCTCTCGATGATCTCCCACACCTTGCGAGGGAAGAAGCTGCCCCAGTCCGGCCGGCGGCCGTCCACGTCGGTGAAGCCGTACTCCTTCGCCAGTCCCCAGCTTGAGAACAGGCCGCCGCTCTTGGCCCCGACGTCCGGCTCGGCGGCCAGCGCCGCCACCGCGCGCCCCACGTAGCACGGCGTTTCGGCCTCGGCGAAGTACGGATCCTTCTCGATGGCGTCCCGCCAATTCGCCTCGGTGACCCCGAAGTGGTCGAGCACCGCCTCGGACCGCATCAGCCCCGGCGTGAGCGCCACCGTCGTCACCCGGTGCGCGTGCAGGTGGGCCGCCATCGCGTAGGCCAGCCGAATGACCGCGTTCTTGGCCACGTCGTAGAAGAGGTTGCCGCGATACCCGAAGGTGTCGTCGTCGGTGACCTCGACGACGAGCCCCGCGTTGCGCTCGACCCTCAGGGGAACGCCATGCCGGCTCGTGACGATGTGAGTGTGGACGGCGCGCTCCAGCAGTTCGAACCCCTCAGCGGTGGAGAGCTCCCAGAAGGGCGCTTCCACTCGGTCAGCGCGTCGCCGCCCCAGATATCGTTGACGAGCACGTCGAGCCGGCCCTGCTCGGCGCGGACGCACGCAAACAGCCGCTCGACCTCCGCCTCGACGGTGTGGTCCGTGCGGACGGCGATGCCGCGGCCTCCCGCGGCGGTCACCATCTCGGCGGTCTCTTCGATGGTCTCGGGCGATCAACGTCGTTTCGGTGGCGCCGTAGCCGGTCTCTCGCCCATCCGCTTCGCGCGCTCCGGCGGGTGAGGTGCCGGATTGCGGACCGCCACACAACAGCATCGCCGAGAGGGTGACTGCGCTTGCGTTCGTCGTCACTCGCTGTGGCCCTCTCGTCGCCACTCTTGGCACTGGGCCACTACCGCCTTCGCGGGCCTTCGGTCCACGGTCCTTGCTCTATGCACCCACCGTCACGGTCTCTTTGCCTGAAAGGGGGACGAAGGGGGGAACGGAAGGTCGGTGAGGGTGCCACCTTTTTCCTCGTCCCAGCCAAGCTGGTACGCTGCACTCGAACACCCTGTGTACGACAGTCAACTGAAAAGGAGGTTGGGATGAAGAAACAAGTGCCGACTATCATCTTGGCTGTACTGCTGCTCGGCTGCGGCGGAACGGGCTACGACGAGTCGACAGCCGAACTCGCTCCAGGTGACGACTGGCTCATCGTCCGCGTAGCCGGCTGTTCTTACATTGGCTACGCGATGATGACCGAACCGTGGACAGCCAGGGTGGACTACCAGAGGTCCTTTGAGATCATCGGACACTTCAACTCCGGAGACGAAGCGATCATCGCCGCGAAGAACGCGGTTCTGGAGCGCTGCAACAATCCAGAGTAGAACCACAAAAGACGGTGAGACGGCCAAGTCCTCTTCGCTCAAGGCGCATCGGCTCCGCGACGTGGCGGGGGCGATCGAACAGTCTGCAAATCGAACTCTATGAACCGCCGACCTACCGGGTCCCTCGACCAAGGGGCCGGCAGCTAAAGCGGTACGTCGACGAGTTCGCCGACAGGGCGCGCGGCTTCGCAACGGGCCGAGACTGGAGTAGGCTCTCACCAATGCACCGATCCAGGAGAAACGCAATGGTGAAGCACCCCATCCTCGGCGGCCAGTACTTGGTTTCGGCCACAATCACGGCCGTCCCCATGGACGTCCAACACGACGCGATCTTCTGCCGGCTGATTCAGGAGCGCGCCGCGTTGCTGTCGTTCTTCACCGAGGACGAAATGGACCTCTTCGTGAAAGTCACTGACAGCCGAGCAGAGACAGGCCACTGGTTGTTTCATGCGGCCTCCCTTACAGGCTTCCCCGGCTCGATCACGGTAACCAAACCGGAAGCAGGGACGAAGAGGTACACATTCAACATGAACCAGCCCGTCGTCGTCGGAACCCTGGACTTCCTAGCCTCATAGTAAAGGCGCTGACCGTTGTCTCGCTGATCGTGGCCGAGGCGCACGGCTAGGCCCCTACCGCTCCGGCACAAGTGTGCAGTCTTCAGTTGCCAGATGTGTGCAGTTTTCGGTTGCCATTGACACCCGCGTCGGCCTGCGGGTCGCGGCGGGTTGTGCGACGCCCCTGCGTCGACTGATGTCGGCCAGCCTGCCTCTCGCATCAGGCTGGCGACTGCTTGTGCCCTACGCTGCCTGCCGATTCCACGAGCTAGGCGTGGACGCGCGACGAATCGTAGCTGCCCCGACTGCGCCGCTGATTCTCCGAACACCTGCCGCAACAGATTGTCATCTGACAGCGCCCGCCCCGAACGCGTCCCCTGAGCCACGGATGGAACCTGCCCAGGGACACGCCCAGCACCTAGGCCATCGTGGCGATGTGAAACCGCCCGGTGGTCCCCTAACGAACCGTCCAGTGTCCGAACGGATCGGCGCCCACATAGGGGGCCTGCCCGGGTCCCCATGCGGGCTGCTATTGCCACTGCTCAGAATTGAATCTACCATCAGCGCACTAGGTTACGGCTGAGGCTCGAAGTCGCCAGCCGTCCACCGTACGCGCGGTCGTCCGTGGCCTGCGGGAGGTACAACACGGGAGAAGGAGTCGAAAGGAGGATCGATAAGTGGAACAACCGGCCTGCGAGATGGTCACGACGCTATCCAATCTCGACGCCGTATGGGGGGCGGCCATAGGCGCCGGTGGTGCCCTCGCGGCCGCGGGACTAACGCTAGTCGCGACTCGCGGGCGCGATCGTCAACGGCTGTCGGCAGATTTCTTGACCATCTACATGAAGGACATTCACCACCACCACGCGGAGGCGTTTGACGGTCTCCGAAAGGGCAGCTACGAAGCGTACTTAGTGGGGAACTGGTTCGAGGCTTTCGCCGCGCTGACTACGTCGAAGCTGGCCAGCCGCAAAATCGTCAGGCATTCAGGCCTGGAGGAGCAAATGAGAGAGTTTTGGAACGAGGCTGTAGCAGCACACACAAAGGGCGGCCCACTAGATCCCCATGAGAAATGGCCGGACTTGGGGAGGCTAGTGGGATGAGGGTCTACAGGATTCCAGCCGATCTGGCTGAGCTCAGAGACAGGCTCTCTGAACTAGAACACGGAGGCGACGAAGCGAAGTGCGCAGTGGTGCCCGCGAACGTAGATGTGGCGAGGCTCGCGAGACCCCCAAGACCGGGCGCGGGCAGCGGTCGCGCAGCTTTCCGATGCCCGCATTGTGGCGCAACTTCGGGGATGCCCGAAGTTGCGCGGTCCTGAGCTTCCCGTCTTGCCATCCAAGGAGTTCGCATCGGATGCAGTGAGCCAGCCGCCGGTTCCGTGTGATCGTCACGGTTGACCCTTCTCCTCCTGGATCTGGATCAGGTTGCCGCAGGTATCGTCGAAGACTGCGGTAACAACGGTCCCGAGGTCCGTTGGCGGCTGAACGAACCGCACACCTCTTGCCACGAGACGCTCGTACTCAGCTTCGACATCGTCGACCGCGAAGCTGGCACCGGGGATCCCGTCCTCCACCAACGCCGCCCTGTATGGACCGACGGCGGGGTGTGCAGCGGGCTCAAGCAGCAACTCCGTCCCGTCCGGGGCTTCCGGGGATACGACGGTGATCCAGGCGTGCTCTCCCAAAGGGATGTCGTGCTTCACCTGGAAGCCGAGCGTTTCGGTGTAGAAGCGAAGTGCCTTCCGCTGGTCGTCCACGAAGACGCCGGTCAGGTGGATTCTCATTCCTCGATGCCCTCATCGGTTGAGTGTGAAGTGTCCTCGTCCGTCGAGACCGGCCACCGCTCCCGGATTGCCTTCAGCGGGGCGCCCTCAAACCAGTGGAGCTTTGACCTCCCCTCGCGCCTCGTGCGGATCAGCCCGACGGCTTCCAGGACGCCCAGGTGTTGCGAGATCGCCTGCCGCGAGGAGTTGATGCCGTGTTTCATGATCAGGCGCCCGCAGAGTTCGAAGAGCGACTGACCCGACCGATCGACGAGTTCATCCAGGATGGCTCGCCTGGTTGGGTCAGCGATCGCGCGGTAGATGTCCACATGTCCAGGGTCGGTCTTGCGGGTCGGGGCTTCACGTTATGCAAGCGCGTGCTTGCACGTCAACCGCCCCGATCAGCGGCTTGAGTCAGTTGGACCATCGCGGCGCCCCCCACCCTGCGGGTCGTCAATGGTCCACCGTGCCCTCGGTAAGCGAACGGATCGGCATGGCAGCTCAGCGAGCCGCCGAGTCCATGCACTCGATCAGGATCTCCTTGGCCTGCTTCCAGAGCCTGTTGCCAGGGTTCGTACCCATCCGCTGGGCGAAGGCGTTGTACATGTCGGCCGCGTACGCGGCTTCGTCAGCGCAAGGACAACAAGCCGGCGGCGCGGCTGCAGGGGCCGCAGCCGGCGCCGCCGCAACCAGCAAAGCTGCTGCGATAGCCAAGGTCACGGCGCCAGCGGCGAGGCGGAGCCAAAGTCGACGGCGCGGGTCTGGATTGGGGATGCTCATGGTGTTCTCCGGTCAAGTTGGCGAAATCATCTTCGCGCCGTTTCGCCTGCGCGAAGGCACCGGCTACGCGACGCGAACGATAGCCCCGAGTATCACAGCTCCTGTGCGCATCCGCCGTTGCGCCTGCATCTTGATCGCGCAATCGTCGTGCAATACCGCAGTTGGCTCGCCACAAAGTCGTTCTTCATCGCTGTATACTCGTCGGCCGCGCGGAAGCGCGATCCAAACCAGCTAGTGAGGGGGCGGTGGAGACTTGGCTCCCGGAGTTCGCCCCTACTTCGACACCACCGTAGGAGAAGCAGCAGATGCTCCGCGCCGTCCTCGCTCTCGCCCTTTCCCTGGCACCGTTGGGTCTTCACGCTCAGGAGGAGCAGCCGGAGCCTGAGCCCGACTCCACATGGACGATCTGGCTCGGTACGAGCAGCGCTTCGTTCGACGGCCTGTCCTTCGGAGGCGTCAACACCGTGGGCTATGCGACCTTCTCCGGCAAGAGCAAGTTCTTTCTGTCGACGTCCCTGGCTCAGGACGAGGCGAACGTGAGCAGCCTCCTCGGCTACGACCACTACGGCTTCCCGCTCTACTACAACGCGGACATCCGGGCCACGCGCAGCTCAGTGGCTGTCGGCTTTGCCAATCGGCCGGAGAGCAAGACCCGGGCGGCGGCTTTCCTCAGCGCCAACTACACGGCCTTCTCGACCAGCGGCACAGTCTTCGGGGAGAGTTTCTCGGAGAGCGACAACAGCTTCGACCTCGGCTTCGGCGCTGCCGTGGCGATCAGAAAGCGTCTCGTCGCCATCGTCCAGTGGGGTCAGGCGTCGTTCGACGACGCTTCCGGGGACGTCCTCACTTTCGGTCTGGGGTGGGGATTCTAGTGAGTGACACAGTCTTCACGAAGGTCGACTACGACCTACAGACTCTCATGAGTCAGATCGCCCTCGGCACGATCGGTCTGCCAGACATACAGAGGCCCTTCGTCTGGAACAACGTCAAGGTCCGCGACCTGTTCGACTCGATGTACCGCGGCTATCCGGTCGGCTACTTGCTGCTGTGGCGAAACGGGCTCAGTGACGACAAGACGATCGGCACTGAGGAAAAGTCGAAGACGCCTTCTCTGGTGATAGTGGACGGCCAACAGCGACTCACCTCCCTCTTCGCAGTGACTCGCGGCCAACCCGTCGTCCGCAAGAACTACAACAGCGAGCGCATTCAGATCGCCTTCAACCCCCTGGAGCGGCGCTTCGAGGTGGCCGACGCAGCGACGCGCCGAGACAAGTCGTTCATCCCGGACATATCTCGCGTCTGGAGCGAAGGCCTGTTCGATGTTGCCCGCGAGTACCTGGAAGGGCTCAGGCTCACCCGTGAGGTCAACGGTGACGAAGAACGGGCGATCCAGGACGCCATCACTAGACTCCACAATCTCCTGACCTTCCCGTTCACGGCTCTCGAGCTCGCGGCCGGCGTCGACGACGAAGCGGTGTCGAACGTCTTTGTCCGCATCAACAGCAAGGGCACGCCCCTCAACCAGGCGGACTTCATCCTCACCCTCATGTCCGTGTTCTGGGACGAAGGCCGAACTGAACTCGAACAGTTCTGCCGCCAGGCTCGCCAACCGAGCAAGGGAGTACCTTCCCCCTTCAACCACTTCATCGAGCCCGAACCCGCTCAACTGCTGCGAGTCGGCGTCGGTGTGGCGTTCCGTCGAGCCCGCCTGCAACACGTCTACTCGCTGCTGCGGGGCAAGGACCTGGCGACCCACGAGTTCAGCACCGAGCGTCGCGACGCGCAGTTCACCCAACTCAGGGATGCGCAGGGTCGGGCCCTGGACCTCAAGCACTGGCACGACTTCATGAACTGCCTGCATCTCGCTGGCTTCCGAAGCGAAAGGATGATCAGCTCCAGCAACAATCTCCTCTTCTCCTACATGCTCTATCTCATCGGCCGCACGGAGTACGGCGTTGAAGAGGCTGAACTCCGCAAGACGATCGCCCAGTGGTTCTTCATGTCCGCAGTGACCGGGCGCTTCACGGGAAGCCCCGAGACGGCGATGGACTACGACCTGGCCGGCCTTCGGGGCGTAACGCGCGCCTCTGACTTCGTCAGCCGCCTTCGACACGTCTGCAGCATCACGCTCACCGGCGACTTCTGGGACGTGACTCTGCCCAACGATCTTGCGACTTCTTCGCCCCGCAGCCCGTCACTCTTCGCCTATCACGCCGCTCTTGTACTGCTGAACGCCAATGCCCTGTTCTCGCGGATCCGGCTTGCAGACCTCCTCGATCCAGCGATCGCAGCAGCCAAGGGGCCAGTCGAACGTCACCACCTCTTCCCGAAAGCTCATTTGGCCCGACTCGGCATCAGCGGCACGCGCGAGACGAACCAGATCGCGAACTACGCGTACCTCGAATGGAGCGACAATCTCGATGCCGCAGACCGACCACCTGCTGACTACCTTCCGGAGTTGAAACGTCGATTCGGGCCAGCAGAGCTGGCCCTGATGTACAGACACCACGCTCTACCCGAAGGCTGGGAGTCCATGGACTACCACTCCTTCCTGGAGCGACGCCGCGAGTTGATCGCCGAAGTCATCCGTGACGGATACAACCTGCTCGCGACAGAGGTCGATCCCGAGCCGGTGCCCGATCCTTTCGATCTGACAGAAGCCGTCTCGTCCGGCGAATCCGATTCCACCGAGTTCAAATCGACGCTCCGAATCAACCTGCACACGGGCGGTACCGACACACGGATCGAACTCGCCGTCTTGAAGACCATCGCAGGGTTCCTCAACGCACGCGGGGGAAGTCTCATCATCGGCGTCGCTGACGACGGCACGCCCGTTGGCATCGAAGCGGACCGTTTCGCCAACGAGGACCGGATGAGCCAGCATCTCGTCAATCTCGTCAAGGGTCGCATCAGTGCCGGCGCCCTCCCCGACATCCATCCTCACTTCGAGGACCTTGAGGAAACGCGGGTGCTCGTTGTCCGGTGCTCAGCGGCAGCCAGTCCGATGCACGTCAAGGACGGCAACGAGCACCGCTTCTACGTCCGTTCAGGGCCGACAACTCAGGAGCTGCCAGCGCCCGAGGCCCTTCGCTACATCAACAACCGGTTTGGAGGCTAGTGCTCTTGAGCGCAGGCTAAGCGGCAGAACCCGAGCCACGTAATCGCGGTGTCCTTCCGCACAGTGGTCCAGCATGCGTCAGATTGCGCTTAGGCACAAACCCCCGTTGCCCATCGACCGACGACGGGAGCGGTTCAGGCGGCGATGGCGCTTGGCGCCAGCGCTTGCGCTGGTGCGTTGGCGGCAAGCGAAGGCGCTCTCACCTGCCGAATGTCCACGCCCAGGTCCGGATCCGATCTCTCGAGCCGGAGCGCGAGGTCGTTCGGCAATTCGCCCTGGCGGGCGCGGTCCCGGGCCGCCTCCCACTTCGTTTCCGCCTGAGGATCGTTCGTGGCGAAGAAGTCCTCGACCTCCCGGCGGAAATCCTCGAAGTTCGCCGCATCGGATGCGCAGTCGATCAGGGTGCACCGTAGTGCCTCGACGAAGTCCTGGTACGCCTCGTTCAGGGTTCGACCGAACCCGAGAAGACTCCCCGGATTCACGCCGCTGAGCTCGAATTCCCCGTCCTCCTTGTCGTAGGTCGCCAGCGCGCGGCCATGGACCCGCACAGAAGCGATGTAGCCCTCGCCGAACACGGGGCTTCCACTCTCGAAGAACAGTGCGTACTCGGTCATGTCAATCTCCCCTCCGGAGCGAAGCGGCCGCAACTTGGCGATCCTAGAATGACCCGCATGAAGAACCCCGCCCACCCAGGCAGGCTCGTCGCGAGCGCCATCGAGGCCGAGGGCTGGACGATCACGCACGTCGCCGAGCAGCTCGGCGTCACCCGCGCGTTCCTGTCGCGCATCCTCCATGGACATGCCGGCATCACCGCAGCCACCGCGCTGCGGCTCGAGGCGCTCGGCTGGTCCGACGCGGAACACTGGATGCGGATGCAGGCGAGCCACGACCTCGCCCGGGAACGGCGGCGCGGGGAGGACTGATAGATGCCCTCAATGGCTCGTCGGCGACCCCCAGACTGTTCGACGAGCGAGCCATGATGAACGTCACTTTCGACACCAACTGCATCATCGCCCTGGAAGCGGAAGAAGCCACGGCTGACGACCTGCGTCGCCTCGTGCGTGCCGCCGCCGAGGGGAAGTTGAGGCTGCGCGTTGTAGCCATCAGTGCATCGGAACGCCCCCGTCGCGATGCACCGTCCACCGGGTTTGTTGGCTTTGAGCGGAAGCTCGCCAACGCTGGTCTCGGGGAGGCCGAGATCCTGTCCGGGCCGGCCATCTGGGACCTGTCCTACTGGGACCGGTGCGTATGGATGGACGACGAACGGAGCGCGAAGGTGAGGCAGATCCACCGAATCCTGTTTCCGAAGCACCCCTACAAGTCGAGCGGTGACCCTCGCGGGAAGTGGCGGAACCGCCTCGTGGACACCTGCGCTCTGTGGACGCATCTGCATCACGGGGGTGGGGCCTTTGTCACGACCGACGACGACTTCCACGCGAAGCGTGAGAGGATCCAGAACGAGCTGGGCACTAGCATCCTGACCCCGCATGAAGCCACGGTGCTCGTCGAGCAGCGTCGGTACTGAGACGGGACCCTGCAACCGCCTCGAACACGTCAGCGATCCGCTTGCAGGGCGGCCGCCGTCTAAACGCGCTCCCGACGCCGAGGACGGTACTACGTAGCGAGCGGTGGTCCCAACCCTCATTCAACCCAAGGGTTGAACGACACCGCCCAATCCCGCTACCCTCAACCACATGGTTGAACAACACCTGAACCGCATCTTCCACGCCCTCTCCAACCCCACCCGCCGCGCCATCCTCGGCCGCCTCGCCTCGGGCCAAACAACCGTAGGCGATCTCTCCCGCCCACTCCCCCTGTCCTTCGCCGGCGTCTCCAAACACCTCGGCGTACTCGAACGCGCCGGCCTCGTCACCCGCGAGGCACGCGGCCGGGAACGCATCTGCCGGCTCAACCCGGCCGCGCTCCGGGACGCCCAGGACTGGCTCGAGTTCCACACGCGCTTCTGGACGGAGCGCCTCGATGCGCTTGGCGCCCTGGTCGAGACCGGCGGCGACGAGGAGGGCGAACGGCGATGACGGACCTGACGCTTCAACGCGTGATCGACGCACCGGTGGAGCGGGTCTACGCGGCCTGGACCGACCCGGAGTTGCTGAAGCAGTGGCTGGCGCCGGGCAATGCCGTGGCCTCGCGCGCGGTCGCCGACGTCGCGGTCGGCGGGACGTTCCTCATCGAGATGCGCGGGACCGACGGGCAGCGCTGGCTCGCGCGCGGCGTGTACCGGGAAGTCGCGCCGCTACGTCGTCTGGTGCACACCTGGCGCTGGGAAGGCAGTGACACCGAGACGCTGGTCACCATCGAGTTCGAGCCCGAATCGGCCGACAGGACGCGCCTCACGCTCACTCATGCCCGGTTCACCCAGGACGAGGCCCGCGACGAGCACGAGCGGAGCTGGGCCGACTGTCTCGAGAAGCTCAGGGAGCTGTGCGCCGCGTGAACGGGACCTCATCGACCGCCCGTCCCGACTGGGTCTCGGACGACCTGTTTCCCTTCGAGAGCCGCTTTCTCGACCTCCCGCCCGATCACCGGATGCACTACATCGACGAAGGCGAGGGCGAGCCGATCGTGTTCGTCCACGGCAACCCCGCATGGTCGTTCCTGTTCCGGCATCCGGTCCGGGAACTGCGATCGGAGTACCGCTGCATAGCACTCGACCACATCGGCTTCGGCCTCTCGTCACGGAGCGCACGGCGCGAGGACCATCGTCCCGGGAGTCACGCGCGCCGCCTGGCCGCCCTGCTCGACCATCTCGACCTTCGCGGGATCACCCTGTTCATGAACGACTGGGGCGGGCCGATCGGCCTCGACTTCGCGCGCAGGCACCCGGAGCGCGTCAAGCGTCTCGTCATCGCGAACACCTGGTGCTGGCCGGTCGGGGACGACTTCCACTTCAGGTCGTTCAGCTTCCTGATGTCGAGCTGGATCGGCCAGTACCTCCTGCGGCGCCACAACATCTTCGTGAACCGGGTGATGCCGAGAGCGGTCGGCGACCGACGCGTCCTGACGCCGGAGATCATGGCCCACTACCGCGGCGCCCAACCGTCGCCCGCGGCACGGGCCGCGAGCGCCGCGCTGCCGGGCTACATCGTAGGCGCGAGCGACTGGCTGCGCTCGATCTGGCAGGACCGCGCCGCCTTCGCGGACAAGCCGGCGCTCATTCTCTGGGGCCTGAAGGACATCGCGTTCCGGAGGAAGGAACTGGAGCGGTGGAAGTCGGCGCTTCGGGACGTCGAGGTGCGCGAGCTCGAGGACTGCGGGCACTTTCTGGCGGAGGAGGCGCCGGGGAGGGTCGTGGAGGCGCTTCGGGGGTTCATGGGGCGGTCGGTAGAGGCACGTCCCATGGGGCTCCGGCCGGGGTTCGACCTGGACGACATCGGCGGTCTGCTCGACGTTCTGGACGGTCCAACCCGCCGGTGACACTCATCGACGCCAATGTGCTGCTCTACGCCTACGACTCCGAGAGTCCGTTCCAGAAGGCGTCGGCGCGATGGCTCGAGACCGAACTTTCGTCAGGCCGCTCCGTCAGCTTCGCGCTCGTCACTTTGCTCGCCTTCGTCCGCATCGCCTCGGATCGCCGCGTCTTCTCCCGTCCTCTGACGCCGGCCGAAGCCTGCTCCCTGATTGAAGGGTGGCTGGCCCTGCCGAACGCCAGGCTGCTGCAACCGGGGCCGCGGACCTGGAAGATCCTGAGCGAAGTCTGCGGCAGCGGTCAGGCCAGGGGCCCGATGGTGATGGACGCGCACCTCGCCGCACTGGCGCTCGAGCACGGCGCCTCGATCACCACCACCGACCGGGACTTCACGCGGTTCCCGGGTATCGACCTCATGGACCCGACAGAAGCGACCTCGCACCAGGCGTGAACCAGTTCGAGCCCGCGTCGGGCCGTGCCGCCGCGCACTCGCTCTCGGTTTCGTGCAGGAGGTCGTGCCCACCGGCGACCAGATCGACCGGGCCTGCCCCGCTCGCCGTTCGGGAGATCAAGCGGGCGGCGCAGGCCTATCTCGAAGAGGGCGAGCAGGCCGCGTACCGGGAGATCCCTGCCATGCGCGCAAGGACGGCGAACTCGGCGGACTTCGCGGAGGGGTCGCTTCGTTCGTGGAGCGTTGCAAGGCAGAGGTCCAGGGGCGCTGACTGGGGCTCTACGCAGGCGACGATCGGCGTCGGAACGCCTTGCGTTCGCCGGCTACGACCCATCCTCTCCTACCGTCACTCGCCTCTAGGGCGCTCAGGACGGCGCTGCCCACGTCCTCGATCTCCCCCATGGTCGTCCAGTTGCAACCCCTCTCCTCGATCTCACGCGCAATCATCACTGCCTAACACCTCCCCGGACCGGGACCGAACTGCCCGAACACGGCCGTCTTCGTCAAGGTCTAGCTCAAGCGCTAACTTCACTTGATCGTCCCGTTCCAAGCGGATGTTGGGAATCTCGATCCTCCCCTCTTGCCACAAGACACTACCGCGCACCGTCGACGACTGACCGCTATAGAGCTTGTAGCAGATCCGATACCTCCCGGCTTCCGCGGATGGGTGGAGCCACACCTCGTTGCCCGGCCCCCGAGTGTTGTCCTCTTCTAGCTTCCCGTCCGAGCCCCGATGCTCTCTTTGCGAAAAGTAGAACTCGCGACCCGCCGGGTCTACGACGTGAAGATCGACGTCCTCACGCGACGCCCAGCTCGCGATTACGAGGACAAATGTCTGTGCCAGAGCCGACCGACAGTCCGCCAAGTCCTCATTCAGGCCGCCCAGTTCGTCCCTCGCCGCTCCCAGCTCGTCCTGGCACTGAGCAAGCCGCCCACGCACCGTCTCCACTCGCTGTTGGCATCGTTCAAGGGCGGCCGTGTCGACCGTGCCCGCGAGTTGCGCCTCGAGGACGTCGTTGCGTTCCGTGACCGACGCTAGCTCGGCGCGGCAGTCCTCCAGTTCGCTCGCAGGCACTACCGCTTCTGCTGGACTCTCGGCCGCGATTGAGAAGAAGACCATGAAGATCAGTGCCATAAGAATGAACGCGCCGAGAGCCGAAGCAAACAGGTCAAGAGCCGAAACGCTGAAGACATTGACTTCTCGGCTGCTCTTCTTCATGCGGTGCTCCCAGACGGATCTTCTTCCGATACGAGTCTTCTGCTCTCGACGCGCTTGCCAAACCCCGAAGCTCTCCCCTGCCGATCTGCAGCCTCACCTTCTGAGCTCTTCCGTCGACTAGCGTGCTCCGCCATCCGACTGTCGACAGGCCCGAGCTTGTCGCCGCCAATCCGTACAACGACGACTGTGGCATTGTCTTGTCCCGGCCGCGCGCGAGCTTCTATCCGGCCAATCAGGGTCGTCGCAATTCGCGCGGCAGGTTCTTCTCCGTCGACCCGTGCCGCGCAGATCGATTCGATTTCTTGGTCGTCAAGCGACGCGAGACCGTCACTCGCTAGAATCACGATGTCACCCAACGCAACATCCAGCTCGCCTTGGGCCACTTCCTCAAGTACAGTTCCTTGGATTGCACTCGTCAACGCCGCGCGGTCGGGGTGCTCCCGAGCCGAATCGGCGGATATCTCGCCCCGCTTGACTTGAACGTCTAACTCGTTGCCGTACGTATGCAGCGGGTTGATTCGCTTGAGCCCATCCGCCCGCCACCGAAGAATGAGGGAGTCGCCGATGCTGAGCCACTCGGCTCGGTCATTGAAGAACAGCACAACCACGAGCGTGCAGCCCATGCCGGCGAGGTCAGGCTCGGCCTCAACGACGATTCCCACCTCTCGGTTCGCGTGTGCCAACGCGCGCCGCAGGCGACCTCGGGCAGGCTGGGAGATCAGAGAGTAGCTGTCGAAGAACGTCCGAATCGCCACGTCGCTGGCCCGGTCGCCAGCCGGCATTCCGCCCATTCCATCCGCCACGCCAGCCAGCAGGAGTGCACCCTTCTCAAGAGCGGGCGGCTGAACGTGGACCCCCCAGTCGTCCTCCTGACGACATCGCGCTCCGATCGTTGTCGCCGCCGCGAAGTCGCGGCCCTCAATCATCGACGTCGGACCAGTCGAAGTCCGTGGAACAGAAGGCCTGGAAACGCAGCGTCGTGGCGCCTATCTCAATCGTAGACCCCGACTCGATCTGCATCGGCGACATTACGACCTCGCCGTTGAGGTAGGTGAGGTTTGCGCCGCTTCCGTGACTCAGATGGAACAACCGCCGTCGCGGATCGTACGCGAGCCGCGCATGGTCAGAACGCGAGATGCCGTCATCGCCGAAGGCGATCCGAAGCCGTGCGTCGTCCCCGCGACCAATTGAGTTCATGCCCGTGCCGAGGGCGAATGAGTGGCCTTGGCCCGGACCACCGACGATCACAAGCCAGCCCACTGGCGGGTCGCTCATGGGATCGCTCAGTTCGGGTACCGATGAAGAACTCGCCGCCCGAGTCCGCCGGCGAATCACTCGTGTCTTGTCGACACCTCCCCCTTCCTTTGGCGCCGTCGGCCCCCCCGGGGACCGATGAGCAGCCCCGTGTTTCGGCTCGAACAGGGACTCTTCGTTGCGCTCACGCCGCCGAGCTATAGGATCAGTGTCAGGCTCGACCGCATCATCCCTGCTACCACTCGATTTGCTCTTGGCAATCTGATCTGTCTTGTCGTCGATGATCTGCCCATCGGGGCCACGCAGAATCGGCATACAGCTTGCTCCTCCAATCAGAGTTGATCCCCTCTAGACGTGCGCTGGTCACGCTCTGGCCGGGTCGCGTCGAGCACGCCGGTCGAGATACGCCTTCCACCAGGGCCTCCTGAGCGTTGATTCAAGGCGTGAGCGTCCGGGCTACGCGGAAACCGATGATGTTGTCGTAGTCAAACGACACCTTACGGTGGCGGTTCGCCGCACGGATGGACAACGCAAAGCCATACCACGAACCACCGCGTAACACGCGGACGGAATGGTCAAGCGTAGGACAGTCAACACCTTGAAGCCAAGCCGTGCCGTCCGACGGAGCACCCAAGTAGCTCTCGTTCCAGCAGTCTTGCACCCACTCCCAGACATTACCGTGCATGTCGTGAAGACCCCAGTCATTCGCAGCGAACGAACCGACAGGCGCAGTTCGACTGTCGTCCCATTCGCTGCCGCAACCACCGCAGTTCGCACGATTCGTACCGATCTCGTTGCCCCAGGAGAAGGCTGTACGCGTGCCTGCACGGGCCGCATACTCCCACTCAGACTCACTCGGTAAACGATAGCTCTCACCCGTCTCGGCCGACAACCACGATGCGTACGCCTGAGCGTCCTCGAAGGACACGTTGATCACAGGACGACGGCCGCGACCCCAACCCTCGTCATCAGGTCGCCGACGCACGCTCGAAGAAGCGAACCGGTCATACTCCTCGAACATTACCTCGTGCTTCGACAACGCGAACGACTTCATCTCCACGCTATGCACAGGTTCCTGATCCTCGGCACACGATTGACCCGAAACGCAACCCATACGGAATGAACCTGGAGGCATAACTACAAGCTCTGGACCCTCGCCGCCAGAACTCAGCCGGTCCCGGAACACGTCACCAACCTCGTACGTTCGGCGCTCCAAGACGACCCGCTCCAGAGTGGCACCGTACACCTCCACTGGCCGGCTCAAGTGGTGGTAGCCGGAGCGACTCACCGTCACAACATGACTTCCCTCCGGCAACCGCACGCCAGGTTGGTACCCACCCGCAACCCCAGCAAGCTCCACTCGGGCATCCCGAGGAACGAGCTCCAGCGTCAGCGTGCCGTACGGCACCGATTCCAAGCGACGCTCCAAACGCTCCAAACCACCCTTCGGAACATCCACCTCCACCTGCATTGAGTGATGCTCCTCGGCGCCGAGCGTCAGAGTCACAGCACCTGCTGGCAACTCCAGCGTTACGGGCGTTCCTTCCGCTAGGCGCCGACCATCCTGTTCGATCCAAGCGGCACTGGGCACGGTCAACACTTGCAGCCGACCCGTACCACGCACGAGTTGTCGGTCGATCTGCAGTACGACGCCGTCCGAAAACTGCTGGTCCGGCAGGCTCAACTCCTCATAAGCCGAATGGCGCAACGTCACCATGCGGTTGCCGGACCGAATGTCGCCCCGTTCCAATGGGCTCTCTCCCACAGACAAGCCGTCTACAAGCACCTCGACACCAGGTGGCGCTGTATGCACAACGAGAGTCGCACTACCGCCAAGCGGCGACGCCGATATCGACTCTCCCTGCGTTCTCTCTTCCGGTCGCTCACGCCGTCTCGGAGTCCTTTCCGGTGACGGTTCCTCAGGTGTGGCCGCACGCCCGTCTTCTTCGCTCCTGACCGGCACCGGAGACGAAGGGCTGTCGACAGCACGTTCCAGTACACCGGCCGCGCCCGCGTCGTTGCCTCCCCGGGCAATCGGATCAAGGTCCGCTTCTCCCTCCGATTGCATCCCGGTCTGGGCCGCTTCCTCGTACTCACCACTGCCGACAGGACGTTCCTCAGGCGCCTCTGAACTCGATTGCGGCGGCACCATGCGGTCCCACAGCATCACGCCCCCAACAACCAGCACGAGAACAGCCACTGCGGCGGACAGCCACCAACCTCGTGTCTCTTGGATTCTCCAACGACCGCTCGCAACGACAGCTGCCCCAGCATCCATAGATGCGTCCTGCGCAGGCACCGCTGCCACCGGAGTGACCGGGGCTTCCTCCTTCGGCGCTGCCACCGGCTCCTTCCCTGAAGACGTGCCCTCCAACCGGGAGACCCACTCCTCCAGCGATGCCGGACGCGCCCTCTCATCTACACTCAAACCGCGGTCCACCACCTCAAGAAGCGTTCTAGAGAACCCCTTGACGGCTCGCTCGGTCAACGACCGCTGAGGATCCGCTTGGCCCCGTGCCAATCGATGCATCCGGCTAGTGGCCTCAACCGGAAGCTCACCCGTAACGGCCCGATAGCACAAAGCCGAGAGAGCATAGATGTCCGTCCAAACCCCTTGCTCGCCACCGCTCTCGTACTGCTCTGGCGGCGAGTACCCTGCCGACACGACCGCGGTCAGGTTCTTCGATTTTCGACCAAGCGCCTGACGTGCAGCGCCGAAGTCCAGCAGCACAGGCGACTCGTCCGAACGCCGAATGAACACGTTCGACGGCTTGATGTCCCGGTGCAGAAACCCCGCTGCATGCACATCTCGAAGGCCATCAACGACCGGCAGTAAGACCTTTCGCAACTGACTCTCCGAGAGCCTGCCGCCGAGCCGATCTAAGATCTTGTCTAGTGGCTCGCCTTCCTCATAGTCCATTACGATGTATGCGGTTCTGTTCTCTTTGAAGTAGTCGATCACCCGCACTAGGTTCGGGTGACGAAATCGTGCCAAAACACGCGCCTCGTCCAGGAACCGAGCCAAACCCCACTTCACGTCCTCCCGGTCGCTAGAAGACTTCGCATGCATCGCCGAGCCTTCACGAACCGCGAACTCGTTCGGGAAGTACTCCTTGATCGCCACACGCCGCTCCAGTTGGGCATCGCGGCCAAGATAGGTCACGCCGAAACCGCCAACACCAAGAACGTCCAACAGCTCATACCGGCCGTGCAGAAGATGGCCCCTTGGCAAGGCCTGTCGGTGTTCGTAACCTCCGGATTCGGACATCGCCTTTCCCTTCGAGTCTCAGTCTGTGCCGTACTCGCTCACAGCCGGTGCACCCGAACTCGAGCAATGAACCTAAGCCGTGCCCGAAACTCCCGCCACGTCACTTCCTGCCGACTTGGGCTGAACGGCCACGGATCTCGCAAGACGACATGTGTGATGACCGGCTGATTGAACCGATCTACGCGGTAGTACGCTGCCGTCAGCACGTACGCATGGCCGACCGGCTGGCCAGCCAACCCGACGATCAAGGGCCACCTCAACGCTAAGTCGCCGACGATCTCTGATCCGGAGTAGACCACCGGAGTCGCACTGATCGCCGAGAAGCGGCCGCGCACATCGGGCGCCCAACCGCGGAGCGCATCGAGTATCTGCTCTGGCACCGCCGGCCTGTCGACCAGCGCCCCGTAGATTCTCGCAACCACCTGCTCCTGGTTGACGAACAGGCCATGGTAGTTCAGTACCATTTGCACTGTGGCCGCCCAGCACCAGTTCGCCTGCCGCTGTCGCCCGTTCACTCGGGGCGCAGCGAAGTAGTCGAACTCGTCTCCTGGTACTCCGGCCACAAAGTAACCGGGGCCCAACTCACGTATCGACGGAGTCGAGACCTGGGCCCCTGCCGGTATCGACGACAGCGACTGGAGTATGAACACGGCCGCCGCCGCCATCGAGGCGGCGTGTGCCCGGAGCCTCGCTAGGCACGCCGAACGTGTCCTGTCGCTACTCTTACTCAAGGCGCAGAGCCGCCACATGGCCACTGCCTCGTCAAGGGGTCAATGCCAATCCGTCCGAAGTGCGTCCTCTGACGCGGGCGTTCAGTGACCACGTTCGCTGCCTGGTGACCTGCGGCTGGGCCTAGCGCCGGCCGCGGCCAAGTTGTCACATGAAGAGCCTCCGTTGGCCTTCGCGCGCTCAACGAGTCTCCGCACGCCCGCAGCCAGTTCCACACCACGGAAGACGTCCCTCATATCCGCATTCGTGGCGTTCTCCCAAACGCCATCGCTGACCAACAAAAACCCGCTGAACTCAAAGACGGCCGCGCCGCCCGTTTCCGGTTCGGGCGGCCTGCTGCCGCCGAGCGAGGCATACAACCGGTTCTGATCCGGATGGGCTTTCATCTCTTCCTCGGATAGGCGGCCCTGCAGACGCATGAGCTCAACGATAGAGTGGTCGAGCGTACGACCGACCAGCTTTCCACTCTCGAAGTGGTACATCCGGCTGTCGCCAACATGGGCCCACACGGCAACCGTCTGGCTAATGTGGAGCAGGACGCAGGTGCTGTGAGGGGAGCCCCTGCGTTCGGCCCCCACCTTTCGAATCCGCTGATGAGCCGCCTTTACGATGGACGCAAGGAGCTCTTCGGCGTCACCCCCGGCCCACTCGCCAAGCCGCTCTTCCGCTGCCTCGACGACCGCCTCCGCAGCGAGCCCCCCATCGGAATGACCGCCCAGGCCGTCCGCAAGGACCAGCAACTTTGAGTCGCCCTTCCCGAGGACGGCGACCCGGTCCTGCTGGTGGGTGCGGCCGCCAATGTCCGCGTAGCAGGCGGCTTCGATGCTCGCTTCGCAGTCAGCCACCAATCACCGCCAGCCGGATACTCGTAGCCATCGACTGCTCACCAGTGTCGTCGCCCCTGCCGCCGCTTCGAACCCGCCGCGGCCTAAGGAGTGCTCGGCAAGAACACAGCCAACCATTGCCACGAAGAGGCCCTTATCCGCTCGCGCGCACCATCCCCGGCAACTACTTCTCATAGAGCCGGTTGATGAGATTGTCGAGGCAGTATTGGCCGGCCCGGTTGAGTGCAGATTCCTCGCGACCTTGAGCCACATGCATCAGGAACACGAGAATCGCGGACAACAACAACGCTACGAGTGTAGTATTGAAAGCCACGGCAAGTTTGCCCGTCAAGATCTTCATCCACTCGCCGACAGCGGTCTGGTCCGACGTGACCGGCATGTTCCCAGCCTCTCCCAGAGCCAACGCGATGCCGATAACGGTGCCGATAAAGCCCAGAGTCGGGATCAACCAGACCATGTAGCGCATCATGTTGTACTTCAACTCGATCTCGTGCTGAAGAAGCTCGAGACTGGAGTTCAGTAAAGCGTTGGACTGATTCACCGAACGGCTGCTCTGGAACTGCAGCACGATTCGCACGATGAGGCGCTGCAGGAAGTTACTCTCGCTCGGCGCCCGCGGGTTTACGCGAGTGTAAATGTCGCCGAGGTCTTTCGCACGCAGCATCGTCTGGTCATCCTCGGGCAACAAATGCAACTTCATCTGCCGAAGCTCCCGACCGCCGCGAACAAAGCGTACAAGAACATCCGAAAGGCCCACAAAAAACAAGAGCCACATCAGGTTCTGGATCGTGAACGGGTAGATTGCGCTTCCTCGATCCAGAAGAATGCCCCCGGCGCCGAGTTCGCCCGTCGCTGGCGGTGGCACAAGTAAGCTCAGAACTCCTACGAACAGCGCTCCCGCCACCAAACCTCCGAGGGCTGCCAGCAGCCGCAGATTCGTTTCGGACACCTCGATGCTCCCGTACTACCTAGACTGCTAGTGCGGTACGACGCGGCCGCGCGCGTCGCGCCTGACCGGCCCAACCGGTCTGTCGTCAGAAACGTAGCCCTCCGACGAGGGCACTCCTACGCCACCGCTATGAGACGAAGCGTCCGCCAGTGCCATGAGCTGGCGGGCCGTGGTCCTGTAGTCGCCCAGTTCGAGCTGTTCGTCCGGTCCAACCAACTCTTGAGTCACTGGCTGCCAGGTGCCGTCGCGAAGGACTCTCGTACCGTTCGTACTGCCGTGATCAAGCAGGAGGTATTCCTGACCCCGAACCTCTAGCTCCACATGTAGCCGGGATACTCTCGACGAACTCAACTTCACGTCCACGTCACGCCCTCTGCCTACCCGAACACGAAAGGTGTCCGCTCGCTTCCTGGCTACGGACGCCGGAACGGAGGCCGCCCGCGCACGACGGGAACGCACGACATGGGAAGCGCCGCGCCCCACGCGGGCAATTGCCTCGGCCATGCCGACCTTGAGCGATGCGAAGCCGAAGAGCATGATCGAAGCGAGGATGACGACGGCAACGGCGCCAGCCAGTGGCGCCGTCAGCCAACGGTTTGAAGTGCTGCCCGCGAGAAGTTCCTCCCACTCGCGATCCAACTCGGCAAGCCTCTCCTCAGTAGCTGCACGCTCCTGAGTATTCTGTCCATCGAGATTCCGTTCCAACTCCTCGATTCGTCTCGCGAGGTCCTCGGCGTCTGCCGTCGCAACACCAGGCCCCACAGCCAACGGCGCTTCACAGGAGTCCGTGGCCGAGCGGTACGCGACACTCTGCGTCTCCAGGGAATCGGCAAGCTCGGCAATGAAGGAAGCGAAGAAAACCCCTGTAGGGGCCTGAACATCCACGCCGTCCTGGGTCACAATCACGAGGGCTCGCGGACCGCTGGTGTTGACGCCAATCACGCGGCCGCAAGCATCAATGAGTGGGCCGCCGCTGTTTCCCGGATTGATCTGAGCGGAGTGCTGAACGACTCTCAGTTCACGACGCCCATTCCATGTGCCTCGCTGGATTCGTTTCCCGACGTTGCCTTCGGTGAAGGTCGGGTCGGACGCTTCGGTGCTCAGCGACATGATGTCCGCAACGCCCGGGAATCCCACAGCTGTCACATCGGACAACACACGGGGAGGCGAAACGGCCAACACCAGAGCTTCTAAACCGGCCAAGTCCGTAGACAGGAGAGCCAGATCAAGGTCTGGGTCGGACCAGATCAGCTCAGCCGAGGCGTGCCGGCCCGCCTGAGCCACCACGAACTCACGGCTTCCTTCGACGACATGATGATTGGTTGCCACGTAGCCTTGATCGTTCACGACGAAGCCCGTACCCGATCCGACTTCAGTGATCACCTGGACGACAGCCGGATTCACCCGATCGAGAAACGCCTGATCGCCAAGCGGTGCGGCGGGAAAAGCCGGTCCGCGGAGAAGCGCCATCGTGGTCGCTATCAAGATCAGACGAGCGACGCCCCGTGCAGTCATTCTCCGGCTCCCGTCCACATCGGCATCAGCCAACGACCTCCAGCTTGCGGCTTGAGCTGGCCGTCTCTGTCGCGGTCACCGTGATCGTGGAGGCGGCCCCGGCGACCGGCGTGACGGTAACGGAGGAGGACACGTAGAACGTCACGTTCGACTCGTTCGAAGAAGTCGTCGCGAGGTCAGAGGGCCGTCTTCAAAGGGGAACGACGCGACATCGATCGATAGCGCCGAGGGCGATTCGCCGTCCCCGGCACCTTGACCGCCCTGTTGTCGAACGCCTTGAGGCTGCGCGACGCCGGGTTCGCGTTCGTCCTGTCGGGCCAAGTAGCCCCACTTTCGATCGGATCCAGCCAGTCCGAGAGCGTGCACCCAGTCCACCGCCGTGTTGTTCACGAGCTCGCCGCTGCAAGCGAGACTGCCGCAACCGTCCAAGCGCCGAACACGAGTGAAACCGTTGAGGCGAGGATCAATCGTCGCACTCTGCCGGCCGGGCCTCGGGAAACCCGACTAGCCCGGATTGTCTCGTCCTGAGCCACCCCAACTAGGTCTTATAGCAGCCAAGTAGGGACTCGCGCATCTCCCATTTGGTAGGCCTCCAACCCCGTACAGGTGAGCTCGACCCAATCGAGGCAGGAAGCGCTCCCGTTTCGGAAGTGCCCCCCGCCTTCAAGAAAACTCGCTAGCGCCCGCGACCGGAACGGCCGGCAGCAGAAGCTACACATCGGGTCTCGGTGAGTGCCCCTACGCGGCGCAGCGACTCGAG
The DNA here is from genome assembly GCA_028875725.1 of Acidobacteriota bacterium. NCBI lineage: Bacteria > Pseudomonadati > Acidobacteriota > Acidobacteriota bacterium. The sequence goes on from JAPPCR010000023.1 coordinate 613,039, forward strand.
ATCAAGGAGCGGAGTCGCGTCGACCCGTCGAGAGATCGCCGCAGTCGACCCCGACTCACCTCCGGCAGCTCTCCCGCAAGTGTCGTGACGTCCGTGACCGCGGTTGCCGGTACCCCCGGTTCGCTGCGGTACTCCTCGCTGTACCGGTCACAGTGACGTTGACCCAGATCACGTAGCCGAGGTCTGCGGTCGAACCGCCGAACACCCACACGTAGCCGTTCGCCTCCCGTGAACTGCGATCGAGATTCCGCTGCATGGCACTCGACCACATCGGCTTCGGCCTCTCGTCACGGAGCGCACGGCGCGAGGACCATCGTCCCGAGAGTCACGCGCCGCCTGGCCGCTCTGCTCGACCATCTCGACCTGCGCGCGACCACAACATCTTCGTGAACCGGGTGATGCCGAAAGCCGTCGGCGACCGAAGCGTCCTGACGCCGGAGATCATGGCTCACTACCGCGGCGCACAGCCGTCGCCCGCAGCACGGGCCGCGAGCGCCGCGCTGCCGGGCTACATCGTGGGCACGAGCGCCTGGCTGCGCCCGATCTGGCAGGACCGCGACGCCTTCGCGGCCAGGCCGGCACTCATTACTCTGGGGCCTGAAGGACATCGCGTTCCGGAGGAAGGAACTTGAGCGGTGGAAGTCAGCGCTTCGGGATGTCGAGGTTCAGGAGTTGGAAGATTGCGGGCACTTTGTCGCGGAGGAGGCGCCGAAGAGGGTGGTGGAGGTGCCTCGGCGTTCATGGGGCTCGTAGCGTCGGCGACATACGGTCCGCTTGGGTCCGCATGATCGCCGCCTGCCGCGCCGCCGGCATCGACGCCATCGACGGCCCCTTCGGCGACTTCCGCAACGACAAGGCCTACCTCAAGCAGGCCACCTACGCCGCCAACCTCGGCGCCGTCGGCAACTGGTGCATCCACCCCAACCAGATTCCGCTCGCCAACGACGTCTTCGCCCCGTCGCCCAGGGAGATCAAGCAGGCGCAGAAGATGGTCGACCTGTACAACGAGTCGGTGGCGAAGGGGGCCGGGGCCGGCGGCAAGGGCGGGCAGTTGGTGGATGCGGCTACGTTGCGGACCTATCAGCCGGTGTTGGATCGGGCGCGGGCAACGGGGAGGTCGTAGGACGACGAAGCGAGCGAAAAGAACGCGAACGCCGTCCTGGGGCCTGGGTTCGTCTAGGCTTCGGTGCTCATCGAGAGGAGCGAGAACGCAGCTCTCCCCGCTCCCGCGAGAGATAGCCGCCGGTAAGGCTGACGTCGTCATCACGCGGTCGGGCCCGGCCTCTTGGTAAGCTCCTCACTTTCGATGAACAACAACCGCTCATCGGCGCGGACAAGTGTCGACGCGTCCTGGCGGACCTTTGCCCGCGATCGGGTAGTCCGCCTCGTCGAAGTTCCTCTCTGCAGCCAGCGCACGGGAGATCGTTGGCACGCTGGGCTGCCTCCGCTGCACTGAATCCGCCTCCATCCACGGAGAAGCAACCCACCGACCCGAGACCCCGGTGAGCTGGCCGACTAAAGTGTCCGTCATACCCCAGACTGTACTGAGGGTCCATTGACGCTCTCCACCTGAACGTACCGACCCCGGTATCGTCGAACCTCCCTTCAACGAAACGCCACCACTTCACTGCGATCGGCTCCGTGCGTGCCATAAGCCATGAGATTCCTGACTAGACCCCAGCCTCTCATTCGTTCACTGACGGCACTTCTCGGCCGCCGTCACCGTAACGGGTCCTCCGCCCGGACAACACCGCAGCCGCAATCTCCACCTTGCAATGACGGGATCCGAGCCACCACGAACACTGAAGCGTTGCTAGAGGCGACGAATGAGAGCGCACGCACCTTCCGCACTGTCTACCTAGCCTCTCTGCCCGTGACAATCGCCGTCCTTGTCCTTACATTCACCGCTACTGATCGTGTCTTGTTCACCAACAGCGACCTTGTTGCTCCACTCATCAACGTGGCGCTGCCAACCTCCATCTTCTTTGTGGCGGCCCCGATCGCACTCTTGCTGTTACACCTCAACCTCCTACTTCAGGGGACGTTTCTCGCCCAGAGGGTCATCGACTGTAGAGCTGCCCTTGCAAGCACGCCCGAACTCGGGGACGAGAGACTCGGAACACTGCCCTCCGCTCCTTTAGCACAACTTGCGACCGAACGCTCCTCCGGAGTCCCTCGCTCCTTCTTGACTCTGTGGGCCTTCGTCACAGTGGCGCTACTCCCACTTGTCACCTTGGGTGTTCTTCAAGCTCAGTTTCTCGACTTCCAAAGTCCACGGATCACCGGCTTTCACTCTGTTCTACTCGTGACCGATTCCGCCTTGCTTCTGGCTTTCTGGCGCAAGCTCCGTCGAGTTTCTCCAGCTAGATGTCGGACCAAGCCAGTCTATGTCTGGGGCACGACTGTCACAATGGCCGCCTTTCTTCTGCTGGCCCACGCAGGCCGCTACCCGATGCCGAACCCGCTACCAGCATTCACCCTAACGCAGGACCTCACGGACCGTCTAAGCTCTCTGTATCAGCTCACGGTGCGAGACCGGAGACTTCATCTCTCGCCGTCACTTCCGGCAGCACCGACTCCGTGCGAGGAGTCCACAGTTGGTTTGGATTTGACTTCTCGCTCCTTTCGGCACGCCAAGCTAACAGGCTCGGTCCTCTGCCACGCCACACTCGTGAGGGCTGATTTGAGCCGCGCCGACCTACGCGGCGTTGATCTGCGCGATGCCGACCTCAGGAAGGCACACTTGCAACTAGCGGACTTGAGCCATGCCAAGCTGCAAGACGCAGACCTCTACGAGGCCCGCCTTCACGGCGCCGCCCTGAACGACGCCAAACTCCACCGCGCGAACCTGACTTTCGCACGGCTATACGGCGCGTATCTAGCGAGGGCAGAGTTCTTGAACGCCGATCTGTTTGAGGCAAACCTTTCCTGGTCCAAGGGAGATGAGGCGACCTTCCGCGGAGCCGACATGCGTCGCGCGGTGCTTGTGGGCACACGACTGTCCTTTGCTGACCTGAGTGGCGCGCACCTAGGAGGGGCTTGGATCGTCGGGGCATCCATGTTTGAAACCCTGCTCCACGGCACCTCGCTCTCAGGTACACAGGTTATCGGCACCGAGTTGACTTCGGCTGAGCCGCTCGGCGTCGATCTGACCTTCGCCCGCCTTAGCGGATCCAATCTGCGATTCTCGGAACTATATGGCGCAGAGATCAACGAGGACACCAGACTTTCTGGGGTAGTGATCAAGCCGTCGTTTCGGCCCTTTCGTTCGATGGGGAGTCTTCGGGAGCTCGTGGGCACCAGGACGCAGCTGAACGCCGCGAACGTAGTTGGCCTTGTACCTCGTGAGGTAATCTCAGGGGTAGCCCGGATCGACGGTGCAAACGAGGACGTCAAGACGGCGGTTCTGGCGTCGTTGGAACGGATGAGGAAGTTCCCTGATGAGGACGACCTAAACCAGTGGCGATTGAGCTCCTTGGTCAAGCCGTACTCCGAGGTCGAGGCCACGATGTGGCTAGATCTCTTCAGTATGGACTACTGCCGTTTCCGCACGTCACCCTACAGCAGATTCATGGACTCACCGAGCACGTACGGAGTAACCGAGGAATCGACTCGACAGTCGGATCAAGGTTCATGTCCCGACGCTCTAGTCGCCATTCCCCTGTGGGCGCCCTTTCCCCAAAGCGCGTTCTAGTCTCACAGCGCGCGCGCTTGAGAGTACCATCCGAGTATCTGCACAACGCGCGACGGCATCTGTGCCGGCAGCCGAGGGCCGGCATCGCCTCTAGACGCGGCGAGTCGTGCTTTCCCTCTTCCGAGATCCCGAGCACGAAGTCTCGTCTGTTGAAACAGACCGTTCACGCCTCGCGCGAGTTCTGGCAAGCGTCCCAGGTTGTGGTCGTGCTCAAACGTGTCCTCGTCTTCTTCCGCCGCCACAAGCAAGACTTGGTCGCTGATCCGAGGGACGCCTCCGCCGCAATCCGCCGCAGTCGTCGGGAGAGCGTGTCGAAGCACATAGGCACCCATGCTGTGTGTGGCCACGCGCATCCGGCGCTGACACGGCCGTCACCCGCGGCACGGGCCGCAAGCGCCGCGCTGCCGGGCTACATCGTGGGCGCGAGCGACCGGCTGCGCTCGATCTGGCAGGACCGCGCCGACTCCGCGGACAAAGCCGGCGCTCATCCGCTGGGGACTGAAGGACATCGCCTTCCGGAGGGAAGAGCTGGAGCGATGGAGGGCGACGCTTCGGAATGTCGACGTGCGCGAGTTCGAGGATTGAGGGCACTTTGTGGCTGAGGAGGCGGGGGAGGGTGGTGGAGGTGCTTCGGTGGTTCGTGGGGCGGTCGTAGTGGAAGCCGTCCGCTTCACCGATCTCGGCGCTGCCGCTCCGCGCCTCTGGCTCAGCACTCTGGAAGCAGATCCCCAGCGTCTCGCAGCTCTGTCAAGCGGCTCGATGAGGGCGCTGCCCGAAGTCGCCTGCGAGGATGCCCCGCATCGAGAGATCCTCGTCGAGCTCCGGCCAGTGGAGGCCGAAAGGAGAGAGCTCGATCCGTTCGAGCTTCGCTTCCGTCCCGCCCTCGAGACGCGGATTCCCGGCCACGGGAAACGCCAGCTCGAGGCCGCTGGCCAGGATCACGCGGACCTTCCCGTCCCGATACGAAGCGGAAACGGGGCTATCGACCAAGGTGCTCATGCCAAGTCCGGAGTATAGGCTCGCGATTCTCTGACCCGCATGAAAAACCCCGCCCACCCAGGCAGGACTGAAGCAACGCCCATCACAACCACCCTCACCGGGCATGTGCTGCGAATCCACGTGGACCGCGAGAAGAAGCTCAACAGCTTCACCCCCGAGATGTTCGGGCAACTCTCCGCCGCACTGGCCGAACTCGAGGAGGCGGAAGACGCATGGGTCGGCGTCCTCACCTTCCAGGGGAAGCACACGACGGCCGGCCTCGACCTGCCGAAGTTCGCCGGTTCGATGGCCCGCGGCAGGGACGCCGACGAATCGCCGGGCGACCGCCCCGACCCCTTCGCGCTCCGCCGGCGATGCCGCAAGCCGCTTGTGATGGCCGTCCAGGGAATCTGCTACACGATCGGGATCGAAATGGCGCTGGCCGCGGACATCGTGGTGGCGGCCGAGGACGCGCGCTTCGCGCAACTGGAACCCCGGCGCGGCCTCGCGGTGTTCGGAGGCGCCCACGTCCGCTACGTGCAGCGGGCCGGATGGGGAAACGCGATGTACCACCTGCTGCGCGCCGACGAGTTCGACGCCCAGCGCGCACTCGCTCTCGGCTTCGTGCAGGAAGTCGTGCCCGCCGGCGACCAGATCGACCGGGCCCTGGCGCTTGGGGAGGAGATCTGCGAGTGCGCCCCGCTCGCCGTTCGGGAGATCAAGCGGCCGGCGCAGGTCTATCTCGAAGAGGGCGAGCAGGCCGCGTACCGGGAGATCCCTGCCATGCGCGCAAGGACGGCGGACTCGGCGGACTTCGCGGAGGGAATCGCTTCGTTCGTCGAGCGTCGCAAGGCGACGTTCCAAGGGCGCTGACCGGGGAACAACGAAGCACGATTCCGCAGCCCTGGGGCATGAAGGACATCGCATTCCGAAGGAAGGAACTGGAGCGATGGAAGTCGGCGCTTCGGGATACCGAGGTCCGGGAGTTCGAGGATTGCGGGCACTCTGGCGGCGGCGCTTCCGGGGGTTCCTGGGGCGGTCGTGGGCCGGCGGTACGCCAAACGCACGTTCGCTACGGCTAGCCCGCCGACTTGTGCTCCGCTCCGTGAGGTGCACACGACCGCCGCCTCCCGCGTCGCCCGCACCACGGTCCCGATCGCGCTCTGGCTGTTGGGAGGCTGTCCGTGGACCAGCCTAGACTGGACTCGCACGCCATCGTGAGCCCAATTTCGTCTAGGCTCGGCCACAATGAAGGAAGTGAGCGACCCCGAGTGCCAGACGTCTCTGCACCAGCACCCGCTGGAGAACACCGCCCGCCCAGCTAGGGTGGTCACTCACTCATCCCATTCCTCCCGAAAGTCGTCACCGCGGCGCATCGCCGAAGGCGTTTCAGGACTACACCTGGGCCTGACCGAGTCTAGCTTCCTCCGGGGACGGCCCTGGCGCCCATGACCGAACCCGCCCCTAGGCCCCCTCAAGATCCGACGGCCCGAACGTGGCTCCAGGCCCGGGACTGCGAGGCGCCCATCTCCTCAAACGTGGGAGCGGGCGATCTTCCGTTCCAGCGCTGGTTCCGATTCAAGGAGGCCTACTCCCCCGCACTAGTCGCGCAGACAATCGCGACGTGCGACTACCCGGTCCGGCACATCCTGGACCCATTCGGCGGCAGTGGCACGACAGCATTGACGGCTCGAATGGAAGGCCTCGACAGCACGTCGATTGAGGTGAATCCGTTTCTAGCAGACCTGATTCGGGCAAAGGTAACACCGGTATCGGCCACATCCTTCGCCGAGACGTGCCGGCGCATTGTCGAACAGACGAACGTCCTCGAGAACGACTACAACATCATCGACGCCGCGCCGGCCACCTTGGTCGAACCTGGTGTCAACAACCGGTACATCTACGCTCGCGAGACATACGGCGCACTACGCGCGCTGAACCGCCACATCGCTCAGCTCGAGGTCAACGAGTCGCGGCTGGCACGCGTTCTCTTGGGGAGCATACTAGTCGACTGCAGCAACGCTATCGTCAACGGAAAAGGGCGGCGCTATCGTCGGAACTGGCAAGCTCGCAGTGTCACGCGTGCGGACGTCTTTGAGCGTTTCGACGCGGCAGTCACACGGGCTGTTGAGGACTTGAAGGGCTTTGCCCGTACACCCCCCTCGGAGCACTGCGTGTTCAATGACGACGCGAGGAAGCGCCTAGAGCTCCTAGCCGCCGCGGACCTAGCCGTCTTCTCCCCACCGTATCTCAACTCCTTCGACTACACGGACGTCTACAACCTTGAACTCTGGATGCTGGACTATCTCCGCTCTGGAGCCGACAACAAGAGGCTTCGGGCGCGAACACTCCGCTCGCATGTGCAGATTCGGTGGCCATCTGATAAGACGGCGCCTGCGACACCGAAGCTCTTGGCAACGAAGACCGCGCTAGACGAACGCCGTGAGGCCCTGTGGAACCGCAACATCCCGGATATGGTTGTCGGCTACTTCACCGACCTTCAGGACGTGTTGGTTTCGCTAAGTCGTATTCTGCCAGAGCGGGCCTACGTCGTCGCTGCGATCGGCGACAGTCAATACGGTGGCGTGAGGATCGACACAGCCGGAATACTGACCGAGATCGCGAAGAAGTGCGGGTACGAAGTAGAAACGGCCTCCAAGATTCGGTCGCTGCGTGCCAGCGCCCAGCACGGTGGCCGATTCGACTTGGCCGAGACCGTGGTCCGGCTGAGGAACTGTGAGACCAAGGGAACAGGATGACTGACGTGCTGGAGGATTCCAAGTACCGCCTCCCCCTGATTAGCCGGGTGCAGCTTTCGGCATTCGATCTCTATCGCCGCAAGCCCGACATCCGGTCAGACATAGGCAGGGCCGTGTTCTGCCTTATAGGAGCGAACGGCCTCGGCAAGTCGACGTTCCTGAACACCCTTCTCTATGGCCTGACTGGTGGTATCCCCTACCGTGCACGCAGCTTTTCATCCCCCCGGGAGTACGCCGAAGAGGCAACGCGGCTTGATCGCCGGGACGACTACTACGGGGGACGATTGAGCGAAGCGGCAGCAGAACACGCTGCGATTACAGTTCAACTTCGCTGGCCCAGCAAGACTGCCCTAGTCACCCGCCGGCTCCTTGGCCCGGGCGCCGTAACGGCTCTCGAGGTAAGGGCGAGCGCCGACAACTGCGCGTCTCACTTCGAGGGTGAAGACGCAGAGCGCACATACCAAGAACTTGTGGTAGGCGAAACCCGACTACCGAGTTTCGACCAGTTCCTGTTCCTGATGCATTACGTCTGCACCTTCGATGAGGATCGGCACCTTCTCCTGTGGGATCCGGTCGCGTTGACGAACGCCCTCTACTTGGCCTTCGGTTCCGACGGCACCCAGGCCGCCCAGGCGAACGCTCTCAAGCGAGACGTCGAACGGTTCGCTTCGCGCGCCCGCAACAGCCGCTTCGCGGCGAGGCGATCCCTTGACGAGGCCAAACAGCTCCGTAAGGCTCTCGCGTACGACGACGACCGGGAGACCGACGAGGCAACGCTGAGACGCTATCAACGGCTGAACGAACGACTCGATCAGGCCGTTCTGAGGGTCCACCGAAAGGACGCTGAGCTGCGAAAATGTGAAGCGCTCGTTTCAGATCGCAGCGCCGGGCTCACCGAGTTACAACTCGCGTACGATCAGGAATTCGCGGTCCGAGCCGACGTCTCGTTGATTGCACGCCATCACCCGCTCGTTCGCTCCACTCTCAGTAGCGATCGTTGCGCGGTTTGTGCAACCACAGGCGTCGGAGACGCCATCAGAACCTCGATCGAAGCTGACGCTTGTCCTCTTTGCGGGAGTCCGATCGCGGACGGGGTGAACGACGACACGACGATAGAGAGACTGAAGGGCCTCGACCAACAGATCGAAGAGGCTCGAGCTGACCTGCGACAGGCGCTCGATCGTCGTCAGAGGCTCAAGGACCACCACACAACGTCGGTCCAGACAGAGGCCGCCGCCCGGGCCGCTCGGGACGAGTTCCTAGCCGAGAATCCCGACGCGCAAGCGGGGTCTGACTTCCAGGGGGAACCGGGCAAGATCAACGCAGCAATCGAACGCCTACAGGCCGAAGCTCGTCGCTTCGACGAAAGAAGCAAGAAGGAGTATGCGGCTCGAGACAAGGCCAGACGTACTTTACGCACCATCGAACGCGAGCTCCAGGGACGGTTCGATGATCACTCTGAGCGTTTCACGGCTCTCTTCCGCTCTTACGCGGAGGAGTTCATAGGCCTCGCCGTAGATATAGAACTGGAACACCGCAAGGGAGCAAACGAAACAGGTTTCGAGCTTCTGTTGAGTTTGGAGAATCAGACGCGCTCCAGGGCCGATGACGTATCAGAGAGCCAACGGTTTTTTCTCGACATTGCGCTGCGAATGGCCCTCACTGAGTTCGCCAGCTCGACCAGCGCCACCTTGCTGATCGACACGCCGGAAGGCTCTCTGGACATTACGTACGAAGCCCGGGCGGGCCAGATGTTCTCCGACTTCGCGGCACGGGAAAACGCAATCCTCATGACAGCAAACCTCAGGAGTTCAGCTCTGCTGTTGAGACTGGCCGAACGTCAGAAGCAAGCAGGTATGCAGATCGAACGCATGACCGATTGGACCGACCTGAGCGAAGTGCAGCGAGCCGAAGAGAGCCTCTTTGAAGAGGCGTACAGTGAAATCGACCTGGCCTTGCGATGAAGTCCGGTCAGATCTCTCTCCACTCGGCGGCCCTGACGGACGTGGTCTTCCTTGTCGGCCTCGCGCCGTCATCCTTCGTCCCGATTTCGATTGCCGAAATGCACTTGTACGCGTACCTCGCGAATCTGGTCGCGGTCCGCAGAGGCGTGCCGGTATCCGACTGGGGCTATCGATTCTCGGTGACGGCTGATGGGTTTCCCTTCGCGCATGACCTCGAGGACGCAAGGGAGAACCTCGTGCGGCGCTCCATCGTTCGCGTCGACCACGACGGACTGCGGCCCGGAGCGGATTTCTTCGAGAGCGAGATTCACCTGTTGGAGGGCCTAGTGCAAAGCGCCCGTCGAAGGGCATGGCTCGACGACGCCTTCGCCTGTGCATTGCATCTCCCACGCGGCGCCGTGCGCGACGCTGTCAACCACTCCCCTGGGGTCGCCACGGGTCTGCGCCACCAGCGAGCTTCCGCACTTCTCAAGGACGCTGACGTAGAGCAGATCTACGGCGAGTTCGCGCTAATAGGGGAGGTGCTGGGGCCTGATGCCGAGGATGTTCTTCAGACGATAGTGGTGTGGCTGTCCGCACGTGTCGTTACGAAGGGCGGGATGTGGAGCTGAACCCTGCCAGCATCCGCGAGGTGGCCGGGATGCTCTTCGGACGCCACGCGCGTCAGGCCTTCGGCGACCAGGGTGACGACTACCTCAGTCGACTCTTGAACGGCGTCCGCGAGTTCTTTCAGACGGTTCCGCCGGACGGCCTGTCTACGACTTTCGTCTTCCTATACCGGGTGTCGGGGCCTAGCGCTTACGAACTGGACGACAATCTGGAACAACTCGCGGCCTCGCTAGCCATCCGTGATGTCCCAGGATACAGGCGACGGATTGAAGATGTCCCGGTGCTAGTGATCGAGATCCGAAGGGACGGCCTCTACGACTTAGCCGCGACGCCAGAGTCATTGCAGCTCGAACGGCTGTCGGAACACTCGCTCGTCTTCACAAATGAGCGCGGTGTCGACCGTTTCGTTATCGCTGGTCGCTCAACGGATATGCCTCCGTTCGTGACGGGCGCTCGCAGCAACTTCGCTGTCCCGACCATCTCTGATCTTGAGGAAGCACTCGAAAAGTACCGGCGGGAAGCGGCGAATGTCTCGTGTCCCCTGCTCGCGGATGTGTGGGTAGGTGGTCGTGATGGGCCTCGTCTCGTCTTCAAGAACAAACCCGAGTCGACCATGCGTCGGTCTCTTGAGCGCTTCCTAGCGACCAGTATGAACAGGAACGTGTCCGTTCGGCCGGAGCACAATACAGACGAAAGTCACCCTGTGGATTTGGTTGTCAACTGGTTCGGCGTGAGACAACGAGCGCTGATAGAGGTCAAGTGGCTGGGCAAGTCCCTGACTGGGAGTACCGACGGCAGGAGAGTCACAACCTACAGCGATTCGCGCGCCCACGAGGGCGCGGGACAGTTGGCGGGCTATCTCGATCGGGAACGATCGACGGACCCTGAAGTCGCACTCCGTGGGTACCTGGCTGTGTTCGACGGTCGGCGACGCAGGGTGGTCGACGCTTGCACGCCCATATCTCCGGCCGATGCGTGGTTCTTCGAGAACCGAGAGATCAGTCTCACAGGGAATCCGGCTAGTGAGCAGTTGGGCATGGCACCGATGTTCCGGTACTTCCTTGAACCCGGGGCGCCCCCACCTTCAGCGTCGGAACGAGCCTCATAGGGCCTCGGTCACTTCAGGAAGGTTCACCTCCGGGTACAGCTTGGCGAACTGATCGAGACGGACTTCGATCAACTCCTTGTACAGGTCCAGCTTGTGACCGAGCCGGCGCCGCAACGAGAGTCTCGCCCGAAGCCAAGGCTACGTTCAAACTGGCCGGACTCGACCCATCTGTGGACCGTCCGGCGGCTGGCGCCGAAGCGCCGCAACTCCGCCTTTGAGGTCCCTTGCTCCAGGTCGTGCCTCAGTAGCATCGTCGTCTCCCCCTCCTGGGGCAGCGCGTCGCTCCATCGCCGATGGGGAGCGTTCGCATCGAACGACCTCCCAGCCACGACCAACCGCAGGGTGCGCCGCTCTCGGTCGCCACGACCGGGACGTCTTCACGGCTGGCCCCAACAGCGCTCTCGCCCCCTCACCGGTGCCGTCCTCACCTAGCGCCAGGGGGGCTCCTCTACTGTGGCGACACCTCATGCGACGTCTGGTCTCGGGCAGGGCCACTGTGACTCATTGTCCGTGGACGTTTTCGTCACCCCTAGTGACAATCCGCACAACTCCCCTTCCACATGCGCCCACCTCTACCTAGTCGACCCACACTGACCGTTCTCGGCTCACGAATCCGCGACCGGCGAGCGTGTCTGGGACTCTCCCAAGAGGCCTTTGCAGGCCGGTGCGGTTTCGACCGGACGTACATCAGCATGATCGAGCGAGGTAAACGCAATATCTCGATACTCAATCTCCTCCGGATCGCTCGCGGCCTAAACGTGAGTGCTTCCACTCTCCTCGACGGAATCGACGATGGCCCTGACCCCAAGCAATAGAGAACATGCACTTCAGATCCAGGCCGGGACATCGGGCCGAAAGTCAGGGCATGCTTTTGAGGACGCCGTCGCCCACAGAATCAACAGCCGCGCCTACCCTCTTCGTTTCTCCGGCCTCCTCAACGAGCATCTGCTCGTTGGGGAGCCGGAGCGCCTGCTCCTTCAGTACATTGCGGAGACCCTAGGAGGTCGCACGATTCAAAGTGCTTCGGCTTTGTCCACCGGCGCTCTGGCTACTTCCGAAGAAGGCCAGAAGTGGCTTCACATAAACGGAGTTGAAGTCCGACGCTGCAAGAGCGACATTCTACTGACTCTCCGGTTTGGCTCAGGCACGGAGCACACCGTTGGCGTCTCTACCAAGCAATGTAACAACATTACGCCCACAAATGCCCAACTTTTCTTCACCACTGCTCGCGCCTTCGCCGACCTTCTCGCGAGCAACGGCATTCCTGTTTCTGACGACGCCGTGTACGCTCTACGGCAGTTCTGCGGCGACGCCGGATTTCGGCCGTGTGACAACTCCGCTCTCATGGCGCACCGCGAAGTCGACCCTCGACGCTTCTTCTGGGAAGAAACCCATACTCCAGGCCGACAGGAGTGGGAGTCGACGCTCTCTGACAATCAAGCCAGCATAACCAGACTCCTGCTTCAGAAAGCGTATCTCGACGATCCGTACTCACCGGAGTTCTTGCTCCACAAGGCCAGACGGGCAGATTCCTGGGAACGCACCGAAGTGGCCCTCTACACGATAGACGAACTAGTTGCCCATTCCCAACGCTACGCGCCGTTTCACCTAAGGCCATACTCCGTCCGGAAGGGCACCTACAAAGACCCTCCGGGTGTATCTCACATGGCCCCCAGATTCGGAATCGTCCAGATGCAGCGCGGCGGCCAAGCGCAACATCCAGAACAGTTGCAATTCAACCTACAGGCAGGGTACTTCTACAAGATCGAGCAGTTCCGTCCTTAGGTGTTTCCCGATGGTCAGCGCTAGAAGCGGTGGCACAGCGTTGCCAATCGCTTTCCGAACAGTGCCAAGCCGCCCTTCGAATCTGTAGCTGTCCGGAAACGACTGAAGCCTAGCTGCCTCCCTGGCTGTAAGTGCGCGGGTCGCAATCGGGTGAACCGTTCTACAGCCCGAGATCATACTGAAGGTCGTTTGTACAGTCGCTCCGGGCTCGTTCCACACTTGCCGCTTGTAGGTGGTGTTGTAGCCCGAGGGAGGTCGCAGAGTTGGATCGTTGTTCTTATGCGCACTTTGCCCTTCGGGAACATCCCACAGCCAACGGATCACATGGTCCGGGTGGCGGACCGCCGCATGTAGTGGGTCGGCGGTCATCTGTCCCGACTCGATGTACTCAAGGTCTGAACAAGCGTCGCCAAAGGTCCGGGCCGCCTTAAGGAAGAGAGTCGGAGTCATGTCGTACTGTGGCTCCGGAAACGTCGGCGACACACCCAAGTCGGACCGCACCGCCACGAAGAACACTCTCTCTCTATGCTGTGGCACGCCGTATCGGCAGGCGTCGACGCTGTGTAGCCTTGCCTCGTAGCCTCGGGATCGAAGCTCTTCGACTATCACGTCCTTCACGAAACGACCGTTCGTCGATCTCATGGATGTCAGGAGACGGACATTCTCTAGAATCACGACCTTCGGGCTCAGCACTTCGACAAACCGCATGAGATCCTTGAACAGGTAGTTCCGATTGTCGGCAGCGTCACGCTTTCCAGATAGACTGAATCCTTGGCAAGGCGGCCCGCCGAAGAGGACATCAACTACACCAAGTTCACGGCCGATGCTGCCAATCTCCTCCGGCCCTAACCGCCTTACGTCGGATCCAACCCGCTTCACATGCGGAAAGTTCGCCGAGTAAGTGCTCGCCAATCCGTCATCGATCTCGATGAAACCCAAGATCTCGCAGCCGGCGCTTGACATTCCAAGACTGAATCCGCCACCACCGGCGAAGAGGCTCAAGCCGGTGAAGGCCTTCCTCTTGTCCGTGGATAGCGTATCGAGAGCCATCAAGTAGCCCGCGTTGTTCTCGCTCTGGCGCACCAGTTCGGCCCTCTCTGAGCGGCGGCCAGAGTAGGTGTACGAGTGTCTTCGGTATCTTTTCTTTCGGTCGATGATATCTTGGTGCCTCCAGGGCCTAGAGAGTATCTCCCGGAGGGTCTCCTGATGTCCGCTAGAGAGACCGGCCTTCTCGAGTTCGAACGCCGATAGGATGCGCTGAGGTATACCGGCAAGCTCAGCCAAGCGGGCCTGCGAGAGCCGGTGCCGGCGGCGAAGCCGACGAAGCTGCAGCCCAGTGGCGAACATGTGACGTATTGTCTACCCTCGTGCTGGCACTGTCAAGGTGGTCCAGTCAACCTCGATGAAGCGCTACCAAGGCATCTTCCGCCCGCTGTACCCCCTCCCCACCTCCGCCGAATCCTCCCGCCGACCCGCCCCAATCATCACCCCCCGGTCAATCTGCGCCGCCACATTCTCCGGCAACACATTGTCCAGGAAGAACATCCCCCGCTCCTTCGTCAGCTCCAGCACCATGTCGCCGGCGGCGACGACCTCGGGCGGCAGCGGCGGGTCGGCCCGACCTTCCAGGTAGCCATACGACAGTCCCAGGTCCCGCGGGCCATGCTCGGCGAAGGCCAGGCCGGGGACGGAGAGCGTCTCGGCGGCCCGGTCCAGGGCCTGCTGGTCTTCCAGCTTGACGCCGAGCATGATCTCGCCTTCGGGGTTCAGCGGCCAGACGTCGGCCTTCTGGAGGTACTCCGGGACGCTGAGGCCCCAGACCCAGGCGGCGAAGGTGTGGCTGCCCCAGCCGCGGAGGCCAACGCCTGTTATGTCGATGGCCTGCTTGTGGATCGGGTAGCGGGCGGCCTGGACGAAGCGCTTGACGCCCTCGGGGTCGCGGGCGCGGGCGAGGTGGACGCCGTGGACGCCCTGGGCGAGGGCCTGCTGGACCATCCAGCCGCCGGCGGTGACGGTCGGTTCGTCGAGGCCCAGCAGGGGCAGGGAGACGATGACGGTGGGCGTCCGGTGGCCGCTCGGGGTGGGGCCGGCGTCGACGAGGCCGCGCATGAACTCGCGGAGCGCCGCGAAGTCGAGGGCCACGTGCTCGACGTTGTAGATGATGTAGTCGCCCCAGGTGCCGGCCATCTGCACGCCTTCCTCGTAGCCGCCGGTGGAGGCGTCGTAGTAGATGGGCTGACCGCGCTCGAGGAGTTCGATGGACTTGTTGACCCGCTGCGGCTCGTAGTCGGAGACGGCGCGGGCGGCGTCGAAGCCCTTGCCGAAGCCGGGTGAATCGGCGATTTGGCGGTAGGTCGGCAGCAGGCGGAGCTCGGTGACGGCACGGTGGTTGCCCCAGAGGGTCAGGTTGCGGCCGGAGGCCGAGTGGACGACGCTCCAACCGCCGTGGCTGGCGACGACGCGGTTGGTGAGGTCGGCGGCGGGAAGCGGATCCGCGACGATGACCTGGGTCTGGTGGCTGGCCGCAGACCAGGAGGCGCTGAGCATCTGGAGTTCCCGGCCGTCGTCGAGGAATTCTGCCAGTCCCGCCTCGTTGCCTTCGCCCACGGAACCGTCGCGGATCAGGGACGCGGTGACGATCGCGGTGCCGTCGCTCTGAAGCGACCCGGTGACGATGTTGTTGCTGAAGCGCGTGGGCTCGAGCCCCTCCTTGGTCTCGATGAGCAGCGTGTCTTCGAGGATCGTGTTGTCCACGACCTCCAGCTCGCTCCGCTGCAGGTAGAAGCCGCCGTTGAGCGCGGCGACGTTGCCCTCGACCCGACCGCGGCTCTCCATCGTGATGCGCAGGGCGCTGGAGTTGCCGGAGCCGTCGGTATTGCCAAAGAAGCGGTTGCCGGTGACTTCGACGAAAAAGTCCTCCGCGCTCGGCATCGGGTCGAACGGCCGGTCGTAGCGGTGTTCCTGGCCGCCGACGAACAGGCCGCCGCCGTCGTCGTTGCCAAAGTTGGCGACGATGACGTTGTCGCGGACCCTGGCCGAGGACCAGTAGGCGACGAAGATGCCGCCGCCGTCGTTGTTGTTGAGCGCCCAGTTGCCGAGGACGACGTTGCCGGTGATCTCGGGCGACGACCAGTTGAAGACGGAGATGCCGCCGCCGTCGCTGCTGCGCATGGTGTCGGCGGCACCGGCGACGTTGTAGATGATGGCGTTGTCGGCGATCACGCCGCCGCACTCGCCGTCGAAGGCGATGCCGGCGCCGCGGCCGGTTTCGGTGCCGTTCTCGGCGATCAGGTTGTTGCGGATCTCCGGGGCGCCGCCGTTGCGGCAGTAGATGGCGCCGCCGTCGTGGGCTGTTTCGTGGAGGTACTTGGGGGCCCAAGCGGCGGGGGTGAGGGTGCTGTTGCCCGTGAAGACGTTGTTGGAGAGGACGGGTGAGGCGCCGTCGATGAGGATGCCGCCGCCGGGGGCGCGGACCTGGCCGCCCTGGATGTGGAGGCCGTCTAGGCGGTTGGTGTTGGCTTCTCCGGAGATGGTGAGGACGCGGTCTTGGCCCTGGGCGTCGAGGATGGTTGGGTGGGCCTGGATGTCGCGGTTGCTGGGCCAGTCGGTGGATGTGGGGTTGAAGCCGCCGTAGAGGTCGGTGTTGGGTGGCAGGGTGAGGTTGTGGGTTGGGTAGGTGCCGGCGGCTATGAGGATGGCTGTCCGGTTGGTGCCGGTTGCGTTGGCGGCGGCGAGGGCGGCGGTGAGGGTGGCGTAGGGGGCGGAGGTGGTGCCGGTGGCTGTGGCGTCGTCGCCGCTGGTGGTGGAGACGTGGAGGATCTGGGTGTAGGCGTCGAGGTTGACTTCGGTGGTTTGGGGGCCGGTTGTGGCGGTAGTGGGTGTGGTGAGGGTTAGGAGAAGGAGGGTGGCCAGGGCGACGATGGGTGCTCTGGGTGCGCGGGTCTTCTGACCCGCTCTCGGGCGAAGCCGCGAAGCGGCGCAGCCCGGACAATAGGGCCGCCGGCCAAAGGCCGGCGACGTTGCTGTCGGCCGCCTTCGGCGGCAGCGGGTCAGAAGACCCGCGCACCCAGAGGTACGGCGGTAGTAGTCGTGTGACATCTCCCTATCCTCCTTCCACGAACTGCATCGCGTAGAGCTTCGCACCGCGCATGCGGAACACCACCTGCACGGTCCGCCCGGCCAGCGGGGACACGTCGGCCCCGGTCTCCAGCCAGTCGACTTCCTTCGCGATGAAGTCGCCGTTGACGTAGACGCAGTCGTCGACCGTGTAGCCCTCGATCGGTCGGCCCCGCTCGTCCAGGAAGCCGACCTGCAGGTAGCCGACGGCGTCGGTGTCGACGTTGAGTTGCAGGCGGTCGCCCTCGAACGTGAGCGGCCGCGTGACGACGGTGGTCTCGTGGCCGTACGCACTGTCGAGCGAGATGAACCCGTCGAGGCGCTGGACGAGCCGGTAGACGCCGCGGCCGTCCGGGTCCTGGGTGTGGGGCGAGTGGTAGTGCGTCTCGCCGAAGTAGTACTGCCAGAGTTCCTCGCCGCGCCGGATCATGCCGTGGCCGATGTAGGCGGTGACCACGTCGCGGCCCTGGTGGCGGCCGATGCCCACGTAGGCCGGCTCGGGGTGGCGCTTCCAGTCGAGTCCATTGCGGCTGACAGCGATCTGGGATTCGAGCGGGCCGGAACCGAGGCCGCGCTCCTCCAGGCCCAGCACCGTGCGCGCCTCCGGGCCGTCGCCGTAGTAGTGGAAGTAGCCCACCGGGAAGGCGAGGTAGGTGTCCGGGGCGTAGGGGTACTTCATCGCCTTGGTGAGGTAGAAGTCGGTGCCCACCGGGTCCTCGGGGGTCGGGTCGAAGAGGTGCGGATACTCCATGCCGAACCCGCCCGGCGTCAGCGGGCCGTTGTCCACCCACCACGGCAGCGGGTCGCGGAGCGGGTACTCGGCGCGCAGGTCGAGGTACTCCTGCTGCGTCAGCGGCTCAAACGGCTGGGTCAAGCGCAGGTCCTCGTGTTCCGTGACCACCGAACTGCGCTGCGTCACGCCGCCGGGCGTGTGGAAGATGCCGGAGCGGTGGTAGGACATGTAGACCTGCCGCTGGTCGTCGTAGTAGGTGCTGCTCTGGGTGCCGGACCGGAACGGCAGGACGATGTTGCGCCGCCGCGTCCAGTCGTAGCCGTCGGCCGAGGTGTAGAGGTAGAGGCCGCGCCGCTGGTAGTCCGTGAGGTACTTCCAGCGCTCGTCGGGCGGCGCCTGCGGGTCCCAGAAGGGGTTGCCGAGGCCGCCCACCATGTCGGGGATGACGATGTTGCGATGGCCGTTGATCTCGCCGCGCCCCTGGTCGGGCCGATCGAAGTGGACGCCGTCGGTCGAGGTGTAGACGGCGAGGTGGTCCTCTTCCCGCGAGTTGTAGATGCGGATGACGCCGTCGTCGCCGGAGGCGACGGTGAGGTGCTTGCGGAACGTGCCCTTGATGTTGTCGATCACGCGCTCGGCGCGGCGTGGCGGGTTGACGGTGAAGGTGGCGTCGCCGGTGTCGGCGAGGAGGGCGGCGTCGATGAAGAGGTGTTTACGGGTGGCCAGGTGTAGGGGGGTGGGGGAAGCGGCGTCGGCGTCTGTGAGGTCGGAGGCGGCGGCGACGGAGGTGTCGGCGAAGTCCGCGAAGAGGAGCGGTGGGCCTTGGGTGAGTTCGACGGGTTCGGGGTGGGTGGCGAAGGTTGCGGGTGGGTCGAAGTCGGTTGTGTAGACGAGGCCGCGGCTGACGCGGAACTCGTCGAGGAGACCGGTGAGGCGGTTGTTCCAGAGGGCGTCGGTGCCGAGGGTGAAGTAGGCCTCTTCGCCTTCGGGGAGGGCTTGGAGGGGGGTTGGCGGTGGTTGCGGCTGGAGGGCGCCGTCGACGTAGTGGCTTAGCTGGTCGGTGGTGGCGTCGTAGGTGAAGGCGTAGTGGTGCCAGGTGGCGGTGGCAGCGGCGGGGGCAGTGGTTGGTATGTCGATGGAGGCGCCGGCGGGTTGGTTGACGAAGATGAAGTGGGCGCGGTCGGCGGACCAGGTGAGCTGCGTGACGATGTCGTTCTCGCCGCGGGGGCCGGTGCCGATCTCGAAGACGACGGCTTCGCCCGCAGTGGACGAGGCGTCGGCCGGCGTGTCGGTGCGCCGGCCCTCTGGCCGGCTCCCGCCGAAGGCGGCATCGCCCGGGGAGTGCCAGAACTCGACCGTCCAGTCGAAGTCGCCGAGGTTGATCGCCCTCGTAGTGGGGTTCTTGTGGCCGACCTGCTTGCGGAGGTGGTTCTCGCCGGAGGTCATGAGCGCCGCGAAGTGGGCGGTGAACCAGCTCAGCGGCTCAACGGTGCGGCCTTCGGGCGTCGGCAGGCGTGCGAGACCGAACTCACCGGGCTTCTCTTCCGCCGGGGGCACATCGAGCGGCGGATCGAGTGGCGCGAGGAGGAGCGCGTTGCCGTAGCGGCCAGGCGCGACCTGGGCGCCGAGGCCGAGGGTCAGGACCATGTCGTTGTCGGACATGTCGTCGAGGGTGTGGCTCGGGTAGAGGCCGGCGGGTTCGTCGAAGAGCCAGAGGGCTGTGGTTTCCACGCCACTGGTGACGTCGTCGGGAGGTGGACTGCAGGCGGCGAGGCCGAGGAGAAGAAGGAAGGCGGCTGCAACGGCCGCTCGCTGGGTGCGCGGGTCTTCTGACCCGCCGCCGCCGAAGGCGGCTTCGAGTCGCCGCCGGCGAAGCCGGCGACCACTTCTTCGCCGGCCTACGCCGCTCCGCGGCTCCGGCCAGCAGGCGGGTCGGAAGACCCGCGCACCCAGAGGGAAGCCAGTGCCCGCGGCGCGGCTCATGACTGTCCCCCGTCTTCGCTGCTGACGGCCAAGTCGGAGTGCGGAATCACCAGCGTCTCAATCAACTCATCATCAATCGAGTAGATCCGGTACGTCACCCGCGGCTCCTCCCCCGCAGTCTCAAACGTCAGCAGTCCAAACGAGTCCTTCAGGTTGTAGCTGAACAGCGCCCCCGGTTCCACCGGGTGCGTATGAATGTTCGTCAACTGCCCACTCAGGAGATCATGGAAGGCGTACCCGCTCTCACGCTCGATCGCCCACGCCTCGGACCGGTGCCGGTCCGACGAGAGCAGCACCACGCCGGTGACGCCGTTCTCCTCAACGAAGCGGAAGATCTCCTCCCGCTCCTCCGGGAAGCCCGACCAGGTGTCGCGGCTGCCGGGCTTGGCGCCGTCGGCCCACGCCACCGGGCTGGCGATCACCTTGAAGGTGGCCTCGGAAGCGCGTAGCCCGTCGAACAGCCAGGCCTTCTGCACCGGGCCCAACATGGTGCGCTCCTCGACGAACGGGTTCGTCCGGTAGGTGCGGCCGTCGAGCAGGAAGAAGTCGACGTCCCCGAGCGAGAACCGGAACCAGACGCCGGGGTGGGACTCCGACCCGGAAGCCGGGTTGTTCCAGTTGCGCTGGAAGTGCTCGACCATCGGCTGCTTCCAGGCCGGGCGGTCGACGTAGGGGCCGAGCCAGATGTCGTCGAAGGCTGCGTCGTGGTCGTCCCAGACGGCGTAGACCGGGGTCGCGCTCACCAGGCGCCGGAACTCGGGGCGGGACTGGCGCTGGTAGTAGGTGTAGTCGTGGAACGGGCCGGGCTGCTCCGGCAGGTCGATGTAGACGTTGTCGCCGAGGAGGAGCAGCGCCTGCGGGGAGTGGGCGGCGATCGTGTCCCACATGCGTTCGTTGGCGGGCGTGTAGCCGGCGCAGCCGCCGAAGGCGATGGTGACGGTGCCTTGGGGTCCGGGGGGAGGCGCGGTGCGGAGGGTGTAGCTGGGTGCCTGGGACGGCGGCTGCGAGTGCGGCTGGGGCCCTGGCGCCGTGCCGGCGCCGACGAGGATCCGGTAGCTGTAGGTGGTGTCCGGCGAGAGGCCGGCGAGGGTGGCCGTGCCGGTGTAGTCCTGATCGACGGTCGTGGTGCCGGAGGCGCTGTAGCGGTCGCCGCCGGCTGTGGCGACGACTTCGAAGCCGGTCGCGTCGGCGGTGCGGACCCAGACGCTGGCCGTCGTGCCGGTGACGGCGCCGAGCATCGGGCCGTGGACGATCTCGTTGTTCGGGCTCGCCGCGTGCAGCGCGAAGGTCGCAGTTGCGGCGAGCGGGGCGAGTAGATCCCGCGGGCCGGCCAGGAAACGGCCGAAGGGCATGCCGGCGTCGAGGGCCGCTTGCATGGCGGCTTCGGCTTCGTCGATCTGGTCGAGTCGGGTCAGAGCCACGGCGCGGATGAAGTGCGATTCAGCGTCGGCGGGGTCGGCGGCTACGCGGGCGTCGGCGAGTTCGAGCGCCCGGGTTGGGTTGCCGTCCAGGATCTCGAGGAGCTGCCGCTGGCCGCGGCGCTTGTAGTAGAGGTCGGCCGAGCGCTCGTCGAACATGCGGCGGCTCCACTCGTTCTCGGCGCCGTAGAACGGGTGCGGGGAGTCGCCTTCGTAGGCGTCCGGCGGACCGAACTCGCCGTAGTTCTCGCCGCCGGGGTTGCCGGCTTCGCGGGCGGCTAGTTCGGTGGTGCGGTCGTCCGCTGGCGCCGCGCAGCCGAGGGTAGTGGCGAGTAGCAGGGCCGTACACCAAGACGACGCCGTTGCTCTGGGTGCGCGGGTCTTCTGACCCGCCCACGGGCGAAGCCGCGGAGCGGCGCAGCCCGGACAACAGGGTCGCCGGCTTCGCCGGCGGCGATTCTCCCGCCGCCTTCGGCGGCAGCGGGTCAGAAGACCCGCGCACCCAGTGTTATCGATCCACAAACGCGCCATCTTCCGTCGACAAGGTGCTCCAGTTCTTCGGCTCGTACGGGAACTTCGCGGCGACTTCCTCGTCGAGGTCGATGCCGAGGCCGGGGCGGCTGGGGAGCTTGGCGAAGCCGCGTTCGTAGGAGAAGTGGCCGCCGTGGAAGAGGTCCTGCCAGAACGGGTCCTGGCCGCTGCCGATCTCGAGGATGGTGCAGTTCGGGGTGCACGCGCAGACGTGCATGGAGGCGAGCGTGCTGACCTCGCTCTGCGGGTTGTGCGGCGACACGTCGACGCGGAAGCCCTCGGCCATGATCGCGATCTTGCGCAGTTCGGAGATGCCGCCGACGTGGACGACGTCCGGCATGATCACGTCGACGAGCCGCTCCGAGCACAGCGGCGCGAAGTGGTAGCGCGAGGTGAGGCGCTCGCCGGTCGCCAGCGGCACGCGGGTCTGGGCGCGGATCTGGCGGACCTCCTCGATCACCTCGTTCTCGAGCTGGGTGACCTCCTCCACCCAGAACGGCCGGTACTCCTCCACCCGGTTGCAGAACTCGACGGCGGAGAGCGGCGTCGGCTTGCCGTGCGCCTCGACGATGATGTCGAAGTCCGGCCCGACGATCTCTCGCACCCGGGCGAGGTGCTCGACGCCGCGGCGGATCGACACGCGGTGGTTGATCGGCCGGCCGCCCGGGTAGAAGCCGCCCTTGACGCAGGTCCAGCCGGCTTCCTTCTTCTGGCGCCAGAGGTCGAGCTCCTCCTCGTAGTCGGCGGCGCGGCGCTTCTTGCGGTGGCTGATCCGTTCGAGGTAGCCCTCGTGGCAGTAGAGCCGCACCCTGTCGCGGGCCTTGCCGCCGAGGAGCTGCCAGATCGGCTGGCCGAGGGCCTGGCCGAGGATGTCCCACATGGCGATCTCGACCGCGGAGAGGGCCGACATGAGCACCGGGCCGCCGCGGTAGCGCGGGCCGATGAACATGCCGCGCCAGTGGCGCTCGATCTCGGTCGGGTCCTTGCCGACGAGGTAGCGCTTGTGGTTCTCGATGGCCGCGGCGACGACTTCGCCCTTGTTGGCGAGGGTGCCTTCGCCGAGGCCGGTGATCCCCTGGTTCGTGTAGAGCTTGACGAAGACGAAGTTCTCGTCGTTGCCGGCGTCGACGAGGAAGGTCTTGAGGTCCGTGATGCGGAGGTTGAGGGGTTTGGCGTCTTCGAAGGTCTTTTCCAGGGGGCCGGGTTGTTGTTGCTGGCCGCGGAGAGGGCGGGTGGCGGCGGTGGCGGCGAGGCCGAGGGCGGCTGCGAGCAGGGTTCTTCGGTCGAGGTCAGTCATGCGGGTTGGCCTTCGGGCTCGCCAACTGCGGCAGGGAAACCCGCCATGCCGGCGGCTGTTCTCTGGGTGCGCGGGTCTTCTGACCCGCCTGCGGGCGGAGCGGCGGAGCGGCGTAGCCCGGGGAAAGTGGTCGCCGGCTTCGCCGGCGGCGATTCTGTCGCCGCCTTCGGCGGCAGCGGGTCAGAAGACCCGCGCACCCAGCGGAGTTCATCTGGCGTCGCCTCCGTGTTCGTCGACGAAGCGCCAGTCGTGGCGGGCCTTCTCGTAGCCGGGGTTGATCGTCATCTCGCCGGCGCCGACTTCCTGGCGCCAGGTGGCGAGTTGCTGGAGGAGGCTGTCGGCGAGGTCGGGCTTGTCGGCGGCAATGTCGGTCGTCTCGCCGGGATCCTTCTTCAGGTTGAAGAGGCTGACCGCGGGGCCGATGCCGGCGATCGTGCCTTCGAACCACTCGATCAGCTTGTGGTCGCCCTGGCGAATCGCTCCGGCCGGCATGTAGCCGAGGTGGTGGTAGTGCGGGTAGTGGAAGTAGAGCGTGTCGCGGTCGAGCGAGCCGCTTCCGTCGAGCACGGGCAGGAGGCTCAGGCCGTCGATGTCGGCGGGCAGCTCGTCGACGTCGAGGATGTCGGCGATCGTCGGGAAGAAGTCGTCCGAGGTGATCAGGTCGTCGTTCGTGCTGCCGGGCTCCACGACCCCCGGCCACTTGACGGCCAGCGGCACGCGGATGCCGCCTTCCCAGATCATCGCCTTGCCGCCGCGGAAGGGGTCCTGGGCCTGGAGCTGCTCGAAGCCGCCGTTGTCGGAGTAGAAGATGACGATCGTCCGCTCGGTCAGCCCGTGCTCCTCGATGCGGTCGAGGATCTGGCCGAAGCCGGTGTCCATCGTCTCGATCATCGCGCCCATGATCGGGTTGTTCACGGGGTCGTCGGCGCCGGGCTTGGCCTCGTACTTGGCGATCAGCTTCGGGTCCTCGAGCAGCGGCCGGTGGACGACGTGGTGGGTGACGTAGAGGAAGAATGGGTTGTCCCGGTTCGCGTCGAGGAAGGCGAGCGACCGATCGGTGATCTCGCGGGCGTGATGGGCGTCACCCAGGGGGTCGTCTTCGTACTCGGGCTTGACGGTGGTCAGGATGTCGTCGAAGCCCTGGGAGGCGGGGTCCATCGGGCGGCCCGGCACGTACTCCTTGTCGACGTTCAGGTGCCACTTGCCGAAGTGGCCGGTCGCGTAGCCCTGGGACTTGAAGAGCTCGGCGAGGGTGACTTCTTCGAGCGGAAGGCCCGGCACTTCGGCGGGCCGGAGGAGGCGGGCGTAGGGGTAGGGACTGCCGGGGATGTAGTCGGTTATCTGGAGGCGTGCCGGGTTCTTGCCGGTCATCAGGCTGGCGCGAGTGGGCGAGCAGACGGGGTTGGCCGAGTAGGCATTGGAGAACGTCATGCCGGCGGCGGCGACGGCGTCGATCGTCGGAGTCTCGTAGAAGGTCGTGCCGTGGTAGCCGACCTGGTTCCAGGCGAGGTCGTCGGCGAGGAAGAGGACGACGTTCCATGGGGTTTGGGGGGTGGTGTCGGCTGCGGGTGTGGAGTCGTAGGTGGGGGCGCAGGCGGCGAGGAGGAGGAGGGAGAGAACTGCCACGCCGATGCCGTAGCTCTGGGTGCGCGGGTCTTCTGACCCGCCTGCGGGCGAAGCCGCGGAGCGGCGTAGCCCGGAGAACAAGGTCGCCGGCTTCGCCGGCGGCGATTCTGACGCCGCCTTCGGCGGCAAGCGGGTCAGAAGACCCGCGCACCCAGCGGACAAAGACGGGCACCCAGTGTGTGGCTTCTTCATCACGTTGGCACCCCCCTTCGCTTCCGGTCCTTCCAACCAGCATAGGTCAGGTTCCTGTCCACGTCCCGCGCGGGGAAGAAGTAACTCGCCGCCCAGGCGACGCCGAACAGGACGATGTGGCTGTAGACGCCGAGCATGTAGTTGTGCTGCGTGTAGTTGAGCGGGCCGAGGTCGAGCCAGATGCGCGGCTCGCCGCCGAGGCTGAACTCGGTCGACGTCAACAGGGCCGCGGCGGTGAACAGCACGCAGACGCCGATGCCGACGTAGAGCCCCTCCTTGTTCACGCGCGGGACGAAGATGCCGAGCAGGAACATCCCGGCGATGCCGCCCGAGAAGATCGCGTAGAGCGCGAACACGGTGGCCAGGACGCCGGCGTCGCCGGCGGCGACGTAGATCAGCGCGACGACGATCGAGCCGACTCCCGACAGCGTGACGACGAGCTTCCCCACGCGAACCCGCTGGAGTTCGCTGCTCCGGGGCCGGAGCTTCTTGTAGTAGTCGTCGACGGCGACCGCCGCCAGGCAGTTGAGGTCCGAGTCGAGCGACGAGATCGCGGCGGCCAGCAGCGCCGCGATGATCAGCCCGACGACGCCCACCGGCATCTCGTTCAGGATGAAGTGCGGGAACACGGCGTCGGCGCGCAGGCCGTCGGGCAGCGATGCCTGACCCTGGTAGAAGGCGTAGAGCGCGGTGCCGATGAACATGAACAGCACCCACACCGGCACGACCATCAGGACGCCGCCGATCGAGGCCCGGATCGCCTCCCTGTCCGACCTGGCCGTCAGGTAGCGCTGCACCATCGTCTGGTCGGTGCCGTACTTCTGGACGGCGTAGAAGATGCCGTTGATCGCCATCACCCAGAAGGTCAGCTCGACCAGGTTCCAGTCGAACGAGCCGAGGCTCACCTTGTTCTCGGCCGCCGCGACGGTGAACACCTGGCCCAGGCCGCCGTCGAGCTTGACCGCGATGACGAGCAGGGTGACGAGGCCGCCCAGGATGAGGAGCACGCCCTGGATCACGTCGAGCCAAATGACCGCCTCCATCCCGCCGAGGAGGGTCACGACGGTCACGACCAGGCCGAGGACCAGGACCACCGTCACGACGCCGATGCCGGTCATGCTGGAGACCGCCAGCGCCAGCAGGAAGAACACCGAGCCCATGCCGGCGAACTGCGCCAGCACGAACGCCAGCGAGGCGTAGAGCCGGGCGAGGTAGCCGAACCGCCGCTCGAAGTACTCGTAGGCGCTGAGGCCGATGACCTTGCGGTACATCGGCACGATGAAGCCGATGCCGAGCAGCACGACGATCGGCACCATCAGCCCCTGCACCAGGCGCACCCAGTTGCCGGCGAAACCGTCGCCCGGGTACGCCAGGAACGTGATGCTGCTGATCAGCGTCGCGAAGATCGACAGGCCGATCGCCCACACTGGCACGTTGCGGCCGGCGGCGAAGTACTTGGACGTCGTCGACTGGGCCTTCGCGAAGCGGACGCCGACCCCGACCGACAGGACGAGGCTCGCCCCGATGATCAGGTAGTCGACGAAGTGGAGGGACGGCGTGTCCACTCCCTAGCGCAACCTAGAAAGACCAGCGCATGCCGGCGTTGAAGGTCCGGCCGGTGATGTCGTACTGGGAAGCGCGGCTCGCGATGCCCCGGTAGAGGTAGACCACCTCTTCCGTCAGGTTGTTGGCCTGCAGGAACAGCTC
Source organism: Acidobacteriota bacterium (assembly GCA_028875725.1). Taxonomy (NCBI): domain Bacteria; kingdom Pseudomonadati; phylum Acidobacteriota; species Acidobacteriota bacterium. Next base: position 639,539 of record JAPPCR010000023.1, read on the forward strand.
GAGACCGCTGTCGAAGAGGTAGGTGAAGGAGTAGTCGAGGTACATCGCCGAGTCGTTCCACTCGTCCGAGCCGGCCTCGTCGCCGACCTCACTCAGCCACCTGCCGCTCGTGTTCAGGGCGAGCCGCGTGAGGATCCGGTTCTTCTCGTAGATGAGCGCGAGGTTGCCCATCGTCTCCCGCTGTTCCGGCAGCACGTTGATGTCGTCCCGGTCGGTCTGCTCGCCCAGGTCGATGCTCATCACGTCGGTGTACGTGAAGTTCGCGTAGATGCCGAAGCCGGAATCCCAGTGCTGCTGCCAGGCGACTTCGAAGCCCATCAGGTCCGCGTTGCCGCCGTTGACCGGCTGCTCCACGTCGAAGCCGTCGAACTCCCCGCCGCGCTGGGTCGTCGCGGTGATGAAGTTGAAGTCGTCGATGCTCTTGAAGAACACGCCGCCGGAGATGATGCCGACGTTGTCGAAGAAGCGCTCGACCAGGAAGTCGAGGTTGTTCGCGAGCGCCGGGTCGAGGTGCGGGTTGCCGCGGATGATCTCCTCGTCGTCCGTGTGGGTGTAGGAGAACGGCATGGAATCCCAGAAGTTGGGCCGGGCCATGCTGCGCGTGAAGGCGGCTCGCACGAGCGTCTCGTCCGACACGGCGTATCGGAACTGCAGGTTGGGATAGACGAAGTCGTAGGACCGCGACACGCTCTCCTGCGTGTTCCTGAGCACGTCGTCGTCGTTGACGACGAGGTTCGCCGCCGAGTAGTCGAGGTCGTTGAACTCGCCGCGGAGGCCGAAGAGCATCGTCAGCTTTCCGTACTGCTGAGTGGTCATCGCGTAGGCGCTGGTGATGTCTTCCTCGGCGTTGTACGGCTCGCCGAGGTTCACGTCGTTGCGGACCTCCTCGACGAACCCGCCCGGGCCCTGGTTGCCGTAGAAGAAGGAGCGGAAGCCCGCGCGGCTGTACTCCCTGCCGAGGTTGTAGCCGCCCTCGGTGATGTTGGCGCCGCCGGATTCGAACTGGTCCAGGAACAGGTTGTCGCCCTTCCACTTCCACTTCGAGCGCAGGTCGGCGCGCTCCTTGTGCAGCGCGCGGAGCTTCACGCCGACCTTGAACTCACCGGTGTCGCTGCCCCACTGCATCGGCCTGGTCAGGTCCAGCTTGGCGGTGTCGATCGTGCTGGTCGTGTTCTCGAACTTCTCGTCCACCGCGTCGAACTCGAAGACGCCGCTGTCGTGGATGTCCTGCCGGCTCGAATCCCAACCCGGCGCCTTGCCGCCGATGTCGGTGACGTTCAGGTCGAACCCGCGGGCCTGGAACTCCGGCTTGAGCTGTCCTTCCGGCTTCTTGGTGAAGGCGCCGCTCGTCGACAGCGAGAAGTCGAGCACGGACAGGCCCAGCCGGTGCTCCCCGCTGACGCTGTAGGCCGTGATCTCCTGCTCCTCGAGACGATCGTGCAGGGACTTCACGAGCCGCAGGCCTTCGACCTCCGTCGGGCTGACGTAGTTGCCCTTGTCCCAGCGAATCCGCGTGATCTGGCGGTCCTGGTCGTCTTCGCGGTAGTTCTGCACGACGCTGAAGTCGAGCTTGTGGTTGTCGTTGATCCGGACCTCGAGGCGCGCGTTGGCGCCGTAGCGGTCCCGGTCGTTGGCCGAGAACTGAGCCTCCGTGTTGGTCAGGGCCCAGGGAATCTCGACGCCGCCGACGGTGTCTTCGCTTCCCCACTTGTGCTCGTTGTTGTGGCGCTCGGCCGCGGTGCGGGCGAAGTTGACGCCGATCGAGAACCCGAGGTTGTCGTTCGCGCCCCCAACGGTCGAGTAGTTGAACGCCGAGCGGGAGTGCGTGCCGGTGGCGATCGAGTTGTCGCCCACGCCCAGCGTGAAGTTCGTCACGCCGTCCGGCTGGTCGAACGCGCTCCGCGTCTTCAGGTTGACCGCGCCGCCGACCGAGTCGGCATCCATGTCGGGCGTCAGGACCTTCGTCACCTCGATGCCGGTCAACTGCGCGGCCGAGATGACGTCGAGCTCGACCATGCGATTCGCGCTGTTCGAGTACGCCACCTGCTGGCCGTTGATCGTGATGTTCGTCATCGCCGAGGGCGTGCCGCGCATGGAGACGAAACGGCCTTCGCCGTTGTCGCGCGTGATCGCGACGCCGCTGACGCGCTGCAGCACCTCGGCGGTGTTCAGGTCGGGGAAGCTCTGGATCTGCTCCTCGGAGAGGACGCTCTTGATGTTGATCGCCTGCTTCTGGTCGTTCAGCGCCTTGCTCTGGCCGAAGCGGACGGCCTGCACGACGATCTCCTCGGCGAACTCGTAGCGGGCGTCGAGCTCGATCGGCATGGACGCCGTTTCGCCTGCCGTGACCGTCACCGCGGCTTCGAAGTCCTCGAATCCGACGTAGTTCACGACGAGCGTGTAGTCGCCCGCGGGCACGCCGTCGAGGCGGTAGCGGCCGTCGCTGCCTGATCGCGTGCGGTATGGCGTGCCGTCAAGCGACACCTCCGCGCCGGGGAGCAGGGCGCCCGATTCCTTCTCGCTGATCGTCCCCTGGACGGACGGTCCGTTCTGCGCCAGGGCGGTGCCGGCGCAGAGCAGGACAGCCAGGGCGACGATGCCGGCTGCCGTCAAACCGTTTCCGAGTCGCTTCTTCATGGCGCAGTCTCCCCAAGCAGTGGTTATGGGTTCACTCACCCCGCGCTCGACTGGAGCCGGGGTGTTTGATCGGCTCGGTGGGGAGCTATCGCGTGGATAGCGGACTTGAAACGCTGTTGGAAAAGCTAGCACAGTCGCCCGGCCCGGGGGCTCGAAACGCGCTCGGATCCAACGGGTTGGATAGTCCCGAGTGCCGGCCGCAGGCCGGCGACCTTGCGGCGCGGAGCGCCGGTCTAGGGCGCCAGCGACTGCGCCACCCGGAAGCCGATGAAGTAGCTCCGGAAGCGCGAGTAGATCTCGAGCCGCATCGCGGAGCGCAGGTAGGCGGGGCCGCCGTTGTAGGCGCCGCCGCGGGTCACGCGGCCGACGCAGTCGCCGTCGAGCCAGGCGCTGCCGTCGCTCGGAGCGTCTTCGTAGCTGTCGTTCCAGCAGTCGGCCGTCCACTCCCAGACGTTGCCGTGGGTGTCGTACAGCCCGAACGGGTTCGGCGTGAACGACCCGGTCGGCGCCGTGTAGCGGTGGCCGTCGTCGGGCCAGCCGTGGTCCTGCTCGCCGTTGGCGTGCGCGGCGCTCGGTTCGTCGCCCCAGCTATAGCGGGTCGAGGTGCCGCCGCGCGCGGCGTATTCCCACTCGGCCTCGCTCGGCAGACGGTAGGCCTCGCCGGTCACCGCGGTCAGCCAGAAGACGTAGGCGCGGGCGTTGTCCCAGTTCGCGTTGAGCACGGGATAGCTGCCGCGGCCGCGGCCCTCGTCTCCGGCTTCGTAGCCCTCGCAACCACCTCGCGGACGCCGATGGCGAAGGGCTCGGCGATCGTTACGTCGCGGGCCGGGCCTTCGTCGTCGTAGCGGCCCGGTTCGTCCGCCGGCGAGCCCATGACGAAGGAGCCGGCCGGCACGACGACCATCTCGGGACAGACGTCGCAGTCGCGGAAGGTAGTGCCGGGGGCGAGTTGGGCCTGGGTCGCTGCGGCGGCAATCGCGAGAGCCACGGCGGCGAGTAGGAGGCCTGGCGTTGGGTGCGAGGCTGGGGACCGCATCGTGCTTCCGAGTCTGCGAGGCGGGATCGAACTGCCTTGGATCGTAGCGCCCGGCAAGGCAGTGCTCTGGGTGCGCGGGTCTTCTGACCCGCCCATCGGCCAAAGCCGCGGAGCGGCGGAGGCCGGAGAATGCGGCCGCCGGCTTCGCCGGCGACGTTCTTCCTGGTCGCCTTCGGCGGCAGCGGGTCAGAAGACCCGCGCACCCAGCGATAGCCTCGCCGTCCCATCGCACCCGGGAGCACTCATGTCGATCAAGTCCTTCGCCTCGAAGCAGTTCTCCACCCATCTCCTCGACGAGCGCCGGCGTGATAAGGCCCGGGCCCGCGCGGAGCGGGAACGTCGGCGGAAGGGGGAGCCGCACCGGATCGAGTTCTTCCACCAGGTCGACGATCCGTATTCGCATCTCCTGGCGCAGGCGCTGGTGAAGCTCCAGGAGCGCTACGACGTCGAGGTGGTGACCTGGCTGGTCGAGCCGCCGGAGGACTGGGCGGCGCCGGCGCGGGCGCTGCTGGAGTCGTACTCGCTGGTCGATGCGCGGCGGCTGGCAGAGAAGGCGGGCTTCCATGTGACGTCGGCAGAGCGGCCGGACACGGAGCGGGTGGTCAGCGTACAGCGGCAACTGGTGGCGACGCTGGAGGAGCTGGAGAAACCGGGGTCGGTGGCGACTCTGGAGGCGGCGGTGGTTCTGGGGAAGGCGTTGTGGGGTGGCGAGTCCGTCGCAGCGGACGAGGGCACAGTGACGGACGCAACGCTCCAAGCCACGCTCACTGCCGGCACGGAACGGCGCGCCGATCTTGGCCACTATCTGGGCGGGACCTGCTTCTACGGCGGCGAGTGGACCTGGGGCATCGATCGACTCTCGTATCTGGAGGAGCGGCTTGCCGATCTGGGGGCGCGGCGGTCAGCAGGCGCGCCGATCTACTCGCAGCCGCGGCTGCTCGAGGAGCCGGTTCCGGCCGGCGCCCTCGAAGCGGCGAACCTTCCCGACCTCCACTTCTTCGCGTCGTTTCGGAGCCCGTACACCTGGATCTCGACCGAGCGGGTGATCCGTCTCGCCGAGGCCTTCGGCGTCAACCTGCGGATCCGCTTCGTCCTGCCGATGGTCATGCGCGGCCTGCCGGTGAAGCGGTCGAAGCGCGTGTACATCCTCCTCGACGCGGCGCGCGAGGCGCGGCGGAACGGCGTTCAGTTCGGCCCCATCTCCGATCCGGTCGGCAAGCCGGTGGAGCGCGGCTACTCGCTGCTGCCGTGGGCGATCGAGCAGGGCCGAGGCATCGAGTACTTCCGGTCGTTCATGACGCTCGTGTTCTCGCAGGCGGTCGATGCGGGTTCGGACCGGGGGTTGCGGCGGATCGTCGAGGAGGCCGGGCTGGACTGGACCGAGGGTCGTGGATACCTGGACGATCCGGCGTGGCGGAAGGAGGCGGAGCGGAACCGGGAGGAGTTGTTCGATCTCGGCCTGTGGGGCGTGCCGTCGTTTCGCGTGGGGTCGGTGGCTGCCTGGGGCCAGGATCGGTTGTGGGTGCTGGAGGATGAGTATCGGCGGTTGGCCGCCGAGTAGTCCTCCTGCATGGGACGCCGGCGCACCCAGTGTGTGACGTCACCAGCGGTAGTTGAGCCTCGCGTAGTAGTAGCCGCCACTCAAGCCCCAAGGCGTCACGGGGCTGTACCGCGAACCCAGCACGTCGACGAGGCCCGCGGGCGCGGACGCGAAGGTGTCGAACATGTTCTGGGCGCCGACGGAGAGCGTCGTGTCCGCGGCTATCGGGATCGTGGCCTCGAAGTCGAAGATGAAGGCCGCGTCCTGGACCGGCGGCGCGGGGTCCACCCATAGCCGCGTGTAGTAGTAGTCGATCCAGGAGCCGTAGTAGCTGAGGCGGCCGAGCAGGCCGACCGAGCCGACCTGCTGGCCCACCGCGAGGTTCCAGCGGAGGCGGGGCACGCCGCGCTCGATGGAGAGCACGTCGGCGGCGCTCAGCAGGTCGGACTCCTTCGTGACCTCGGTGTCGGTGTAGTTCAGGCTGAAGCTGAACTCGGTGTCGCCGCCGAGGGCGAGCGGAATCCAGGTCGAGACGACGTCGATGCCCTGGGTACGGGTCGAGAAGTCGTTGATGAAGAAGCGGAAGAAGGAGAGGTTCCGCGCCGAGGTGATGCCCTGCGAGAGCAGCAGCTCGCGCTCATCCTCGGTGAGCGTAATCACCTGCGACAGCGACAGCCGGTCGTCGATGTCGACGTTGAAGATGTCGGCGGTCAGCGTGAACGGCCCGTTGTCGATCACCAGACCGGCCGTCGCGTGGACCGACTCCTCGGGTTCGAGCGGCTTGCCTCCCCGCAGTTCCGCCGCGATGAAGGTGGAGGGCACGGTGGCGCTGTCGACGAGTTCCAGGGTCGTCGGGTCGATCGTCGTCTGCACGTTCAGCGCGTTCTGCTGCCCGGGCGTCGGCGCCCGGAACCCGGTGCTGACTCCGCCGCGCAGTGCAGCGGCGTCGCTCAGCTCCCGGCGGAACGACAACTTGCCGTTCGTCGTGTTGCCGAACACGTCGTAGTCCTCGACCCTCAGGGCGGCGCCCAGGCCCCAGCGGTCGTCCTCGCCGTGCAGCTCGACATCGCCGTAGACGGCGACGTTGTCGCGGCTCCACCTTCCGGCCGTGTAGTCGGGGAAGCCGGGGAAGCCGTTCGAGGCGGGAATGAAGCCCTGCTCCGCGTAGGGGCCGACTTCCCAGGACGGCCGCCCGCCGGCGCCGATCGTGAAGCTCTCGTCCCGCCACTCGGCGCCGGCTGCGACGCTCAGTCGGTCGGACACGGAGTAGGAGATGTCGAAGTTCAGGTTGACGTCTTCCTGCTCGTAGAGGCCGGGGTCGAAGTCGCGCGGCGTGTCCGGTCCGAGCGACGCGTTGACCGTGTTCATGAAGAAGAAGTCCGACTCGTGCGAACCGAGGCTGGCGGAGAGGTCCCAGGTGAAGCCGTTGTCCAGCTCCTTCCGGAACCCCGCGACGATCGAGCTGTCCGTCACGAAGCCGCCGAACTGCGGGGTGAAGCCGCCCGGAGCGATCTCCTGGAAGGAGAAGCAGTTCGGGTCGGCGAACACCTGGGCGAGGGCGTCCTGGTCGGGCACGTTGTTCGTCACCGTGACCACGGGACAGTTCGCCGAACCCATGCCCTGGGCCCGGAGGACGTCGCCGATCAGGAGCGTCTCGCCGCCGTCGAGGCTGTAGATGCTCTCCCGCGAGTTCGGGTTGCGGAAGAAGAAGCCCTCGGTCATCTTCTTCTCGGCGAAGTTGGCGAAGCCGTAGAACTCGAGGCCGCCGTCGGCGCGGTGACCGATGTTGGCGAAGAGCTTCACGTCATCGTCGACCGCCGGGTTGCCCCAGATCTGCGCAGGCTGGCGGACGTCGTGGTTGCCGGCGGCGATCAGCGCGGCGGCGTCCTGGCGCTGGACGCTGCGGCTGGTCGGGTCGGCCTCGCCGTACTCGAAGCTGAAGTTGGCGAAGCCGTTCTCGCCCATCGGCAGGCCGAAGTTGCCGGCGACGCTGTAGCCGGCGCCGTCCCCCGCGATGTAGCTGCCGCTACTCACCTCGATCGAGCCGCCCGAGGCGTCATCCCTGAGCAGGAAGTTGATGACGCCCGCGATCGCGTCCGAGCCGTACTGCGCCGACGCGCCGTCCCGCAGCACCTCGACCCGTTGCAGGGCGATGGCCGGGATCGTCGAGATGTCGGGCCCCTGCGCGCCGTCCGTCACCCCGCCGAACCAGGCGACGACCGACGACCGGTGCCGGCGCTTGCCGTTGACCAGGATCAGCGTGTGGTCGTGCGCCAGGTTGCGCAGGCTCGACGGCCTCACCAGCGTCGCCGCGTCGCTGATCGGGTGGGTCGCGACGTTGAAGGAGGGAATCAGGTTCCGCAACTGGTAGTCGATCGCGGAGGCGCCCTGGCGCGTGATGTCCTCGACCGGGATCGCGTCGATGGGGACCTGGGATTCGGTCACCGAGCGGGGGCGCGCGCGGCTGCCGAGGACGACGATCTGTTCGTCGAACTCGTGTTCAGGCGCTTGCTCGTCTGCCTCCGCGTCGGCCTGTTCGTCCTCGGCGAACTCCGCCTCCTGGGCCGCGGCGGCGGCGGGTGCGAGCATCAGTGAGGCGGTGATCGCTGCCGCCAGCAGCGAGTGTCTCGTCGTCCGGGTCATGGACGCGCTCCTTTCGTTTATCCGTGATGGCTGTGTTGCCGCGGACCCTGCAAACCGGGGGGCGTGCGAGCCGACCAGGCCATGCGGCTAGCCCATCAGTGCGTCGGGGATCATATGGGAACCGTCAGTGGAGCGCGGCCGCCATCAGCGCCTGCGTGTACGCCTCGCGCGGGGCCTCGAAGAGTTCCCCGGCCGGGCCGTGCTCGACGATGCGGCCGTCCTTCATGACGGCGATCTCGTCGCAGAGGGCGCGGACGACCTTCAGGTCGTGGCTGATGAAGAGGTAAGTGAGCCCGTGGCGTTGCTGGAGGTCGAGCAACAGCTCCACGATCTGCGCCTGGACCGTCATGTCGAGTGAGGACGTCGGCTCGTCGAGAACGACGAAGCGGGGGCGGAGGATCATCGCGCGGGCCACCGCGATCCGCTGGCGCTGGCCGCCGGAGAACTCGTGCGGGTAGCGGCGCCCGATCTCCGGGTCGAGGCCCACCTCGGTCAGGACCTCGGCGACCCGGTCGCGGCGCTCGCCCGCCGGGAGGCCGGGTTCGTGGATGCCCAGGCCCTCGGCGACGATCTCCTCGACGGTTAGCCGCGGCGACAGGCCGCCGTACGGGTCCTGGAAGACGATCTGCATGGACCGGCGCAGGGGCCGGAGCTGCCTGAAGCCCAGGCCGTCGATCGCGACGCCGTCGAAGGCGATCTCGCCGCGGCTCCTGAGCAGGCGGACGATCGCCATCGCGAGGGTCGTCTTGCCGCTTCCCGATTCGCCGACGACGCCGAGGCTATGTCCCTGGCGGACGCGGATCGAGACGTCGTCGACGGCGACGAGCGAGCGCTTCCGCGGCCAGCCTCGAAGCTGGAACTCCACGGTCACGTCCTTCGTCTCGACCAGCGGCGGCGCGTCGTCATCGGGGATCGGGCAGGCGCCGCGGGGCTCCGCGTCGATCAGCTTGCGCGTGTACGGGTGGTTCGGGCGCTGGAAGACCTCATCGGCGGCGCCCTCCTCGACGACGTGCCCCTGCTCCATCACGTAGACGCGGTCGGCCATCGCGCGGACGATCCCGAGATCGTGGGTAATCAGCAGCAACGCCATGCCGAGCCGCTCCTGCAGCTCCTTGATCAGCGCGAGGATCTGGGCCTGGACGGTGACGTCGAGCGCGGTCGTCGGCTCGTCGGCGATCAGCAGGTCCGGTTCGTTGGCGATCGCCATAGCGATCATCACCCGCTGGCGCTGGCCGCCCGAGAGCTGGTGCGGGTAGGAGTCGAGCCGCTCGCGCGCCTCCTGGAGGCCGACGAGTTCGAGCAGTTCCACGGTCCGTTCCCGGGCGGCGGCTCCGCTCAGACCGCCATGCACCGCGAGCACCTCCTCGACCTGCTTCCTGATCGTGTGAAGCGGATTCAGTGAGGTCATCGGCTCCTGGAAGACCATCGAGATCCGGCTGCCGCGGATGGCGCGCATCTCCTGCTCGCCGGCGCCGACGACCTCGTTTCCCTCGATGCGGATCGAGCCGCTCGGGTGCGACGCCCGCGGGTACGACAGCAACTGGAGGATCGAGAGCGCGGTGACCGACTTGCCCGAGCCGGACTCACCGACCAGGGCGACGGACTCGCCGCGGTCGAGCCGCAGGTCGAGCCCGTGGACGACCTCGACGCCGTCGAAGGCGACGGCGAGGTCGGCGATCTCGAGGAAGGGTGTCGTTGACGTCACGACTGCGTCCCCGTCCGCCGTGGGTCGAAGGCGTCGCGCAGCGCTTCGCCGATGAAGATGACCAGCGTCAAGAGCGTGGCCAGGGTGAAGAAGGACATGACGCCCAGCCACGGGGCGTGCAGGTTGGCGCGGCCCTGGGCGAGCAGCCTCCCCAGCGAAGGCGCGTCGGCGGGCAGGCCGAAGCCGAGGAAGTCGAGTGACGTCAGGAGCGTGATCGACCCGGTCAGGATGAAGGGCAGGAAGGTGAAGGTCGCGACCATCGCGTTGGGCAGGACATGCCGTCGGACGATCCGCCGGTCCCCCGCTCCCAGGGCCCGCGCGGCCGTCACGTACTGGAAGTTGCGCGCGCGCAGCACCTCGGCCCGCACCACGCCCACGAGCGCCATCCAACTGAACGCGACCAGGATGCCGAGCAGCCAGAAGACGTTCGACTCGACGATGCTGGAGAGGATGATCAGGACGAAGAGGATCGGCAGCCCGGCCCAGATCTCGATCAGGCGCTGGCCGAAGAGGTCGACCTTGCCTCCCAGGTAGCCCTGGACGGCGCCCGCCAGCACGCCGATGATCGAGCTCAGGGCCGTGAGCACGAGGCCGAACAGGAAGGACAGCCGGATGCCGTAGATGAGGCCGGCCAGGACGTCCTTGCCGACGTCGTCCGTGCCCAGCCAGTGCCGCCGCGACGGCGGGTAGGGCGCCGGCCCCGCAAGCTCGTAATCGATCGTGTCGTGCGCGTAGGGAATCGGCGGCCAGATCATCCAGCCGCCGCCGTCGCGGACTAGATCCTTGACGAACGGCTCCCGATAGTCGGCTTCCGTCTCGAACACGCCGCCGAACTCGGTCTCCGGGTACGTCGCGACGATCGGAAAGTAGAACCGTCCCTCGTGGCGAACCACCAGGGGCTTGTCGTTGGCGAGCACCTCGGCGAACAGGGTGGCGCCGAAGATGACGAGGAAGATCCCGAGCGACCAGTAGCCACGCCGGTTCGCCTTGAAGGCGGCCCATCTCCTCTGCGAGAGGCTGCTCACACGTCCCGGGTCTCGAAGTCGATCCGTGGATCGGTCAGCGTGTACGTGATGTCGGTCAGGAGCTGCAGCACCAACGCCAGCAGGGTCGAGATGTAGAGGGTGCCGAAGATGATCGGGTAGTCCCGGGTGACGATCGCCTCGAAGCCGAGCAGGCCCAGCCCGTCGAGCGAGAAGATGATCTCGGCCAGCAGCACGCCGGTGAACAGCGCGCCGACCAGAGCCCGCGGGAAGCCGGCGATGATGATCAGCATCGCGTTGCGGAAGACGTGGCCGTAGAGCACGCGTCGCGGCCTGAGGCCCTTGGCCTTGGCGGTCAGCACGTACTGCTTGTTGATCTCGTCGAGGAACGAGTTCTTCGTCAGCATGGTGAGGGTGGCGAAACTGCCCGCCACCAGGGCCGTGATCGGCAGCACCAGGTGCCACAGGTAGTCCTTGACGCGGGCCCACGTCCCCAGGTCGGCAAAGTCGTCGGACACCAGACCCCGTAGCGGGAAGTACTCGATCATCCCGCCGCGCGCGAAGAGCACGATGAGCAGGACGGCGAGGATGAAGGCCGGGATCGCGTAGCCGACGAGGATGACGACGCTGGTCCAGATGTCGAAGGGCGAACCGTCCTTGGTCGCCTTGCGGATGCCGAGCGGAATCGACACCGAGTAGACGATGAGCAGGGTCCAGAGCCCCAGGGACATCGACACCGGCAGCCGGTCCAGGACGAGGTCGATGACCGGGACGTCCTGGTAGAAGCTCTCGCCCAGGTCGAAGCGCAGGTAGTCGCGAAGCATGATCCCGAAGCGGACGTGGGCCGGCTTGTCGAAGCCGAACTGGCGCTCGAGTTCCTCGATGAGGGCCGGGTCGATGCCGCCGGTGGCGGTCAACTCCGTCTCCAGGGTGGCGTCGGCCACACCGCCGCCCAGAAGCCCGACTCCGGCGTCGAGGCCGGTGCCCTGAAGCCGGGCGATCGCCTGGTCGACCGGTCCGCCGGGCGCCGCCTGGATGATGACGAAGTTGATCAGCAGGATGCCGACCAGCGTCGGCACCATGAGGAGGATGCGGCGCAGGACGTAGAGGAGCACTCTCTAACGCGTCTCGCCCAAAACCGCGTCGACGCGGGCGCTCTTCTCCTCGTCGAACCACCAGAGCTGCGGGAAGCCGGTCCAGTTCAGGTGCTCGTGCCCCAGGGGCGGATGGCCGAAGCGGTCCCAGTACAGGAGATGGCGGCCCTTGGGGGCGCCTTCGGGAATGACGTAGAAGCCCCACAGCAGCACCCGGTCGAGCGCCCGGCCGGCGATGTTCATCTCCTCTTCGGTCTCGGCTCCGATCACCTTCTCCACCAGGAAGTCCACCGCCGGGTTCCTGATCCCCGCGTAGTTCCACAGGTTCGGGGAGTCGACGCTCCGGGAGTGCAGGTAGCTGCGCGTGCGGCCCGGCTGCGGGATGGGGTGGGTGTAGATCTTCTGCATCGTCATGTCGAAGTCGTACTGGCGCGCACGGTTCGTGAAGATGTTCGACTCCACCCGGCGGACGGTCGCGTCGATGCCGAGGCGGGTGAGGTTGTCGACGAACGGCACCATCATCCGTTCGTGTTCCCTGAGCATGACCATGATCTCGAACCGGAGCGGCTCTCCCGTCGCCTCGTCGACGCGCCTCATGTCACGGAGGACCCAGCCGGCCTCCTCGAGCAGCTCCCCAGCCCGCAGCAGCGCCTCCCGGTTGCGGCCGTAGCCGTCGGTTTCGGGAAGGGTGAACTCGTGCGTGAAGACGCGGTCGGGGACGTGCTGCCGCAGCGGCTCGAGCAGCGCCAGTTCCCCGGCCGACGGCAGGCCGCGCGCCGCCATCTCCGAGCCCAGGAAGAACGTCGTGTTCCGCCGCAGCGCGCCGTACTGGAGAGTGCGGTTGCCCCAGTCGAAGTTGTAGGCCAGGGTCAGCGCCTCGCGGACGCGTATGTCCTGGAAGATCGGCCGGCGGGTGTTGAAGACGACCGACCAGTGCATCCCGTAGGTCATCCTCATCCGGTAGGTCTCCTTGTTGAAGAGCCCCATGCCGACCTCGGGGAAGTCGTAGGCGGTGGCGACCTCCCGCTCGTCCTGGTCGCGCCAGTAGTCGACGACGCGGGCCTTGAGCGCCTGGATGCCGGCCTTCATGTCCCGGAAGTAGAGGACGGAGATCCGGTCGAAGTTGTGGTAGCCGCGCCTGACGTTGAGGTCCTTCGCCCAGTAGTCCGGAACGCGCTCGAAGACGAGACGGCGGCCGGGGTCGACCTCCTTGACGCGATAGGCGCCGTTGCCGAGCGGCCCCTCCAGGCTGGTCGCCGTGAAGTCGCGGTCCTGCCAGTAGTGCTTCGCCATCGGCAGGAAGGCGGACGCCTCCATCACCGCTCTGCGGCTTCTTCCCTCGGCGCCGAGAAGGAAGCGGAAGGAGCGCTCTCCGAGACGCTCGATGCCCTCGACGTGCCGCCAGGCCGCCTTGAAGCTGACCGGACCGTCCGTCTTGAGGGTGTCGAACGTCCACACCACGTCGTCGACCGTCACCGGCACACCGTCGTGCCATCGCGCCTCGGGTCGCAGCGTGTAGGCCACCCAACTGTAGTCCCCGGCGACCTCGACCGTCTCGCACAGCAGGCAGTAGAGGGTCGACAGCTCGTCCTCCGACCCCATCATCAGGCGATCGGAGGTGATCACCGTGACCCGCCAGTTGGCCCAGGCCGGCGTGCGCCCCATGTCGGCGTAGGGATGGATGTTGTTGAACGTCCCCGGCAGCCACGTGCGCATCTCGCCGCCCTTCGGCGCGTCGGGATTGACGTAGTCGAAGTGCGGAACGTCGGCGGCGTACTTCGGTTCGCCGAAGTAGGCGATCGCGTGCGTCGGGCCTTCCTGGGCCGGGATAGCCGTGGCGGCGCCCAGGCAGCACGTCACGCCGATGGCCGCTGCCGCGAGCGCATGCGGAGAAGCTGTGTTCACGGCTCGCCACGATAGCGGAGCCGGGTCTGCAGGCCGGCCGGGCCGCAGTACACTCGTCGCCCCCGTCGAACCTCGGAAGAGAGGGCTGGAGTGTGAACGACGTCTCGAGACCCGTGGCCGCCAGGACGGCGGCCCCCCGGAGCACCGATCGCTACCTCGGCGAGAACTCGGCCTCGCGGTCGCTTTACGAGCGCGCCCTCGACGTCATGCCCGGCGGCAACAGCCGCCACACGCTCGTCATGGACCCGTACCCGATCTACGCGGCGTCCGGGCACGGCTGCATCGTCACGGACGTCGAAGGCCAGGAGCGCATCGACTTCGTCAACAACTACACCTCGCTGATCCTCGGGCACTCGCACCCCGCGGTGACGGAAGCGGTCGCCCGGGTGATCGGGAGCGGCACGGCCTTCTCATTGCCGACCGAGACGGACATCCGCCTCGCCGAGCTGCTGGTGGAGCGCATCCCCTACATCGACCAGGTCCGGTTCGCGAACTCCGGCAGCGAAGGCGTGCTGCTGGCGATCCGGGCCGCGCGCGCGGCGACAGGCCGCAGCAAGATCGCGAAGTTCGAGGGCTGCTACCACGGCATCTACGACTACGCGCAGGCTTCCGACAGCTCCCGACCGAAGAACTGGGGCGAGTCGGAACGGCCGGCGACGACGCTCGAACCGAGTATGGCGAAGAGCCTCGAGACGGAGGTCGTCACCCTGCCGCTCAACGACATTGAAGTCTGCGGCGCCCTGATCGACGAGCATCGCGACGACCTGGCGGCGGTGCTCATGGATCCCCTGCCCGCCGCGCTCGGGCTGATCCCGCCACGGGCTGATTTCGTGGCGGCGATCCGGGCGAAGACGAGGGAGTGCGGCGCGCTCCTGATCGCGGACGAGGTGCTTTCCTTCCGCATCGACTACCGCGGCGCCTGCCACCGCTTCGGGATCGAGCCGGACCTCGTGTCGCTCGGCAAGATCATCGGCGGCGGCTTCCCGGTCGGCGCCGTGGCCGGCAAGGCGGACGTGATGAAGGTCTTCGACCATCGCGACGGCGAGCTGGTACACCACGGCGGCACCTACAACGGCAACCCGGTGACCATGGTCGCCGGCTACGAAACGATGAAGCGGCTGACGCCGGAGGTCTTCGCCGAGTTCGATCGGCTAGGCGACCGGGTCCGCGCCGGGCTGCAGCAGGTGCTCCAGCGGAACGGCATCGAGGCCGTCGCGACCGGCCGCGGCTCGCTCTTCGCCGTCGTGCCGGGGAACGAACCGCCGAAGGACTTCCGCGCGGTGTTCACCGCCCGTTCCGCGGCGCCGCAGATCCAGAAGATCGCCAGGGAGATGCTCAACCGGGGCATGCTGATGGGCGCCCGCGGTCTCTTCGGCGCGCTTTCGACGCCGATGGGCGACGCGGAGATCGACCGTTTCCTGGAAGCCGCCGACGGCGCCGCGGCGTACGTGCTGGCTACCTAGGGAAGCCGTTCCAGCAAGAGGGCCAGCAGGGCGTCGCGGACCTCGTTGCGGAAGTCGAGTTCGTTCTGGTTGAACTGGACCGCCACCGCGATGCCGGAGTCCCGGTGGTAGTACATCGTGGAACGCCAGCCGGGGAACCAGCCGCCGTGGCCGATGAGTTCGCCGTACGGGCTGTCGGCACGGTAGACGCCGAGGCCGTAGGTCGCGCCGGCGTCTTCGCCGCGGTAGCCGGAGTTCAGCATCTCCTCCAGGTACGGTCCGTCGAGGGCACGCTCCTCGTAGAGGATCTTGGCCCAGCGGGCCAGGTCGCGTGAGTTGGAGACGTAGCCGCCGCCGGTCCACTCGGTCTGCGGGCTGAACGCCATCACGTCGCCCTCGGCGGTCTTTGCCGGCAGCGAGAAGGGGTTGTCCTCGCCGACGTGACCGGGGGCGAGGTCGGGGAACGTGCGGCCGATCTGCTCCACCGTGCGGGGGAGGTCGTGACGGTCGAGGACGCGGCGCCTGGCCTCGTCGTAGTACGCGCCGCCGGAGGCCGCCTCCATGATCAGGCCCGCGACGAGGTAGCCGGTGTCGGTGTACGCGTACCCCTCGCCGGCCGGGAACAGGGGCTCCTTGTCGAGGACGTACTGGACCAGGTCCCGCGGCTCGAACCAGGCGTCGGGGTCGCCGGCCGGACCGCGCCGGGACCGAGCCTCGGCGCGCCAGCCTTCGTCGTAGACGTGGTCGGTGAGTCCGCTCGAGTGGCTGAGCAGGTGGCGGAGGGTCATCGTCTCGTGGTTGGGAAGGCGGGTCCACCACGGTTCGTCGCCGAGCCAGCGCGACGCCAGGTCGTCGAGGCCGAGCAGGCCCTCGTTCACCATGCTGAGCGCGGTGGTCGCGGCGATCGTCTTGCCGATGCTGCCGGCCGGCATGCGGTTCGCCGGATCCATCGGCAGATCGTTGTCCGGATCGGCGTAGCCGGTCGCGGCGACGCCTTCGCTGCCGTCCGGGAGGACGAAGGCGGCGGTAGCGCCGATGAAGCCGAGCTCGGCGCGGAGTTCGTCGAGGCGTGCCTGGAAGAGCTGCTCGGTTCCGGATGTCACGTCCGGGGCCGGCGGTGCGGCGCAAGCCGCGGCCAGGAGGACCGCGGCGACGAAGACGCTACTCCCACCCGTAGGCCGCCCGGATTCTGATCGGCAGCTCGACGAAGATGACCGGGTTGGCTTCGCTGCTGTTGGCCAGGATGACATAGCCGTTGCCTCCTTCGAGCGATCCGACGAAGTTGCCCCGGAAGCCCCAGTTGCCGCCGCTGTGTCCGAAGAAACGGTCCGCTTCTCCGGGTGGCGCGGGGCGGTGTGGCGTGTCGGCGCCGGTGGTGAAGCCGAGAGCGTAGTTGCCCACGCCTCCGGGTGTCACCATCTTGCGGGTGAACCCGGTCGTGAGGATGCGGTTCGAGCGCCCCTCCAGGGAAAGCTGGACCTCGATCAGGAACTTCGCCAGGTCCGTCGGGGTCGTCCAGAGGCCCGCGGCGTAGAGCTCCGGGTAAACGTGCCAGGGTGCGCGTGGCTCCCCACCGTCCTCGTCGGACCTGGTCGCCGACCCGCCGGCCCGCGCCGCGTTGCCGTGAAGTGCCGGCGGCAGGGGCTGGCAGAAGCAACTGCGGTTCATGCCGAGCGGGTCCAGGACCGCCTCCTGCAGGAGCTTCTCGAACGGCTTGGCCATGGCGTCGCTCAGAGCGAGTTGCAGGATGGTGGAACCACCCCCGGAGTACTGGTAGCGGGTGCCGGGCTGCCAGCCGACGACGACCGGGTCTGTGTTCGCGGGCGTCTCCTCGTCCTTCCGTCCCAGGACCTCGGGGACTGTCGGCAGCTCGGCGTCCGGCTTGTAGCCCGGGAATCCCGAAACCGTCGTGCCGGCCGTCATGCTCAGCAGCATCCGCGGCGTCACCGGAGTCTCGGCTAGCAGTTCGGCGTCGTCCCGGAGCTGCCAGGAGCGGAGCATGGAGTTGATGTCGTCGTCGAGGTCGAAGAGTCCGTCCTGCACGGCTCGGAGCACCGCCATCGCGGACACCGGCTTGCTGATCGAGGCGGCCTGGAAGAGGGTCTCCGTGTCGGCAAGAGTGCCGCTCGCCTCGTCGGCGACGCCCCAGGCCCTGGCCCAGTGCAGGCGATAGTCCTCAACGACGGCGACGCTTAGCGCCGCGATGCCGTGCGCCTCCATCAGCTCGGCCAGACTCTTGCCGGCATCGTCGCTAGCTCCCGCCTCCCGCGGTGCCTCGATCCTTGAAATCAGGTCCGCCGGGTCGTCCGCCGCAGCCTCAACCGGCTGGGCCTGGAGCGGTACGTTGAGAAGGCCCGCCAGCAGGAAACCGGTCGAACTCCAGGGGACCTGGCGCACGCCCAGCAGGCTAGCAGCGTCCGCAGCCGTCCGGCTGCGCTGCCGCGCATAACCCGGAAGCGCCGCCGAAGCAGGCAATGGCGTGTGTCGGGCCCAGCGAACTGGGCCGCAATACACTCGTCGTCTCCCGTGACGTCCGGTCGCGCCCAATCGTATGATTCCGTCCAGGTGAATGCTGTCCCGGCAGCACTGATCAGCGTCCTCCTCGCATCCGGTGGCGTCGGATTCGGGCAGCAGGCGGAGACGGCCGCGCAGCCGCCGGACCAGGCCACGTTCTCGACGATGCGGGATCTCGCCGGCGGTGTTAAATCAAAGCGTCGAATCCGTTTCGAAGGAGCTGTCGAAACGATGAGCGGGCAGGGGTGCTACGACCCTGCGGACATCGAGTGGCAGGGCCTTGTGGGCATGACGGCGGAGGGAGCAGCCGTCTACAGACTCCGCAGTCCCAGCCTCATGCGGATCATCGACAGGGATACGGGCCGCTCCAGGTACGGCCTGCGTCTTCCGAGCAGCCGGCTAGGGCTCGTTCAGGACGGCGACGACAGCTCGCGTGCGATGGGACGCGTCACCAGCGGCGTCACGGTGGTCGACGGTGCGACGGAGGAACCCGTACGCGGCGCGCGCGTGCTCCTGCTAGCCGATCAGGGCCGTCCCGAGCCCCTGCTGTGCCTCCTGGACACGGATTCGGAGGGAACGGCGGTTCTGCCTCAGGCTCAGTGGGTGTTCGGAACGGTCGTGGCCGCCGAGGGGTTCGTCGGCGGCGTGGTCACGCCCGATCCTTCGGGACCCGTGCGGCTGGCGCGTTCCCGGACGATCAGCGGCCGTGTTCAAGGCGCCGAGCCATGGGCCATTTATGACGCTCAAGGCGTCGAGCTATTGGGAGGCTACGGCCTTGTGGCAGCCATACCTCACAAGGAACCCGACGGGGAGAACGAGGACATCGTCGCCGCGGCGCTGGTGGACCCCGATGGGGGGTTCGTGCTGCACGGCATCCCCCCTTCGACTTCGAGGCTGCTGCTGGCCATGTTCCGTGCGGACGACCTAATCGCAATGAGTCTGCACGCATCGTCGGGTTCGCCCGCCTCCGTCCCGGTCGACGACGCTTCGGTCACCTTCATCTCAGCCGACCCCGACGCCCGGGTGGAACTCCGTTTCCTCAGGTTGCCGGATGGATCCGAGGTCCAGGACTACGCCCTGGGCCGGATGGCTCGACCGCAGCTCAGGCAGGAGGAATCCAGCTACTCTCGGCGGCGACTGCCCTCCGGCTGGTATGACATCCGCGCCTACGATCGGACTCTCGCCGAGTTCTTCCTGGAGCCGGACGAGGAGCTTGACCTCGGCGTGCTGGGGACGACCGAGGAGTTCACGCTTGAGGTCCGGGGTCTCGATGGCCGCCCCGGCGACGTCTGGTGGTCCAAGGAACTATGCTTCGACAACGAAGTCGGCAGCGAGAGCACACGCACCGCCGTTGGCCCGCAGCAACTCGCGACCCTGAGGATTCCAGAGGGCTGCAAGGCCATCTGGGGTCAGGTTTCGGCGCCTGGCATGATCGCGGATCACTTCGACTGGAGCCGCGGCGACCCGCTCGCAGCGGTCGTCACGCTGCGTCCCGGATTCCCGATACGCGGCACCGTGTGGGGCCCCAGCGGGCGGCCGCTTGAGAATGCCCGGGTGAGCGCATTTGACGAGTTCGAACTTTCGAGGAGCCGCGACGGGCGATATCCCAAGCCGGCTGCGACCAGCATCGTTGATGAGGTAGGCCGTTTCGAGCTCACCGTCGAACACAGGAGCGCCTTCTTCGTGAGGGCGGTGCACTCGGGTTACTTCGCCCCCCCGCACCGCGTCGACCTGTCTTCCGGCCCGGCACCGGCTCTCGCAATCACTGCACGGCGGGGCGCCGCGGTTACCGGCGTCGTCCGGAGCCCTAGCGGCCGGCCAGTGGAGGGGGCCACCGTTCATTGGTGCTACCTCGGCCGTGAGCCGGTCGTATCGCCCAGCACCTACGCCGCCGTCCATGGCTGCAAGAAGCAAAGGCCTGCGTGGCGCGACCGCGCCGAGTTGGCTCTATGGAACCTGGAAAGTGGTCAGATGATACGAACCGACGCTGCCGGCGCGTTCCGAGCCGAGCGGAAGAACGTTCGAAGCGCCGCTTTCTTCACCGCTCTGCCGCCAGGGGAGATCGAGTTCACCGTTCGCCCCTGGGCGGGACGCGCGGAGTCGAGCATTCACACGCTCAAGCCGGGCGACAACGAGATCGAGATTACGCTGCGGAACGGTCACAGGATCGAAGGACAGGTGCTCGGTCTACCGGAAGGCAGCCCCGCAGCGGAAGTTCACCTGACGGCGGGACGGGAGCCGGATGTCTGGACACGCTGGTCTACCAAGACTGCGGAGGCGGAACAGGGTGCCTTTCTGTTCGAGAACCTGTCGAGTGGCTCCAAGCCTTACCACCTGTACGCAACAGCACCCGGGTACAAGTCCCTGGAGAGCCACGTCGTCCTGCAAGCAGGGGACGACGGCCGCGCGGTTGTGCTGAAGCTGGTGCCGAACAGTTCAGAGATCGAGGGGGCGATCTACCCGCTCGAGCTCGGCTCCGAGCCGCGCCTAACAGCGATTTCGCGGACCGCAGAACAGCGAACCGTGGCGATAGGCACCGGAGGTTCGTTCGCGTTCACGAATCTCCCCGTCGGCGAATGGCGGTTGATCCTGAACCACGGAGTGCCGAGCGGTCGCGAGGAGATCACCGTCCGCCGCGGCATTGCTCTTGTGCGTGAAGATGCGCTTGAGCACATCGACATCGACCTGGGTTCGCTTCCCACAATCCACTTCGTCGGCCAGCAGCCCGGGGGCATGCTGCGAATTCACAGCGACAGCGAACTGGACTACGTATTCGGACCGGTGGCCAGCGTGCCCGTAGGCGAGACGGGTCGGGCCACGATTCACGCTCCCGCCCCTGGGACGTACAGAGTCAGCTATGTGACCCGGCCGGGGCCCAACCAGGGCACACTGTCGTTCTCGTTGTACCGCCAATGGCTCGAAGGCACCCAGACCTTCCACGTCGAGGATTTCGAGCCCGACGACTTCTGAACGCGGAACTCGCCGCTGCCCAACGGCGGTGCCTCGATCCTTGCGATCAAGCACGGCGTACTCAGCACGCTGTCAGCGCGTCAGCGCAGCACGCTGCGCTGACTCGAAGTTGAGACACTGTTACAGGTTTGGTACACTGACCGCCGGAACAGGGGGACGAATGAGGCTTCGAACGACCTCCGCGGGCGCTGCGCTGCTCGCGGTCATGGCGCAGCCCGCAGTGGTGGCCCAGGACGCCTGCATACCGGGAGGCAAGGTGCAGACGATGCCGGAGACGGCATCCGAGTACGCCGCGATGTGCCTCCCGCACGTCGGCGTGCCGCCGACGGTCGACTGCGGCGCGGGCGTGCGCATCCCGATCCACGTCGACGGCGTCGAAGTGTTCGAGAGTCCGGGCTACCGCCAGTGCGACACGCCCGACTTCAAGGGCAACTGCAACGTGGGCTCCCGGATCGGCAGGGTGCAGGGCAAGGCGGCGGACGGCAGCCCGCTGGACGACGTCATCTGGGCCTGGTTCTGCCGTTCAGCCGGCCGGGAGTTCTTCGAGAGGGGCATCTCCTCCGTCCAGATGATCGGACACAACAAGACGACGGGCGCCACCTGCTTCTTCGAGTCGCCGGACGGGAAGGGCGACCTGGTTCAGGCCAGGGAGTACCTTCACATGGACGAACGGGGCCTGCTGGCCGGGAAGCTCCCCGGTCCGGACTCCGCTGAGTTCGACAAGGCGTGGATTCCGCCGCCGACCGGAGTCCAGTGCGCCCAGTGCCACCAGAACAACGCCTTCCTGCACGACCCCTGGATCGACGGCGCCAAGCTGCCGTCCGATCCCAGCGAACCGGTCCTTCCGGGATGGGTGGATCCTGAAGCCCCCTACTGGGTGGTCGGCGGAACGCACTGGGACCTGCGGACGCCGTACATCGAAGGCAACGCCTGCCTCGACTGCCACCGGGCGCCGACCCGGACCGCCCGGCTGTTCGAAGCGGGCCAGGTCCACGTGGACGGGTTCATGCCGCCGCGGCGGCCGGGGAGCCTGAAGGCCGACTACGCGGCGCTGCTCGCCTGCCACGACGACGGCCCGGGAAACACGCCGGGCTGCGACTGGGTGATCCCGCCGGGCGGCGGCTGCGAAGGCCGAATCGTCCCCGGAGTACCCGGAGACGGCGCCGGCGGCGGCATCCCGACTGGGCGTGTGAAGGAATGACCAGGCTGGACCTGACGGATCGCGTCGCCGTCGTCACCGGCGGCGCCGGCGGCATCGGTACCTGCATCGCCAAGGCCTATGCCGAGGCCGGCGCCAGGGTCGTCGTCGCCTCGCGCAAGAAGGAGAACCTGGACAGCGTCGTCGGCGAGATCGAGTCCGGCGGCGGGACGGCGCTGGCCGTCGGTTGCGACATCACGGTCCCCGACCAGGTCGACGGGCTGATCGCCGAGACCGTCGGCGCCTTCGGGCGGCTCGACGTGATGGTCAACAACGCCGGCGGCGGCGCCACGCCGCGCATGCCCGAGGACACGCCCTACGAGGAGTGGCAGCGCATCGTCGACCTGAACCTGACCGGCACCTGGCTGTGCTGCATCGCCGCGGGCAAGCAGATGATCGAGCAGCAGAGCGGGAACATCATCAACATCTCGTCGGTGGCCGGCACCAAGGGCCACCCCGGCATGCTCCACTACTCGGCGGCCAAGGCGGGCGTCATCAGCCTGAGCAACAACCTCGCCTTCCAGTGGGCGAAGCACAACATCCGCGTCAACTGCGTGGCGCCGGGGCTGATCGCGACGCCCGCGATGGTGAAGTGGGGCGTCATCCAGCCGGCCGAGAAGGAGGACGGCACCCCCGTGCCGCGCCTGGAGCGGCCGCCCGATCCCGAAGACGTCGCCGACCTCTGCCTCTTCCTGGCCTCACCCGCCTCGGCGCTCCTCACCGGCGAAGTGATCCCGATCCGGTCCTGGACGCGGCTGGACCGCTTCTGGAACTGAGACCGATGGACCAGCTTTCCGCTACGGCCGCATCCTTCGTCCGGCCGCTCGACACCCGCGACGACGATCTCGACCTGCTGGGCGGCAAGGGCCGCTCGCTGGCGCGGGCCTCTAACGCGGGGTTCGCGGTGCCGGGCGGCTTCCACGTCACGACCGCCGCCTACCGGGCCTTCGTGGCGGAGCACGGACTGCAGCAGCGGATCGTGGCGCTGGCGAAGCCCGAACTCGTGAACGGCGCCGTCTCCTTCGACAGCGCGTCGGCGGCGATCCAGGAGCTCCTGGCCGCGCCGGCCCTCTCCGACCTCGCGGCCGCCGAGATCGCCGCCGCGTATCGGAGCCTGGAACCGGCGACCCCCCCGGTCGCGGTGCGCTCGTCCGCCAACGCCGAGGACCTGCCGGAGGCGTCATTCGCCGGCCAGCAGGACACCTACCTCAACGTCCGCGGCGACGACGCGGTCGTACAGGCGGTGCGCGATTGCTGGGCGTCGCTGTGGACCCCCCGCGCGATCGCCTACCGCCACCAGATGGGGATCGACCAGGGCAAGGTGGCGATGGCGGTCGTCGTCCAGATCATGGTGCCGTCCGAGGTCTCGGGCATCCTCTTCACCGCGAATCCGGCGACGGGCGAACGCTCCGAGGCGATCGTCAATGCCAGCTTCGGCCTCGGCGAGGCCGTCGTCGGCGGCCAGGTGACGCCCGACACCTACGTGGTCGACCGCGCGACCGGCGAGGCCACGGAAACGATCATCAGCACCAAGGAACAGCAGATCGTCCAGGAAGGCGACCAGGGCACGCGGCTCGAAGCGGTCGACGAGGCCGAACGGGAGAGTTCGTCGCTGTCGCCGGAGGCCCTCCGGGACCTCGTCGACCTGGGGATCGAGGTCGAAGCGCGGTTCGACGGGGTACCACAGGACATCGAGTGGGCGATCTCCGGCGGCAGGCTCCACCTGCTGCAGTCGCGGCCCATCACCAACCTGCCGCCGCAGCCGATCGAGGTCGAATGGGTGCCGACCCCTCCGGCCCGGATCCTGACGCGGCGCCAGATCGTCGAGAACATTCCCGACCCGATCTGCCCGCTGTTCGAGGAGCTGTACCTGACCGTGGGCCTCGAGAAGGCCCGCGGAGGTAAGAGCATGATGGTCGGCGGCGGCCCCGTCTTCGTCACGATGCACGGCTTCGCCTACCAGCGCGGGGACTGGCAAATGCTCTTCCCGGACGGCAACAACACGGAGATCAGGAAGCCGACCGAGGACGAGATGGAGGCCGCGGAACGCGCCATGGCCGAGCGGCGCAAGGACTCCCCCGCCGAGAACGTCGAGATGGCGGAGCACGACCTGAAGCTGTTTCGCGAAGCGCTCGGCGAAGACGATCGCCGCGCCTTCGACGCCTGGGTAGCCACCGCGGAACCCGGCGAGTCGCTGGCGCAGCGGGTGACCATGCCCGAAAGCAGGAACCCGACCTACATCGCCTTCAACCGCACCCAGTGGAACGAAGGCGTGCTCAGGAAGTGGCGGGAAGAGACGGTGCCGCGCCTGCTCCGGATCACCGGCGGGTGGCGCGACGTCGATCCGGCCACGGCGTCCGACGAGACGCTGCTCCAGGGCATCGTCGACCTGGGTGTGGCCGAGGGCGACTACTGGTCGAACGACACCGGGCACACATTCGGCGTCGCCAAATCGACGGACGACCAGCTTCAGTGCTTCCTGCGCGAGACGCTGCCCGACCACAACTTCACGAGCGGCCAGTTCCTGAGCGGCTTCAAGTCGAAGACGATGGAAGCGAACGACGCGATCTACGAGGTAGCGAAGCGCATCCGGGCCGACGATTCGCTGTGGGAACTGGTGATGGTCACCCCGGCCTCACGGCTGATGGACGCGCTCCAGGAGCACGCGGCGAGCGGCCCCGCACTGGAGGCAATCGACGACTATCTGCGGACCTTCGGGCACCAGGGCTACACGCTCGACTTCGTCGAGCCGCCGCAGAGCGAGGATCCGACGCCGTTCTTCGCCACGCTGAAGACGATGGTCGCCAACCGGGACTACAGCCCGGAGCAGCACGACATCGAGGCGCGGCGCAAGAAGGAAGAGGCGCTTGCCGAGATCGAAGGGCTGCTCGACGGCCTGGAGTACTGGCAGTTCCGCTTCCGCCTGTGGTTCACCTACCTCTTCTACCCGATCCGCGAGGAGACGATGTTCTACCTCGGCAGCTCCTGGCCCGTGCTGCGCTCGCTGGCGGCGGAGCTGGGGCGGCGCCTGGTGGAGGCCGGCACGTTCGGGCGGCCCAACGATGTCTACTTCTGCGTCACGGACGAGATCCGCGAGTCCATCGAGGCCCGCGCGCGAGGCGAGGCGAGGCCCGATCTCGGCCGGCTCGCCGCCGAACGCCGGGAACTCCGCGAGGCCCGCAAGCGCCTGCACCCGCCGGGCACCGTGCCAGAGGAGGCGAGCGAGCACCCGTCGATCGCGTTCAAGGAGACCCAGGCGCGTAACGACCCGAACAGCCCGACGCTGCGCGGCGTGCCGGTGAGCCCCGGCACCGTCACCGCGCCGGCGAGCCTGATCAAGTCGCCGCCCGAGTTCGACCGGATGCGGTCGGGCTCCATTCTCGTCTGCCCGATGACGAATCCGGCCTGGACGCCGCTGTTCGCGCATGCCTCGGGTCTGGTCACCGACATCGGCGGCATCCTGGGGCACGGCTCGATCGTCGCCCGCGAGTACGGCATCCCCGCGGTGGTCGGTACCGGCAACATCACCCAGCGGGTGGCGCCAGGGCAGGAGATCAGCGTCGATGGCGACGCGGGCGTCGTGACGCTTCACGACTCCTAAGGTCCGCGTAACCGGAGATACGCTTTGCCGAGGATGAAACGTCCTGCGGCCCTCGGCATCGCCTTCCTGCTGTGCGCGACCAGCGTCGCCGCGCAGCCCGCATCCGAGACCTTCGGCGAGACGATCGACGTCCGCGTCGTCAACGTCGACGTCTGGGTCACCGACCGCGACGGCAATCCGGTGACGGGCCTGACGGCCGACGACTTCGAAGTGCGGGAGGACGGCCGGCCGGTGGAGCTGTCGAACTTCTACGAGTTCACGGACGGCCTGGATGAGACCGCGCGGGAGCAGCAGGCAGTCGCTCTCCGGGACCGCCGGCCCCGGCAGAGCGACCTGGACCGGTTCGTCCCGGCCGAGCCGCCGCCGCCGGAGCACCGGCTGAGCCTGATGGTCTACGTCGACAACAACAACCTGACGCCCACGGACCGCAACCGCCTGCTGCCCTTCCTGCGCAACTTCCTGAGCGTTCAGCTCAGCCCGTACGACCGCGCGATGCTCGCCGTTTACGACCAGG
Organism: Acidobacteriota bacterium; assembly: GCA_028875725.1. NCBI lineage: Bacteria > Pseudomonadati > Acidobacteriota > Acidobacteriota bacterium. Next base: position 665,321 of record JAPPCR010000023.1, read on the forward strand.
GCAGATACGAGGTCGCGCTCCCCTTCACCACCGAGGCCTGGCGCGTCGCGGAGGCGACCCACGAAGTCACGAGCGCCGTCGGCAGCCGCGACCGCATCGAATCGCAGCGCCTGGACATCCTGCGCGAGCTCAACGGCGACTACGCCCAGCTGCGCTACAGCTCGACCGTGGAGCTGATCCGCGACTTCGCCGCGATGATCAGAAGCGAGGTCGACGCCTCGATCGTGAACCTCGAGAACGCGATCCGGACGATGGCGGGCCTGCCGGGGCGCAAGGCCATTCTGTACATCAGCAACGGGCTGCCCATGCGGCCGGCGGAGGATCTGTTCCGGGCGGTCGAGGAGCGGTTCAACGATACGCGCGGCCGGTGGCGCGGCACCCCCCGGTGGCCCATTCCCGACGCACAACCCAACGACGACGCAAGAAGCATCGACGCCGCCAACGCCTCCCTCGAGGCCTACCAGTACGACCTGTCGCGGCGATTCGACGAGCTCGCCTCCCTCGCCAACGCCAACGGCGTCACCTTCCACAGCGTCGCCGCCGCGGGAGCGCGCATTACCGGCATGAACACCGCGGACCTCCGCTTCTCCACCAGCATCGAGTTCACGCGCGCCAACAACCTCGAGGAGCCGCTGCTCCGCCTGGCCGACCGTACCGGCGGCCGGGCGATCGTCAACACCCGCAACTTCGCGGGCGGCTTCGACCGCATCGCGAGCGACCTCCAGAACCGCTACTCGCTCGGTTACTCGGCGACCCACATCGAGAGGGGCGGCACCCACCGGATCGAGGTCGAGCTGACCGACGAGGCGAAGCGGCGCTATCGCCGCCGCCTGACGCTTCGCCACCGCGACAGCTATGTCGACAAGTCGATCTCAAGCGAGATGGCGGACCTGACGCTGGCGGCCCTTGCGATGGAGGAGGCCGCCAACCCGATGGGAGTCCGGATCGCGCCGGTCCCCGGTGCGGGCAGCCAGGCCGAGCTGGAGAACGGCGACATCCAGTCGAGGATGCTGGTCACGATCCCTATCGGCCCGTTGACACTGGCTCCGGTTGCCGACGGCCACGAGGCCAGCGTCCGCCTGTGGGTTCAGGTGATGGACGAGGAGGCGCGCCTTTCCGAAGTGACAGAGCACCCCGTGCCGGTCCTGGTGCGGGCGGGAGAGATCGAGGGCGCACGAGAACTCTCGTGGCCGTTCGCGGTCGAAGTGGTCACCGCGCCCGGGCCGCATCGCGTCGCCGTCGGCGTGCGCGACGACCTCGCGGCCACGACCTCCGTCGTCACGCTCGACCTGAACGCCGGCGACGCCTCGGTGGCGCCCGACGCGGTCACCGAAGCGCCGCCTCCGCCGGACACCGCCGAACAGTGGCTCGCCGAGGCGGCGGCCCACTACCAACGCTCCGAGCTCGAAGCGATGGCCAACGCCGCGCGCCGGGCACTGGAGCTGACCAATCGCGGCCCCGGCGCGAGGTCCGGAGACGACATCCGCCTGCAGACGCAGGCCTGGAACGCGCTCGGCGTGGCCCTCTTCGACAAGCCCGGCCGCACCGAGCAGGACGTGGTGGAGGCCGAGGACGCCTTCCGCCGGGTGATCGCGGTCATGGACGACGAGGCGTCCGTGGCGCCGCGCTACAGCCTCGCGCGGCTGCTGGTGGACTCGGGCCGCCCGGAAGCAGGCGTCGTCGAGGCGAGAGGCATCCTGGCCATGTCGCCGGAAGGGCCGATCCCGGACCGGGCGCGGATCCTCGTCTGTCACTCGCGGGCTGCGGCCGGGGAGGCCGGCGCCGTCGCCGACTCAGACCGCAGGCCGGGCGAGATGATCTACCGGGTCGCCCACGAGTACACCGACGAGGCGATAGAAGCCGGCGTCGAGGGCATCGTCGGCCTCGGCGTCAGCATCGACGGGGAAGGTTGCGTCGTCGATGTCGAGGTGCTGGAGAGCTTGCCGCATGGACTGACCGAGAACGCCGTCGCGGCGATGCGGCGGGCCGTCTTTCGGCCGGTCGTGGAGGACGGCGAGCCGGTGGGGGCTACGTACCGGACGGCGGTGCGGTTCTCGCTGGACGCTAATCCCTGACGGCGAGGAGCGCGAGGAAGCGCCGCTTCTGCTCGTCCGTCATCGCCTCGAAGTCCGGGACGGCCATGTCGGTCGTGGGAAGGTCCGCGAACTCGGGCGAGGGCATCTGCAGGCTCGCGGCGATGTTGTGGAGACCGCCGCCTTCTTCCATGCCCTTGCCCAGCGCCATGCCGACTTCGCGGGGCCAGACGTGCTTGGGGCCGCCGCCCAGCCCGAGGGGATTCGGCCGCCCGACGTACTCCTCGATCAGCTGGAACATGACCTTCTCCTGGGCCGACCGCCGCATCTGGCCTTCGCGGCCGTACTTGGTGCGGGACTGGTTGCAGATCGAGGCCCAGGGGTACTCGACGTGGAAGCCCGGCAGGGCGCGGCACTCGTCCGGGGCGCCGTCGCCGCCGGTGATCCGGCCCTCCTTGACCATGATGAAGTACGCCGATAACTCGCGGCCGCCTTCCAGCAATCGCGCCGGCGGGTGCGTGTAGATCTCGGTGAAGCCCCAGGCCGTGTCCGCCGGCAGATCGCCGTCCTGGAGGAGTTGCACGCCGTACCCGGCGCAGACCTCGCACCACGCCAGGGAGCCGAACTCCCCCACCGGTTCGAGTTCGGCCACGTTGATTTGCGTCACTTCACGTTCTCCCCCGGTCAAACTTGAAACAATGTACCATCTTCGGGCTGGTCCCTGAGCCCGCGTATGATCCCTGCGGGTCGCCGAGCCATGAAGAGTCCCGAAGCCAAGAGTGAGGCAGCCACCAGGCCGGCAGGCAGGCGCGAAGCGAACGTCGCCGCGCGCAGGCAGCGGATTCTCGAGTCCGCTCGCACGCTGCTCAAGGAGTCCGGTCCCGAAGGCCTCTCGATGCGCAAGCTGGCCAAGGACGCCGGTCTGAGCGTCACCACGCTCTACAACCTGCTGGGCTCCCGCGAGGCGATCCTGCAAGCCCTGATCAGGGACTCCGACCAGCGGCTCGAGGCGGCGGCCCCCGACGCCGGCGCCGCCCGCACGCCCCTGCGCCGGGCCTCCAGGGCCATGGAGGGTGTCCTGCGATACATGATCGACAACGGCGACCTGCTGCGGCCGCTCATCGTGGCCCACTTCGGGAGCGGCTACGTGGCCACACTGGGAAAGGCGGACCAGGGCGAGCACTTCCGGTCCGCCAAGGAGGCGATTCGCGCGGCGATCGGCGAAGCCCAGGCCAGCGGACAACTGCGGAAGACCGTCGGGCAGGAGTTCCTCGAGGCGCAGCTCTACGCGGGCTGGGGACTGGCGCTCGACCAGTGGGCGTTCGGTCTCATCGACGACGAAACGCTCCGGCTCAGGAGTCTCTCCGGCTTCTACGTCGGCCTCCTCGCCATCGCCGAGCCCGAGGTTCGCCCTGGCTTCGAGAACGAGCTTCGCCGTCTCGAACGGCAGCTCGCCGCGGTTGATTCGCGCCGCGGCTCCAAGTAGGCAGCCTGGAGAGTCGCCTGGACGTCATCGGCCTCGGCCTCGCGATCGTGGATGTCGTGCTGCGGGTGGACCGCATGCCGGCGTGGGAGGATCCGCGGGGTCTTCTCGACTTCACGCTCGCCGACGGCGGCCCCGCCGGCACGGCCTGCTTCGTCGCCTCGACGTTCGGGCTCCGCACCGGCTTCGTCGACACCGTGGGCGACGACGATCTCGGCGAGCACCGGCGCCGGTCGCTGGAGAAAGCGGGCGTCGACACCAGCCGGCTGGTACCGCGGGAGGGGCCGGAGGATCACGTGGTCGTTGTCTACGTCGACGCCGCGAGCGGAGAACGGGTGTTCTCGTTCCGGCGCGGCTTCCTTTCCCGGCCCGTCGACGCTTCCGAACTCGACCGTGCTTACATCGAGTCGGCGCGGATTCTCCACCTGGACGGCAGTCACGGCAAAGCCGCACTCGCCGCGGCGCGCTGGATGAAGGAGGCGGGCGGCACGGTCGTGCTCGACGCGGCCGCCACCAGCCACAAGGTTCTCGAGCCGGCCCGGGCGCTCGTGGCCGAGACGGACGTCCTGATCTGCGGCTCCGGCTTCGCGCCGATGCTCACCGGCGAGGACGACGTGTGGCGGGCGGGCCGCGCCGCGCTCGATCTCGGGCCGCGAGTGGTCGTGCAGACGGAGGGAGCACGGGGAAGCTACACGCTGTCCCGCAACGCGGAGTTCCACACACCCGCGTTCGATGTCGACGTCGTCGACACGACAGGCGCCGGCGACACGTTTCACGGCGCCTACCTGGTGGGCCTCGCCAGGGGCTGGGATCTCGAGCGCTGTGCGTCGTTCTCGTCGGCGGTGGCGGCCCTGCACTGCACGGTGCTGGGCAACCGCAAGGGGATCCCGTCGATGGCCGAAGTGGAGGCGCTGATGGCCGCTCAGCCGGCCGGCAACGCAACGGCCGCGGCGACGGCGCCGTAAGGGTTCAGGGAGATCGGCATGGGAAGAATCGGCATCACCTTCAACTACTGGGGCAACGAGTGGATGGAGGACATCGAGGAGTACGAGCGCCGGATGGCCCGGGCCGCGGCGATCGGCTTCGACCTGATGTCCTTCTCCCAGGACGTGCTCTTCCTGTACACCGCGGAGCAGAAGAAGCGCTTTGTCGCCTCGGCGGCCGAGCACGGGATCAGGGTCAACTACATGGCGGGGCTCGGCCCCGAGCAGGACATCAACTCCGATTCGGAGGAGGACCGGCGGCGCGGCATCGCGCACCTTCGCGCCCTCGCCGAGACGGCGAGCGAGATGCAGCGGATGGCGGGGGGCGGCGGCGCCGATGTCGGCGGCGCGATCACCGGCGTCATGCGCCAGGGCCTCGACGGCCGCGACAAGGAGCGTTGCTGGGCGCACGCCGTCTCCGCCATGCGCGAGGCGATGAAGACCGCCGAGGACCTCGGCGTGACCTTCCACATCGAGGTGCTGAACCGCTTCGAGCACTTCCTGATCAACACCTGCGACGAAGCGCTGCGCTTCCTCGACGACGTGGGCAGCCCGAACCTGAAGATGATGCTCGACACGTACCACATGAACATCGAGGAGGACTCGCTAGGCGAGGCGATCGTCCGCGCCGGCGACCAGCTCGGCACCTTCCACATCGGCGAGAACAACCGAAGGCCGCCCGGCCGGGGACACATCCCCTGGGACGAGGTCGTCTCGGCGCTCCACCAGATCGGCTACGACAGTGACACCGTGATGGAGCCGATCGTCCACATGGGCGGCGGCGTCGGCAACCTGCTGGCGGTGTGGCGCGACATGACCGGCGACCGCGACCTCGACGAGGCGGCGCGCGAGGGGCTCGAGTTCTACCGAGCCAAGCTCGCGGCGGCCGCGAACGGGGGCGGCGCATGACCGCAGAATCGACCCTGGCCGCGACCGCGAGCCGCATGGTCGCCCCCGGCAAGGGCATCTTCGCCGCCGACGTGCCGCTCAAGGGCCTGGTCCGCGGCTGGTGGGGCGAGTCGACCCACGCCAGCACCGAGGACACGGCGGCCGACTTCCAGGAGATGATCTGCCGCACACCCGGACTCGGCGAGCACCTGTCGAGCATCATCGTCTTCCCCGACGTGCTCGACCGCCAGGCGGGCGACGGCACTCCGCTGGTCGAACTCATCGCCGAGCGCGGCGTGCTGCTCGGCATCACGCCGACAACCGGGTGGCAGTTCCTCGCTGGCTCCGAGCACGAGTACGTGCCCCGCGGTCTCGACGGACTGGCCAAGCGGCTCGAAGCCTGGCGCGAGCGCGGCGTCGCCTTCGTCAAGTGGCGCGTGGCGGCGCGCGTACGCCCGGGCCTTCCCACCGAGCGGGCGCTCGTCTCGAATGCCCGTAGCGTCGCCGAGGTCGCGGCGCTCGCGCACCAGTTCGACCTCGTCCCGATCGTCGAGCCCGAGGTCGAGATGAAGGGCGAGCACCCGATCGAGCGCCAGTTCGAGGTCACCGAGCGCTTCCTGCACCGCACGTTCGAGGCGCTGTACGAGCACGGGGTCCTGCCCGAGGAGATCGTGCTGAAGACGAACATGGTCGTCTCGGGCAGCGACTGTCCCGAGCAGGCCGGCGCCGACACAGTGGCGCGGGAGACGCTGCGCTGCCTGCGGCGGGTCGTGCCGCCCGCCCTGCCCGGGATCGGCTTCCTGTCCGGCGGCCAGTCGGACCTGGACGCGACGGCCCACCTCGACGCGATGAACCGGCTCGACCCGCAGCCCTGGTCGCTCAGCTTTTCGTTCGGCCGCGCGATAGGCCGCGCCCCGGTCGAGGCCTGGGACGGCAGGACCGACGAGTCGAGCGGGCAGGCGGCGCTCCGCCACCGCGCCCGCATGAACGGACTGGCCACTCTGGGTGAGTGGTCGGTCGAACTGGAGAACGGCAACGATGATTGACTTCGCAGGGCACCACGTCGTGGACCTCAGCCCAAGGATGGTCGGGCGCATCACCCGGCTCGACGGCAGCGTCGAGGAGGGGAACAAGGATGTCTTCGGACTGCCGTGGATCCTCGAAGAAGGCCGCGTCCCCTACGACGACACGCTCTACACGCTGATCGGCGGCAAGGAGGGCGATTCCTACTGGCCGCCGGGACGGGTCAGCGGTCACTGCGGCGGTTCCCACACCGAAGGCGGCAAGGGCCACATGGACCACTGGGAGGGTCTGCCGGACGGCATCCTCGGCCTGTGGGAGATGCCTCTCGACACCTTCTTCGGACCGGCGGCGGTCTGCTACCTCGACCAGCTCGAGCCGGTCGAGAAGGAGAACGACGAAGGCGAACTCGTCAAGGTGGGTCAACCGATCCGGCCCGAGCACCTCTCCAACGTCGGCAAGGGCGACATCGTCATCCTCGGCAGCCCGTTCCGCGACGACGGGCAACCGTCCCTGCCGGCGGAAACGAGCAAATGGCTCGCCGACACGGGCATCAAGCTGCTGGCGGTCGGCTACCCGGGCATTCGCTTCGAGTCGGACTTCCAGGCGCCGCAGCCTCGCAACTCGCCGACCCACCGCAACATGCTGGGCAACAACATCCCGGTCTGCTACCCGCTGGTGAACGTCGAGAAGCTGAAGAAGGACCGCGCCTTCTACATCGGCATGCCGCTCAACGTGGAGCGGCTGGAAGCCACCTGGGTCCGCGCGATCGCCGTCGAAGAGCTGTAGCTACACGTACCCCTCCCGGGCAAACCGCGTCCACGGCTCCCGCTCGCCGATGCCGTAGCCAGTAAGCAACGCCCTCTTCAGCCACTCCCGGAACTCCGGGAACCCGTCGAGCACCCTGATGCCATCAAGCGCCTCAAGCCACGGGCCCGGGTCGTACTCCACCTGGCGGTGGCGGAACACGCCGTCCTCGATCACCCCGTAGCAGGCGACGCGCCGGCCGCAGCGCGGCTGGCCGACACTGCCGGGGTTGATGAACTCCTGCCCGCCGATCGTGCGCCGGAACTGAATGTGGGAGTGGCCGAACAGCACCATCGGGCAGTCCGTACCCCCGGCCAACGCGGCCAGCCGATCGTCGGCCGTGTCCGGCAGCGCCTGGCGAGGCTCGTCGGGCAGCACGCCGTGGTGCAGGAAGAACCGCTGACCGCCGATCTCGTACTCGCCCTCCGGCTGAAGGCCGCGGAGCAGCCTCCAGCCCGGCGCATCCAGCGTGCCGAGGATCCAGCGCGTGTAGGCGCGCCAGGGCGGGGGCCAGGCATCGAACCGCTCCGGCTCGAACATCTCGACATCGTGGTTGCCCTCGATCAACACCCCGTCGAGGTCCGCGAGCAGCGCCATCGTCTCGTTCGGTTGCGGGCCCGAGAGCACCGTGTCGCCGAGGAAGAGCGTCGCGTCGGCGTCTGGCTCCTGCTCGAGCACGGCCGAGAGCGCCTCGGCGTTCCCGTGCACGTCGGCGATGACCAGGATCTTCACAAGGGCACTACAGCAGCTTCCGGAACTCATCTTCCGTCAGGCCGGCGTCCCGGACGATCCGCCCCATGGTGAACGCATTGACGGGGTTGTTCCGAGGCACCGTTACGATCCGGCGGTCGTCCGTTAGGACGACGTGCTTCCCTTGTCGCGCAACCCGGAAGCCGGCCTTCTCCAGCGCGCGAACCGCCCGAAGGTGATTGACCCCTGGAATCCTGGGCATCGCCTAGACGGCGACTTCGATTTCCCGGATCACCATGCCGGCCGCATTCTCGGCGGCCACGTCCAGGTACTCACGAACCGCCTCGGCGATGTTGGCCAGAGCTTCCTCTTCCGTCTCACCCTGCGATACGCACCCAGGCAAGCCAGGCACCCAAACGCAGAAGCCTTCGTCGGACTCCTGGACCGCCACCTGGTACTTCGTCTTTGTTCTCGCGGCTGACACTGCTTCTCCGTTCCTATCGCCGATGCACGGGACCGCCGGACAAACCTAACAAACGCTACCGGACTCCGGTGGCCGGTACGATACTCGTCAGTCCAACTCCACCAATCCGGCGTATGAGGCGACTAGATGGACACTCCCAGGTGGCAGCGACGCACCCTCCTCTTCGGCCTGCTCGGGGCCGCGGCCCGGAAGCTGACCGCGCTGCAGCCAGGACGGCAACAGCAGGAGTCACGTTTCACCACCGGCCTGAAGCGCCGGTTCATCGAGACGGACAACTCTGGCTTCGACCCGGTCAGCCACAGTTTCGAGGACTCGGGACAGTGCGTCGTGACGGCGGGGGCCATCGAGGGGCCCTTCTACGTCGACGACCCTGTCCTGATGCGGAGCGACATCCGGGAGGACCGGGAAGGACTGCCGCTCGAGGTCGTCCTCCGCATTGTCGAGGCGGACGGCTGCACGCCGATCGCCGGCGCCGCCGTCGACCTCTGGCACTGCGATTCGCTGGGCTTCTACAGCCACTACACCGCCTATGACCCCAACGTCTGGCCGAGCGGCCGCGCCAATCCCTCGGACAACGAGACCTTCCTTCGCGGCCGTCAGGTCTCGGACGAAGCCGGCATGGTGCGGTTCCAGACGATCTACCCCGGTTGGTACACGCCCCGCGTTCAGCACATTCACGCCCGGATCGTCCTCGAGCAGAAGGTCGCGGCCACCGTGCAGCTCTACTTCCCGGAGAAACTGAACCGGGCAGTCGCCCTGCGGAAGCCCTACAACCAGCGCCCGCCGTCGCCCTATAACAACCTGAACGACTTCGTGATCAGCCAGTCGAAGGGCGGCGACGGAAGCTGGCTCAAGATGACGGAGACCGACGGCGGCTATCGCGGCTCACTGACGGTCGGCGTCAAGGTCTGAGGGGCTGTACCAGATCGGCGAGGACCAGGCCCGCTCCTGGATGGTAACCGGCATGTCCCGGCGTGGCTCGACGCCCTCTCGCAGCGCATCCCAGGTCGACCAGCGGCAGGTCGGGTTCTCGAGCACCCGCACATAGTAGAGGGCCCGATGCGCCGGGTCGAAGTCCGGGTCGGTCCACACGGCCCTGAGTTCGTTGGCCCCGACGTCCGCACTGATGGCGCAGGTGGCGAGATCGACGCTCGCACCGTTGTCCGGGCAGCGATGGGTGGCGGGGTCGACGGCCGCACCGTCCGAACAGGCGATGTCGTACACGATCTCCTCGCTGTTCCCGTTCTCCGACCAGCCCTTGATGATCTGCAGCCGGTCGAGCGGCGCGGCGAGCGGGTCGCGCAGCGCCCAGGCCGCGAAGGTCGGTGCGGCCCCGTTTGAGATGGAGAGGTCGCCACCCATCGGTACGCCTTCCGCGTAGGCCTTGGCGAGGAAACCGGGATCCTCCAGATCGGCGCGGGTGGTCCGCGCCCGGGAGAAGAAGCGCACCCGAATGCGCGGACCCGACGTGGCGAAGGTCTCCTTGCGCCGCAGGGCCTGGAAGATCGCCTCGCGCGTGTTCTCCTCCGCCCATACGCCGGCGAGGCCCGACGCACCCCAGGTGTGGTAGTAGGTGTCGCGGTAGGTCCGGCCGGAGCCGTCGCTGGTGCGCGTGGAGGAGCCGGACTGCTCCGAGGGATCGCCGTAGGTGGCGATCACGCCCGTGCCCGGCACCGAACCGCGCAACTGCGGTGTGGCGTCGAGAATGCCCGTTTTCGACCAGTAGTCGTCTTCCTCAAAGGAGCCGCCCGCGACGTGGCTGTCGCTCGACCCGATCAGGCCGAATTCGTACGGGTTCCTGACGCCGCCGTCCGCGATTCTGAGGCCCCGTCGATAGGCGTCACGCACGTAGCTGCCTTCTCGAGGCAGGCTGAGGACCACGGACCCGATCCTGTACGGCATGATCTCGAACTCGGCCCACTCGTCATTGGGCGACAGCGCCGGATGAGTGTCGGAAGTCCCCTTGACTTGCGTGATCTCGACCACTGGCTCGTTGCGCGAGCGCAGCTCCGAGTAGGCATCGTCGATCGCACCACCGTCGAAGTACTCGAGCTCGAACATGCGACCCCCTGAGGCGTTCGAGTTGTGCGGAATGGCCAGCGAGTCGATGCCCTGGGCGCGCCACCCGTCCATCGCGGCCCAGAGATCTTCAGGGTTGGAGGAGTCGATGCGGGTGAAGGGAAGCGCGGGAGCCGCGGCGCCGCGGAAGATCACATTGCGGTGCAGGTTGTTTCCTCCTTCGCCGGCGGAGGTGTACTCGTAGCCGATGAAGGCGGTGAAGGTCCCAGGATCGTTGTGCCGGTTGGCGGCCGCCTGGACCTCCTCCCACGCGTCGCGCACGATCTCCATGTTCACGTGCTCTTCGGTTCCCGGTTCCGCGTTCCAGTAGGGGCCTACGGCCATGAAGTTGCCACGCCTCTCATCGGCCGAGCGTGCATTGCGCACCCCCTCGGCAATGGGGTGACCGTAGGCTGGTGAAGAGGGATCGGTCATCGCCGCGAGCATGCCGAGATACCAGCCGTGATCGGCCACCGCCTGGAAGTCGAGTGGCCGGTCGAGTTTCATCTCGAAGCCTGCCGGATGCAGGATCGCTCCGCCCTTGGCGAACTCGTAGGCCGCGTTGGGATCCGCCGTGGTGCCGAACACAAAGGCGTCGAGTGAGAAGCGTGTGTGGACATGGAGATCGCCGAAGTAGGCGTTCCGCGTCGGATTGGGTGTCGGGGCCGCGGCGTCGGGCAGGGAGTCCGCCGTCGGCGCCTCGGCTGCCGGCTCCTCGCCGGAGCCGCAGCCGATGAGTAGAAGGGCCGCCGTCAGCAGACCCAACATGCATCTCATGACCACCCCTGGATTCGTCAGTACCCCAGTTCCTTGTCGATCACGTTACGCAGCGGACGGCCGTTGACGAAACGCTCGATGTTGTCGCGGAAGAGAATGACCCGCCGCTCAATCGAGTGATCGGACACCGTCGCAATGTGTGGCGTGATGACCACGTTGGGCATCGACCAGAGGGGATGACCGTCAGGCAGGGGCTCGGGGGCGGTCACGTCGAGACCCGCCGCACGCACCTTGCCGGAGCGGAGCGCCGCCACGAGAGCGTCGGTGTCGATGATCGCGCCGCGTGACACGTTGACGACGTAGACCCCGTCCTTCATCAGCGCGAACTGCTCCTTGCCGAGCATGCCGTGGGAAGCCGGAGTGTGCGGAACGCTGCTGAAGACGACGTCGGCCTGCGGCAGGAGCTCGTCGAGCTCGTCCGGCGTGCCGACGTAGTCAACATCCCGGCTCATTGGAATGTCCTTCGGATCGACCGCGATGACGCTCATCTCGAAGGCCGCCGCGCGCTGGGCGATCTGGCTACCAATGCCCCCCAGGCCGATGATGAGAGCCGTCTTGCCTCGCAGCTCGATGATCGGAAGATGGTTTGCGCGGTTCCATGTCTCCTGCTTGTTGAAGAAGCGGATGTCGCGAGTGAGAGTCAACAGCAGGGCAAAGGCGTGATCGGCGATCTCAGGCCCTTGCAGGATCTTCGCGCTGGTCAACACGATGTCCGAAGCCACGAGTTCCTCGAATCGCACCAATCTCTCGACCCCGGCGCTCGCGGTTTGCAGCCAGCGCAGGCGCGGCCCGGCACGGAGTACCTCGTCGAGGCCGGTTGGCGCCATGGCGATGACGGCATCGCACTGCCCCACTCTCTCCAGCAGTTGCGCATGATCACCGAAACGAATCATGCGCGCGCCGTCCTGCTCCGCGACCACATCGGCCACCTGATCGGCGAATCGCTCGGAAATGCAGAGTCCGATGTCTTGCGCGAGGGCGGGCGTCTGCACACAGAACCCGAGTGCAACAAGGCAGAGGCCTACGGACCTCACCGTCGGAAACACGTTCATCGTTGCTCTCCTCCTCATTGTTGCTCTCCTCCTCATTGACCCCCTGCGCCTCGTTGGGCAGACACTCTGCGCTCAGGCAGAGCGAAGACGAAGAGGGTGTTGCTCGAGCTCGGGCGCAGTTCGGGGGTGAGCGGCGAGCCAAGCGCCGCCGACCCAGGGCCGGTCGAAGCGACGACATACTGCCGTCCGTCGACCCCGTAGCTGATCGGAAAGCCGGAGACCGCCGAGCCGAGATTGATCTCCCACAGGACGTCGCCGGTTTCCTGGTCCAGAGCCTTGAAACGCCCGTTCGCATCGCCCACGAAGACCAGTCCGCCGCCGCTCGCGAACAGCGCCTGGGTTCCGGCCCGCTGCTCGTGAGTCCAGACGATCTTTCCGGTCTTCACCGAAACGGCGTAGACGCTACCCAGTTGGTCGGTGCCGGGGGCGATCTGGTCATCCACGTTCAGAGCGTAGAGGGCGAGACGTTCCTCCAGGCTGGCCGTCATCTGCGCGCAGGTGTTGCGCAGGGGGAAGAACATGTTGCCGGTCAGCGGGCTGTAGGCGCCGGCCTGCCAATCCCTGCCGCCGAAATAGCTCGGACAGACGAGGATGGTCTGGCCGAGCTCGGTGAACACCGTCTCGACGTTCTCGGTCACCTCTCCGGTGGCGCCGTCGATGTCGCTGATCACGTTCTGCGTCACGGTGGGAGTGGCCCAGAGAAACTCTCCGGTCTCGCGGTCGAGGGTGTAGACCACGCCGGTCTTGCCTGGAATCCCGGTCGTCACCTTGCGCACTTCTCCCGGCTCGAGACGGGGGTTGATCCACGGCACCTCGCTCGGGTCGGGCGCGACCGCCGTGTCGACCAGGATGCGTTCGAAGGGATGGTCGAGATCCCAGTGGTCGATGAGATGCTGGTAGTACCAGGCGATCTCGCCGGTGGCCACCTCGAGCGCCAGGGTGGAGTTGTGGTAGAGGTGCCTGTTCTTCGCGCCGCCGAGGAGGAACTTCGGCGCCGGCGAGGTCACCGACGTTCCGATGTACAGGAGTTCGAGGGCGGGATCGTAGCTCGGCACCATCCAGGTGCCGACGTGCCTGCGATCCGCGAAGGGCACCTCACCCCAGCTCTCGTCTCCCGGCTCGCCTGGCGCGGGAATCGTGCGCCGGCGCCACAGTTCTCTGCCGGTGTGCGGATCGTGGGCGGTGACGACACACGCCTCCGGCCCGGCGAGGCGCCGGCAACTGCGCCCGGAGATCACCTTGCCGTCGGCGATGATGGGACCGGAACTCTGGATCGCCGGATGCGTCCGGTAGTCGAGGATCTCCGTGTCCCAGACCAGCTCGCCCGTCGTCGCGTCGAGGGCGAAGATGTGCTCGTCGTAACTGGTATCGATGATCAACCTGTCGTAGATGGCCAGATTGCGGTTGTTGGCGCCGAGGCTGCCGACGTAGCTGGCAACGTCGTCGGGAAGGTCGCGGCGATGCTCCCAGATCAGGTCGCCGGTCACCGCGTCGATCGCCTGAATGACGTCCTTCGGGTTGGGCAGGTACATCACTCCGTCGTAGATCAGGGGAGTCCCCTGCTGGCGACCCTCCCTCATGCCGCGTGACCAGACGAGGCGCAGCTCGTTCACGTTCTCGCGGTGGATCTGGTCGAGCGGGCTGTAGCCCCAGCCGTCGAGTGTGCGGCGCCACATGAGCCAGTCGTCATCGCTGGGGTTCTGCAGCATCTCGTCGGTGACGGCGATCAACTCGTCCGCCGCCCGAACCTGGGCGGTGACGGACAAGAGCCCCACCAGGACGATCGAAACTGTGGCTAACTTGCCGGCCTGTCCAGCACCGCGCTGACTACAGCCGGATGTCCAGGACATCATTAAGGTACTGGACGTTGTGGTCCACGTAGTCGGCCACGCTTCCTTCCTCTGGGCGTGGTCTGCCGTAGTCGAGGCTCACCCAGCCACTGAACTTCTTTTCTCGAAGGATCTTCGTGAACGCCACGAAATCCACACCGCCCGCGCCCATTCTCTTGTAGAGGCCGACCCGCCGGTGCTCGTCGCGAGAGGGTGAGGGACCGCGGTACCCGTGGTACTTCGCCGGTATGTCCTTGAAGTGGATGGCCGCTACGCGGTCGTAGTGCTCGCTGAGGAACTTGACCGGATCCATACCGGCAAGTGTCAGATGCGCTGTGTCCGCGGTCAGGTAGACGTAGCGCGGGTCGGTCAGCTCCAGGACGCGATCGACCTCCTCCTGCCGTTCGAAGGGTGACCAGAGGTGAGGGTGAGGGGCCAGCCTGACTCCAGCTTCGGCGGTGCGCTTGCCCAGCTCGTTCAGCGTCCTGGCCATGGTCCGCAGTTGCTCGTCGCCGATCGTCCCTCCCTCACGTTGGGGACCCACGTTGATCTTGAAATGCGAACAACCGAAGTGGGCAAGGAAATCACGCGCAAACGCGGCGTGTTGGGCGATCGTCTCCTTCACCCTGGAAGGATCGGTGAAGTTGTCGGCCATCGATGCGCCGCCATTGGAACATGTCGCCATGCGAATGCCGGCCGCATCCAGCAGCTCCGCGAGGGCCTGCGGCCGATCGACGTACTTGACGATGCTGCCCATGTAGGGCTCGATGCCCTCTAAGCCCAGGCGGCCGCACTCGCGTATGGCTTCCTCAACGCTGTCGGGCCAGATGTTTCCAACGTGGGCGATGCGGAACGTTCTCCCTGAGGCGGGGCGCGCAAACACCCTTCCCGGTGCGGAGTGGAGAACCGTCGCCGCCAGGCCCGAGGCCAGGAACTCTCTTCGGTTCATCATGCTGGCGCCTCCCCTCAGTTGGAATCGCCGGCGGGGCTCTCGCCCACCCAGAAGGGGCTCGACCAGGCCATCGCGCCGTCAACCTGGCGCACCCGCACATAGTAGTAGTCGCCGGCCTGCGGATTGTCAAGATCCGCGTATCGAAAGTCCTGATCGAAGTCGCCCTGGTCGCTGACCACCTGGACCGAGAGGGCATCGGTGTGATCCAGCACTCGAAGCTCCCGTCGGTCGACCTGACCGCCGAGGCTTCCGAGCCGAAAGGTCTCGACCCGGGCGGGAAGCCGCTGCGGCTCGCGCTGGTCGCTCCCCGTTCCGCGTGTCTCCTGCGTCGACTCCATGTCCACGATCACGCGCGTGTCGGCGTCGGCGGCGCGCAGCCGAAGCAGAATCGCCGCGCCGCGTCCTCGAGTGACCATTCTGAACCGGATCTCGTTCCCCGTCCGCTCCGTGGCGTAGGAACCCGGATGGCGGAACCAGGGGTCCCGGTGACCGATGACCTCCGCGCCCTCGACGCGAATGATGCCTGACCACGGCCGACCGCCCCGCGGGCCGCGGCGCTCGCCCACGACCTCGGTCGACGCCTCGAAGCTCACCTGCACGACCGCGTCGCTCGTCACGTCGGCTTCGAGGTACCGCCGCGAATACACGATGCGGCCGTTCTTGACCACATCGATGGCGTCGATCGGAGCCGTGCCGTACACCCGGCATTCCAACTCTCTCCGGTTCGTGGCGGGCTGTTCCCGTCCCATGGGGACTCCATTGAGCCACGCGTCGAGGACGATGCGTTCGCCGGTGGTCGCATACGTCGCCCGACTGCGCAGCGCGTTGAAGATCGCTTCGCCCGTGTTCTCCGCCGCCAGGACCGCGGCGAGTCCGCCAAGTTGCGTACCCGAAGACTGTCCGGGCCCGCCCATGAAGCCGTAGCCCGGATGCCCGGTGTGGTTGTCCGACGCGCCGACGAACCCGATCCGGAACCCGTTCTGCAGGTACCGGTTTCCGAACCAGTCGAATGTGCCGTGGCTGGACTGGATCTCGACCAGCTTCTGCATCTCGGCGTCGCTGCGGGTCCAGTCGCCCGGCTGGTGGGCGTGCGGAATGATCAGCACGTCGTCACTCCGGTTCGCCGCTCGCAGTTCCGCGTAGAGCTCGTCGAGCAGAGGCTTTTCCTGCGTGCCGACGCGTCGTCGTCCAGGCACGTCGCGGAAGAAGACGTTGTGGTGTCCGCCGTCGGCCATCTGATTCGTCCACTCGAACCCGAGAATCGGCGTGAATCGCCCTGGCGCCCGGTACTCCTCGGCAAGCTGTTGCAGCGTCCGCCATTCGCCGTCGTCGAGCCAGCGGTCGTGCTCGGACAATGTGAGAAAGTCGAGTCGCGCCGCGTCACGCCCGAAGCGGAAGTAGCCTTCGGCGGAACCCTGTCCCTCCGCCATCCCGGTGTGACCGTGCGTCTCTCCCCAGTAGATGCGCCGAGCCGGATTCCTCTCGACGAGGATGGGGTTGCTGGCCCCTTGCAAGGTCCCGTCGGCGGTGCGCACTGTGAACCGATGGACGCCGTCGGGGCCGATGGCGACGTTCTCGATCTGCACCAGCGCTTCCGACGCGGCCGAAAGCGTCCGGAAGGGCTCGCCGTCCAGCAGCACCTCCAGTTCGCCTGGACCGGCTGACGCGACGTTGCGA
Source organism: Acidobacteriota bacterium (assembly GCA_028875725.1). Lineage (NCBI taxonomy): Bacteria > Pseudomonadati > Acidobacteriota > Acidobacteriota bacterium. The sequence goes on from JAPPCR010000023.1 coordinate 682,054, forward strand.
AAGCGGTCCTCGGCGCGAACCGTCAGGGTGAATTCCTCGCCCGGTTCGACCACCGACGGGGCAATCGCGTTGAGAAAGCTCGCTTTCTCCTCTCCGACGACCTCGAACGACGGCCAGTCGGGCCAGAGGAGCACGCCGTCTCCGTCCAGGTCCACCAGGAACGGAAGCGGGACTTCGTCGTTGGACCACTCCTGCAGCTTCATGCCCGGCCCGCCGCCGGATCGATCCCCGTACGTCACGATCACCGTGTCTCCCTCTTGCAGCGCGGCGCCGCTCAAACGGAATCCGATCGCGGTTCCGGTAAGTCCAACCGGATAGGGCGCCCAGGGCTCGACGGCAGAGAGCCGGGCGTTCGGATTCGAAGAGCGGACGGTGACGAAGTCGGCGTCAGCGGCGCGCGTGGAGAGGGCGCCGTTTCGCCGCCCCTTGCCAAGGATCAGCCCGCCGCCTTCGGCGATCGGCCGGGCGCCGACGGTGTAAGTCTGCGTGACCGTGACGTACCCTCCCGCCGGAAAGGGCCCCTCGGAAGAGATCGTCAGGCTGCCCAGGGCTCCAGGGGCCTCGTCCAGGACCTGGAGTTGCCGGACCATGTAGCCGATGAGATCCGAAATGCGGTCGACCGGGATCGGTTGACCGGCACGCCCACGCAAGGCCGGGTTCAGGTAGGACGCGTTCTGGGGGAAGTCATCAGGGATGCGGCCGCGCTCTCGCGCGTATGCGTTCCCCCATTCCCAAAGAGTCCGGAACCTCGAGGTCAGTTCGTCAACGTCGTCCGTCGGAACAGCGGCCTCTTCCACCAGCGCGTCGACCCGGGCGCGTAGCTCTTGCGACAGGTAGTCGCCCGAGCCGCGCCGATCCTGAGCCGCTACGACCCCGGCAAGAAGAGCCAGGACGGTGATGGACGCGACGTGAACGAATCTCATGAGCGCTGAGTGCTCCGATAGGGTACTAGCTCAAAGCCAGCCGACTCCGCCCATCTGGAGGATCTCAGATGAGCCACCAAGCCGAGACCCGGATCGCCTCGCTCCTCGTGGTCGTCGTGGCCGCGGTTGGGGTCGCCTCCGCGAGCGAGATCCCTCGAACCGCCAGCGGCAAGCCTGATCTTTCGGGGAACTACGACATCGGTACCCTGACGCCGCTGCAGAGGAGTCCCGAGTTCGGAAACCGCCTCTTCCTCACCCCCGCCGAGGCCGAAGAGATCAGACGGAGCGCGGCCGAGAGAACAGCTCAGGGCTCTCGCCCCAGCGATCCGAATCGCCCACCCCCGCCTTTCACCGGCCGGTTGGGCGGTTACAACGAGTTCTTTCATGATCGCGGCACGGAGGCGGTTGCGGTCGACGGCAAGTACCGCACATCGCTCCTTACCGATCCGCCCGACGGCCGCCTTCCGCCCCTCACCGAGAGGGGGCGCGAGCGTCGCAAGGGCCTCTACGTACGGCGGAATCTGGCGGACAGGAATGCGAGCCCCGCCTGGTGGCGCGATCTCCAGGCCGGCCCCTACGACGGGCCTGAATCGCTGTCGATCGCCGATCGCTGCATCTTCACGCTCGAGGCAACGATCCCGGTGCTGCCGAAGAACTACAACAACCTCAAGACGATCGTGCAGACCGAGAGTCACGTGATGATCCTCATCGAGTGGATGCACGAAGCGCGCGTCATTCGAATCAGCCCTTCGCGGGCCGAAGCCAGGCATCTGCCGCCGGAGATTCGCTCACGCAGTGGCGATTCGGTCGGCTGGTGGGAGGGAGACACGCTGGTCGTCGACACGACCAACTTCCTGGAGGAGAGCTGGGGGACGGTCACCCTCTTCGGCGAGCCCTCGCCCCCGCACGATCAGCACGTCGTCGAGCGCTTCTCTCTCACCGACGAGAACACCCTTCTCTACGAATTCACCGTCAAGAGCGGTGACTGGGAGACGCCCTACAGCGGCGAGTACACCTGGCCCGCCACGAACGACAAGCTGTACGAGTTCGCCTGCCACGAAGCCAACTACTCGATGGGCAACACTCTCCGCGGCGCCCGCTTCCAGGAGAGGGAGGTCGCGGCGGAGGCGGGAGCCGGTCCGTAGCGTCCGCAACCTCGCTGAGGCCCTCGCCGCGCGGGGTCTGGCCCGACTCTCCAACAAGGCTTGAAGATCAAACGGGATTGGCGCTACACTGCTAGTTGCGCGGGCTCTGACAGCGCCCGCGAAAGGACCAGGGAGGGAGACAGACAAAGGAGGGACCAGCCGTGACCACCAGCACCTCTCGAACCTGCATCTGGATTCTTGCCGTGAGCCTGTGTGCGTTGCCGCTATCGGCCGACGGCCCGCAGACGGGGACGATCGACGGCCGCATTCTCGACGCCGAGGGGGAGGGCTTGCCCGGAGCCACGGTGACCCTCGAGGGTCCTCAGAGAACGACGAGCACCATCTCCGATGCCGAGGGGCGCTATCGCTTCGCGCTGCTGCAGGCCGGTGAGTTCACCGTCACCGCGGTGCTAGAGGGGCTGGGATCGGCCGAGCTTGCGACGACGCTCAATCCGGGTGAACGCCGGGGTGTCGACCTGACCCTGCAAGGGGGCACTGTGGAAGAGATCACGGTCCTCGGCGAGGCGCCGCTGGTGTCGAAGTACGAGACCGGCTCCATCAGCGCGATGAAGTCGGAAGTGGTCGAGAACGCCGCCTTCGCCACCCGCAACTACACTGCCACCATCCGCGCGCTGCCGGGGGTGGTCAACATCGGTGAGTTCGACTACCTGCCCGCGATCAACGGCGGCATTCAGAACGAGACGCAGGTCCTGGTCGATGGCGTGGATACCTCGAACACCAGGCGGCTGGGGGAGGCGCGCCTGATCATGCCGGCGTCGGCGCTGTCGGAGACCAGTGTTGAATCGATGGGCTTCGGCGCCGAATACGGCCGGGCGACCGGCGGCATCATCAACTCGACCGTCAAGACCGGCACCAACGTGTTTCACGGCGATGCCCTCTACGTCGGCCAGAATCCGAAGTGGAGAGCCGAGGACCAGTTCGGGCTGGAGCGGCCTGACGAGCAGATCAACAGCTACGAGGCGTCGCTGGGCGGGCCCATTTACCGGGAGAGGGCGTGGTTCTTCGCCGCTCACGCCGAGTTGACCGACAACAGGGTCGACCGATTGGGGAGCGGCGAGATTACCGACACCAGTCGAAGCTCGCAGCCGCGCATCCTCAAGCTCAACTACCAGCCCAACGATCGGCACCAGTTGGCAGGCACGTGGGTCGATTCGCGCGGCGACGGCATCGCCAACCCCGCTGTCACCGGCAACCTTGCCGCCATCACGAACCGTCCGCTCTACGCCAACGTACTGACTGCGAGCTGGAGCTTCGCCGCCACGAACTCGACCTTCATCGAGGTCAAGGTGTCCGAGCGCAAGGATCTCTTTCCTCGCACTCTCAAACACCCCAAGGACCCGGACGACCTTTGCCCCGAGTGCTCCGACAATCCGGGCGACAACAATTTCCGCTACCGCGATACGGCGCAGAGGAACGTTCGCTTCAACGGCGTGGTGAGCGGGAACGGGATCGGCTTCAACGACTTTCCCCGCGACACGGCCCATGGCTCGGCGACCATCTTCAAGGGGCGCAACGAGATCAAGTTCGGCATCGACATCCAGGACATTGCCTTCACCAACTATGGCAACGTGGGCAAGGAGTATCGCGGCCGGAACTTCTGTCTTGAGTGCCCCGGAGGCTACGTGACACCGCAGCGGATGCGGGTCTTCCAGGAGTCCCTGCCGTCCCACAGCGAGGGTGTCGAGAGCTCGGCCTATGTGCAGGACCGGCTCGACATCGGTGATCGCTGGAGCCTCCACATGGGCGTGCGCTACGACGCCGAGACGATCGACAACGACGTCGGCACGCGGGTCCACGATGACAACAACCTGGCGCCGCGCCTGACGGCCGTCTACGACGTCAATGCCGACGGCAGGCTGCTGGTGCGCGGGAGCATCGGACGCTACTACCAGAACATCGGCCTGGATTTCGCCTTTCGCGAGTTCAGCGTGCTACCCACCGGGCAGCAGAGCTACGACGAGTTCAACTGGAACCCCGCCACCCTGCGCTACGACCGCTTCCGCGTGAGCAGGAGGCCGGCGGGCGAGACCCAGACGCTGCAGCCCGTAGATCATCCGTACAAGGATCAGGTTGCGTTGGGAGTGGAGTGGCAGATCTCTCGCGACTGGGTGTTCAAGTCGAACGTGGTGGTGCACGAGACCAAGGACCTCTTCTTCGGCAACGACCAGTTCACCGCTGACGGTCTGGGGATCGTTCGCGTGGTGCGCAACTGGCCCGGCGCTTTCCGCGAGTACGAGGCCCTCAGCGTCGAGCTCAATCGCAGATTCCGCGACGGTTGGGCGTTCCGCTCCAACCTGACCATCGGCGACGCCACAGGAAACACGGCAAACTCAAACACCAACTCCAACCTCTTCGAGGGCCTCGGCGGCATCGAGGTGGGCACCGGCGCGACCAACGTCACCACCAGATTCCAGGACGGGAGGCTGGGTCACGATATCGATCGGCTGAACATCGTCGCCATGAAGCGTCTGGATCTGGGCGAGCACGCCGTGACACTGGGCGGCTTCTTCGCGGCGAGCACCGGCCGGTACTTCGGCCCGACGAATGCCACCACCGTGGCGCATCCGGTGACCGGCCTCGAGATCGACACCGTGGCCTTCACGGCGCCTCGGGACGGCCAGCAGTTGGACGACATCTACACGCTCGACCTGTCGGCCATGTGGTCCTTCCCGATCAGGGGCCGGATGGAGGGGACTCTCGGTTTCGAGGCCGCCAACATCACCGACGAGCAGAATGTGCTCCAAGTCGACACGAACACCCTCGCGCCGATCAACTCGCTCGCGGCCTGGCAGCTGCCGCGCGAGTTCCGCCTCAAGGCCGGGTTCCGCTTCTAACTAGCCCGGGTCGTGACCCGGCCTCGTTCCCGCGGGGCCGGGCTCGAGGCGGGCGCTAGCCAACGTCGGCGGCGCAGCGAAAGCCCATGTGTCCGGCCGCGCTGTCGGGCGTGTTGTGCGTACGGGCCGACAGGCGGTAGCGACTGCAGTAGGAGACGTGGCAGAGATACGACCCGCCGCGGGTGACGCGTGCCGTGCCGCTGACGGGACCCCGCGGATTGCGAGTACTTGGCGCGGCGGGATGCGCGCTCCACCAGTCGGCGCACCAGTCCCAGACGTTGCCGCAGACGTTGTAGAGGCCGAAGCCGTTGGGCTCGAACGCGTCGACCGGGCAGGTGCCGCGATAGCCGTCGAGCCCGAGATCGCGATTGGGAAAGCTGCCCTGCCAGACGTTGCAGCGATGCTCGCCATCGGGCTCGAGCTCGTCGCCCCAGGGTTGCGCCGTCTGTTCCACTCCTCCGCGAGCCGCGAACTCCCACTCCGCCTCGGTCGGGAGCCGGCATCCCGCCCACGCGCAGTAGGCAACGGCGTCGTGATGCGACACCTGGACGACGGGATGGTCCTGGCGCCGGGCGATCGACGATCCCGGTCCCTCGGGATGACGCCAGTCGGCGCCGCTGATCTTGCACCACCAACCCGCGCCCGGCAGACGGTCCTCGATCGCCGTGCGCCGGAGCCTGCGCGACAGGCGACCCTCGAAGACGAAGGACCAGCCCAGCCGCTCGCTGTCGGTCTGGTAGCCGGTCGCGTCGACGAAGGCGGCGAAGTCGGCGTTGGAGACGGCGCAGGCGTCGATGCGAAACGGGTCGACGAAGATCTCGCGCACCGGGGTCTCGCCGTCGCCCGGTATGGCATCGTCCGAGTCGGTGCCCATGAGGAACCGGCCGCCGTCGAGACGGACCATGTCGCGGCCGTTCGGTCCCGGAGCAGAGGTCGGCGCCGCGGCGGCCGGGTCCGCGCCGCCGGCCGGCCGATCGGCATCACGCGAGGGAGCGCAGCAGGTCATGGCGCCCGCACGATTCGGAGCTCGTTCAACCAGCGTAGAGACGCTCGGCGACGGCGGTCAGCTCCCTGACGATGCCGGAGTTGCCGGTGTCGTCGATCACGTTGTTGAATTCTCCCGGATCGGCCTCGAGGTCGTACAACTCCGACCGCGCCCAGCTCAGGTAGTTGAGCTTCCACTTGCCGGTGCGCACCATCAGGATGGGCGGCTTGCCGACGTAGCGGTCGTCCACCGTGAAGCTGCGATGGCAGAAGTAGTACTCCGAGTAGGCGTGCTCGCGCGGCGTGTACGCCCCGCCCTGGACCAGGGGCGCGAAGCTCCGGCCGTCGATCCCGGAGGAGGGACTCCCCAGCCCGCACAGCTCGGTCAGGGTCGGGAGCAGATCGGTGTGTTCGATGAGTTGCGTGCGGGCGGTTCCGGCTTCCATCCGGTCCGGCATGCGCACGATAAGCGGCACGCTGACGCTCTGCTCGTACATATTGTGCTTGGTCCACGTGCGGTGCGCGCCGGCCATCTCACCGTGGTCCGAGGTGTAGACGACCACCGTGTTCTTGTCGAGCCCCAGTTCGCGCAACGTGTCGAACACCCGCCCGACGTTGGCGTCCGTCTGGGAGATGTTGCCGTAGTAGCCGCGGATCGCGTCACGCAGATCGTCGTCCTTCTGGTCGTACCAGCCGCGCTGCCTGGAGCGAATCAGGTGCCCCTCGAAGCCGTCCTGCAGCTCCCGATCCGAACGCTCGGGCAGACTGAGAGTCACTCCGTCGTACATGTCCCAGTACTGCTTCGCCGGCACCAGCGGCGTATGCGGCATGTAGAACGACGACCACAGGCAGAAGGGGCGGTCCTTGTTCTCGCGCAGAAAGGCGACCGACTCCTCGGCGTAGAAGGTGTCCTGGAAGTACCTCTCCGGCAGAGTCGAGGCGGAGCCGCTGAGCCCGGTCGCGTACCCGCCGTCCGCGGGGTAGGCCGCGTACTGATCGTCCCGGAACGCCTGCTGCTCCGCCTGGGTGAGCCGCTTGTCGTGATCGGCTCGATAGAGCCTGTGGTCGAAGCCGTGCCGCCGCGTCTCGTCGACGAAGTGCATCTTGCCGATCGCGCCGGTGACGTAGCCGTGATCCTTGAAGTAGTGGGCGACCGTCCGCGCCTCGTTGGGCAGCGGGTCGCGCAGGATCCTCGCCCCGTGCCTGCAGGGGTGGAGGCCGGTGATGATCGACCCGCGGGAGGGGACGCAGACGGGCGCGTTGCAGTAGGCGCGGTCGAAGCGGACGCCGTCGGCGGCGATCTCGTCGATGTGGGGTGTTACGGCCTCGCTGCTGCCGTAGCAGCCGGACGCGGCGGTCTGATGCTGATCGGAACACAGGAACAGCAGATTCGCGCGGTTCGTCTTCGCGAAGCTGAAGGCGGCCCCCACGGCGGACCCCACCGACGCTGCGGCGACGCTCTTGACTGCCTGTCGTCGTGTGATCATGATGGTCGGAATCCTAACGCAGGTGGAGGAATCGGCCATGACTACGCACCGCCTCGGGACCGCCGCTCTCGCTGTCGCGCTGGTAGCGCTGACGCCGCTTCCTGTCCAGGCAGCTGAGCAGCCGAACATCCTCTGGATCATCGTCGACGACATGTCGGCCAATCTCTCTTCCTACGGAGAAACCGTGATCGAGACGCCGCATCTCGATCGCCTGGCGAGCCGCGGAGTGCGCTTCACCAATGCGTACGTCACGGCGCCGGTCTGCTCGCCCAACCGCTCGGCGTTCATTACCGGGATGTACCAGACCTCCATCGGCGCCCATCACCACAACAGCAGCCAGGGAGAGCTGAAGATCCACCTGCCTCCCGGCATCCGGCCGATCCCCGAGCTGTTCCAGGAGGCCGGCTACTACACCGCGATCACCGGCTGGCCCAACACGGATCGAGCCACCATCGGGAAGACGCACTACAACTTCGAGTGGGACCCGGCCATCTACGACGGCCCCGACTGGAGTCAGCGTCGACCCGGGCAACCCTTCTTCGCCCAGGTCCACCTCCCCGGCGGAAAGCACCGCGGCCGATCGCTCGAGTCGTTCCGCCAGATCAGCGATCGCGTCGAGAGGCTGTTGGGGAGCAGGACAGAACCATCCAGCGTGAAGCTCCCTCCCTACTACCCGAACGATCCGGTCCTGCTGGCGGATTGGGCGGCCTACCTCGACTCGGTGCGGCTCACGGACAAGTTCGTCGGCGACGTCATCGAACGGCTCGAGGACGAGGGCGACCTCGAAGACACGGTCGTTCTCTTCATGACCGACCACGGAATCAGCCATGCCAGGGGGAAGCAGTTCCTCTACGACGAAGGCATGCACGTGCCCCTGGTCATCGCCGGACCGACGATCGAGCCCGGGCAGGTCCGCGACGACCTCGTGGAGCACATCGACATCGCGGCCCTTTCGCTCGCACTCGCCGGCATCGAGATTCCCGACCACATGCACGCGCGCGACATCCTCGCCCGGGACTACCAGAAGCGGACGGCGGTCTTCGCCGCTCGCGACCGCTGCGACGAGACGGTCGACTACATCAGGGCGCTACGGACGACGCGCTTCAAGTACATCCGCAACTTCCTGCCCAACCGCCCCCATCTGCAACCCAACCTCTACAAGGACGGAAAGAGCATTGTCATCGCGCTGCGGGAGGCTCATGCTGCCGGAACGTTGAACGAGACGCAGCAGCTTCTCTTCGCTCCCACTCGTCCCGCGGAGGAGCTCTATGACCTGTCGGACGACCCGTTCGAAGTCCGGAACCTGGCCGGCGATCCGAAGCACCAGGCGCAACTGAAGAAACTCAGGAAGCGCCTGGACGACTGGATCGAGCGCACGAACGACCATGGCGCGGAATCAGCAGCCATGTACGACAGCGAAATGGCCGCGTACTCCGCGCGCGTGAGCGCGAACCCCGAATCGGCTGCCATCCTCAGCCACAACATCGCCCTGATGAAGCGCTGGGCGGCCGAAGGCAGGTAGGAGTTCAGTCGAACAGGCCGGTGGGCGAAGTCTTCGCGCCCGTGAAGTCGGGCCCTTCTTCACGCCAGCCGTTGAAGATCTTCTCTCCCATCAGGCGGGCGAACCGGGGCTCGTCGGCATAGCGCTCGAACACCTCGGGATACCGGGTATCGCCGCGTCGCTCCTGTGTCGAGAGATGCGGCCGGCAGAAATAGGCTGCGAGATTGATCCGCGCGCCAGGCAACTCCCGTCGCCAACCGCCGTGCCACGAGTTGCCATGCCAAATCGCGGCATCTCCTGGATTGAGGTCCATGGTCACGGCGCCTCGCGGCACCGTCCACTCGAGGGCGTCCAGTTCTTCCCGATCGAGCTTCTTCGCCATGATCGCCGGAACGGTCTCGTGGCCCGCCATCCAGTTCTCGTGGGACGTGGGCTGGCGCTGCTTTCGATGGCTGCCCGGGAAGAGCACCAGCGCGCCCGCTTCCCGGCTGTAGGGCGTCAGCGCGTAGTTGCAGTTGGCGACCAGGGACGTCTCGGTCATGCCGACTCGAACCCCGTCGGCGTGCACCGACAGGGGCATGCCACCGGGCCCACGAAAGTGACTGCCCATGGAAGACAACACGCAACTCTCACCAAGCAGCCAGGTGATCATCGCGAGCGGCTTCGGCTCCAGCAGGATCTCGGGGAAGACCGGATCCTCGAAGATCAGGTAGTGCTGATACGCCATACCACTGAAGTCGTCTGACGTGGCCGTGTCGGGATCGACCTTCTTGCCCGTGGTCCTTTCAACGCGCCGCAGGATGGCCGCCTTGGCGCGCTCGACCCGGTCTTCGGACAGGACGCCCGGGAGCACCGTGTACCCCTTGGTCTCGAGCTCGAGCAGGTTCTCGTTGAGATCGAGCTCCGCGATGCTTGCCAGCACCCGCTCGCGCGCTTTGTCGTCCCTGCCGGCCATCCGGGCGACTCTACAACTGCTACGGTCTAAACGAGGCGATCCTCGCCCCTGGTCGGTCCGGTTCTCAGGAGGAGCCAATGAGAGAGAAGTTCGTAGCCCTTCTGCTCGCCACTGTCGTGTCCTCCCCGGCAGTCTCGGAATCCCCCAACATCGTCATCCTGCTCGCCGACGACCTCGGCTGGACGGGGACCTCGGTGCAAATGGACGAGCGCGTCCCCGGCTCGAAGAGCGACCTCTACCGCACACCCCACCTCGAGCGCCTGGCGTCGCAAGGCATGCGTTTCTCCAACGCCTACTCGCCAGCGCCGAACTGCTCACCGACCCGCATGTCGATTCAAACGGGGAAGACCGCTGCACGGCTCGGAGCCACCGACATCATCGACGTCGTGCCCGACGAGAACGGCCGTGCGGTGTACCAGTTCTTCTACGACGACTTCTACCGCAACAAGCCGATGCACGTGCCGCTCCCGATCTCCGATCTGGCCGATGAGGAGCTGACGATCGCAGAGTTTCTCAAGCAGCAGGATCCTCGTTACGTCGCGGGCCACATCGGCAAGTGGCACATGGGCGGCGGCTCGCCGGCTCGTCACGGCTACGACGAGCACGACGGCCTCACGACGAACGCGCCCGGAAGGCAGGGCATGCCCGATCCCAAGCGCACCGGTGAGATCACCGAGCGATCTCTCGCCTTTCTGGAGAAGCACGGGGCGTCTGAGCACCCCTTTCTACTGCAGATCTCCTACTACGCGGTCCATACGCCGGTCCTGGCGAAGCCGGAGACCGTTTCGCGCTATCACGGCTATTCGAGCGTCATTCACTCGAACAGTACGTACGGCGCAATGACCGACGAGCTGGACCAGAGCGTCGGCAAGATCCTCGACAGGATCGACGCTCTCGGCATCGCCGGCGACACCTACGTCATCTTCACCTCCGACAACGGCGGCGAATCCGACCGCCCAGTGACCAGCAACGTGCCACTGTCGATGGGCAAGACGCATGTGTGGGAAGGCGGCATTCGAGTACCGCTCATCGTGCGGGGTCCCGGTATCGCCGCGGGCACCCAGAGTCACGTGCCGGCCATCGGCTACGACTTCCTGCCGACGATCGCCGACTGGCTGGGTGCGGGAGATCGGCTTCCCGACCATCTCGACGGCGGCAGTCTGGCCGGCGTGCTGGCAAACGAAGGAGCTGGCGAGGTCGATCGAGGTACGGAGCCTCTCATCTGGTACTACGGCGCCTATCGCAACATGAAGCACGTCACGCCTCAGACAGCGATCCGTCTCGACCATCACAAGCTCATCCGCGAGCTGGAGTCCGGGCGCGAGGTCCTCTACGACCTCGATCTGGATCTCGCGGAGACCACCGACCTCAGCCGGTTTCGTCCCGAGGTCGCTCGCCGGCTCTCACGCATGCTCGACGACTATCTCGCCAGCGTGGATCTCGAGTTGCCAACGCCGAATCCCGAGTACGATCCAACCAGGGACTCGGGACTGATCTCGGTTGGCGGAAACGGCTCCCCTTGAGCGGAGTGCTCTCGCGACGCGAACTGCTCGGGGGCCTGGGGCTCGGCGCGCTGGCCGCGGGCTGCGCAGGCAGTCGAGAGCCGCGCGCGGCTGGCCCGAACGTCCTGATGATCTCGATCGACGATCTGAACGACTGGATCGGCGTCCTCGACGGTCACCCGCAGACGCTCACGCCGAACATCGACGCGCTCGCCGGGCGCGGGGTGACCTTCCGACGGGCCTACTGCCAGACGCCCGCCTGCAACCCCTCCCGGGCGAGTCTGATGACCGGCCGGCGCCCGACGACGTCCGGCTGCTACGCCAACGGCGACGTCTGGCGCGACGCCATGCCGCTGGCCGTCACTCTGCCGCAGCACTTCATGCAGCACGGCTATGAAGCCCTCGGCGGCGGCAAGACGTTTCACCAAAGCCAGAACGAGGCCGCTTCGTGGCACTACTACCACAGCTTCCGCGGCTTCCTGTGGCCCCCCGACTACCCCTTGAACCAGCTCGACCGCGGCGGCTTCGACTGGGGCGCCCTCGACATCGACGACGAAGACACGACCGACACACAGCTCGCGAACTGGGCGGCTGAGTACCTGTCGAGAGACCACTCGGGGCCGTTCTTCCTGGCCTGCGGCTTCTATCGCCCGCACGCGCCCTTCTACGCGCCGAAGAAGTACTTCGACAAGTTCCCCGAGGCCGAGATCGAGTTGCCGCCCTACCTCGCGAACGACCTCGACGACGTGCCGGAGTCCGCACCCACGGAGCGCGGTCTGGAAGACCACGAGCTGGTGACGGCGACGGGGCAGTGGCGGCGCGCCGTCGCGGCCTATCTGGCGTGCATCAACTTCACCGATGCGAACGTGGGGCGGGTGCTGAAAGCACTCGACGAAGGGCCGCACGCGGAGAACACGGTCATCGTCCTGTGGACCGACCACGGCTGGCAACTCGGCGAGAAGAACCAGTGGCGCAAGTACACGCTCTGGGAGCGCTCCTGCCGCGTGCCGATCATCTTCGCCGGCCCCGGGATCGAGGCGGAGGGAGCATTCTGCGACCGGACCGCCGAGCTGCTCGACATCTACCCCACCCTGGCGGACCTCGCCGGGCTCCCCGGGCGCGAGGACCTCGACGGCGAGAGCCTGCGGCCACTGCTCGAAAACCCCGAGGCAGAGTGGGATCACCCCGCGATCACCTCCGACGCGCCGGACAGAAGCTCGATCCGCACCGAGCGCTGGCGCTACACCACCTATCCCGACGGGGAAGAGCTCTACGACCACGACAGCGATCCGAACGAGTGGCGCAATCTGGCGAGCCTCCCCGAGCACGCTGAGACGAAGCAGCGGCTCCGGGCCATGCTGCCGCGGAACCCTTCGCGCAAGGAGGTGCTGCAGGTCTCCGATCAGCCCGAGGAAGAGCGTCGCCTCACCGAGCTCCTGCCGGGCCGCTCCCACCGGGCCGGCGCGGCGAACGACGTCGGGCTCGATCCGGCACCGCCCTACTAGCTTCCCGCTTCCTTGCCCGACGGCATCACCTGAGCCCCAGTCGGGCCGCGACTCGTCCCTCAATCAACCAGGAAGGCGCTCACCTCTCTGGCCAGCACCATCACGCTGGTGACGACGATCACCACGACAACCAGGTGTCGAAAAGTCCTCTCGTTCATCCGTCCGGCGAAGCGGACGGAGAGCCAGTATCCGAAGACCACGCCCGGAGTCACAGCGGCGATCAGGATGAGGCGCTCGACCGTAAAGAGCCCCTGGACGAAGTATCCGATGGCGGCAGTGCAGTACATGACGGTGAAGAAGAAGGCCATGCCCGCCTGGACCCCCCGGCGCTCCATGCCCAGACCGATGAGGAACAGGACGAACAGCGGACCGCCAATGCTGAGCCCCGTAACCATGGCGGCCACTCCAAAGCCCAGGATCGGACCTGAGATCCGTGGTTTCGGAATGAGCCACTCCGTCTTGACTATGACAACCACGGTGAGGACCAGCACGAGGGCACATATGCCGGATCGAAGCACTGACGGGTTGAGCGCGTCCAGGGCATGCACGCCGAAGGGCACACCCAACGCGCCTGCCGCCGCGGTCGGCGTGAGCTCGCGATAGCGGACGTGGTGACGTGTCTCTATGAACAGAAGTCCGAAGGCGACGATCGCCACTGCGTTGATCGTCACGACCACGGTCTGAGGATCCAGGAACAGCAGCAGCACCGGCGAAGTCACGAGGCCGAAGCCGAAGCCCACCACGCCGATCAGGAACCCGGCGGCCATGAGCAGCAAGGCCGTGACGGTGATCTCTAGAGGGCCTAGCAAGAGTGTCCTTCCCTCGAACCGAGGCAAGCGGGTCGAAGAGGTCTTCTGTCAACCGGGATGGGCCGTACTGATCAGCCGTAGAACCCCGGAGCCGGAAGAACCTCATTCAACGCCCAATTGCCCACGTCACGGACCTTGTAGTCAATGGGGTCGTGCAAGGTAAAGGTGCGCGCATTGCGCCAGAACCGATCGTTGCGCAAGGGGCCGAGAGTCGCCCTGGCGCCCATGACGTCGAACATGCGCGAGGAGATGTCCAGGCAGGCCTTCGTTGCCGCCACCTTGGACGCTGCAATAGCGACCGCGATCCTTCCTCGGTGATCTTCAGAAAGCTCCGTGCCGACGTCCCAACCGTCCTGCAGCACACCGTTTGCGCGGTCAACGAGAGCTTCGGCAGCTTGTAGCTGGACTGCCATCTCGCCGAAGTGGCCCAGCACGTACGGGTCCTCCGAAACCGGCGCTGCAGGGGGCGGACCCCAGCCTTGCGACTTTCGACGCACGTAGGCGACGGCCTGTGAGAGGGCGCCTCTGGCGATGCCGATATAGATGTTGGTGAAGACGAGTTGATTGATGCAGACCCGCAGTGTGGTCCGCACCCGGTGGTGCGGGTCCTTTGGAAGCCGGAGAATCTCCTGATCGGTGACGGCAACCCCGTCGAAGGTCACGGCGCCGCTGTCGGTTTGCCTCTGCCCCATGCAATCCCAGTCGCCTTTGACGTGGACTCCCTTTCGCCTGGTCGGGACCATGACGGCCAGGAGTTCTTCCGAACCGTCAAAGCGGGCCGTAACGGGAAGCATGTCCGAGTCGACCGATCCGCTGCAGAAGCTCTTGACGCCGTCCAGCCGGTAAGCACCATCCTCTAACCGTGTCAGTTCAGTGCGCCGGTCCCGGGGGTTCATCGCGTTGGCCCAGAACCAACCGTTGACAACCGTTTCTCGATAGTAGTAGTCGCGCTGGGCTTCCGACCCCAGAAGTGCTGGGATCAGTACACCCAGGAAGTGGTAGGAGAGCAGGTGGGCAATAGAACTGTCTGCGGCCGCGATTGACCTGGTTACGTCGAGGGCCGCGAGCCAGCTCTCCCCATCCCCGCCGAACCGTCGAGGAATGGTGAGGTTGAGCAGGCCGCTCTCGCGCAACATGCGGCGGGCCTCGAGGGGCGTCCCTGCAGCCAGATCTCTGGCGGCTGCGTCCTCCTGCAGCCGTGCAACGAGGTGGTCTACTGTGTCGGTGTATGTATGACGTGTCATGTGAATAGGCGCTGCACTTTTGAGGAAACGGGGGCTGTTGACGGCCTATTCCGCCCAGCATGGGAACCGCAAGGAGTCCGCCCGGCGGCTAATGCTTGCCTTACCTCCGGCGAGCCGTCTCGAGCCCAGTCGAGAGGTGTCTCGCCATCCGCGTTCTTCGCGTTGACGTTTGCTCCTGCACCGAGCAGTAGCTCGATGGCGTAGCTGGCAGCGTCTAGCTGCCGGGAGCGATCCAGATCGGCGACGACCAGGCGCGCTCCTGGATCGTCGCCGGCAGCGATACGCGCGGCGCAACTCCGGCTTTCACGGCATCCCACGTCGACCAGCGGCATGTCGGGTTCTCCAGGACGCGAACGTAGTAGAACGCGTGCTGCCCGGGGTCGAAGCCGGGATCGCTCCAGGTCGCTCCCAGTTCGGCGTCGCCGGCGTCCTGGCTGATGGCGCAGTTGGACAGGTCGACGGCGGCGCCGTTGTCCGGACAGCGGTGGGTCCCGGGATCCGGTTGCAGCCCGTCGGAGCAGGCGACGTCGAAGACCTGCTCGTGCTGATCGCCGTCCTTGACCCAGCCCTTGACGATCTGGAGACGCTGGAGCGGGGCGCCGGACGGATCGCGCAGTGCGCGGACCGCGAACGTCGGGTTGCCGTCTTGATCGGCATCGAGTTCGCCTCCCATGGCGACGCCACGCTCGTAGCCCACCGCCGCCATGTCGTCACGGAGGTGAAGGTCGTCGGGCAGGCCGTAGCCGGCGAACGTCCGCAACCGGATGCGAGTGCCCGAGGTGGCGAAGGTTTCCTTGCGACGCAGGGCCCCGTAGATGGCCTCCCGGCTGTTCTCCTCGGCCCAGACGCCGGTGAGGCCCGAGTTGCTGTAGAAGCGGCGGAAGACCTCGCGATACGTCGGTACGCCGTCGACGATGTCGACCGGGACCGAGCCCCTGCTGACCGGGTCGAAGTCATGCACGCCGACCTTGCCGGTGTGCTTCTCCTCGTCGAACACAAACCCCGAGTTGTGGGTGTCGCTGGCACCGACGAACCCCAGTCGATACGGGTTGAAGCCCTCCCGGCTCTGAAACGCGATGCCGTCCAGCAGCGCCTGGCGGACGTAGCTGCCCCTGGGTCGGCTCCTGGCCCACTGGCCGACGCGAAACGGGAAGATCTCGAAGTCGGCCCACTCGTCGTTGGGCGACAGAACGGGATGAGTCTCCGAGGTGCCCTTGACCTGCGTGATCTCGACGAGTGGCTCGTTGCGCATCCGCTTCGTCGCGTAGTCGGCGTCGAGCGGGCCGCCGGCGAACGTCTCGGTCTGGAACATCCAGCCGTCCGAGCCGTTCGAGTTGTGCGGGATCGCCAGCGCCTCGATGCCCTGGTCACGCAGCCGATCCATCCAGCTCCAGAGGTCCTCGGGATTCGGCGAATCGAGTCGGCTGAAGGGTTCCCGGGGTGCTGTGCCGCCCCTGAAGATCACGTTCCGGTGCAGGTTGCCGCCGTCCCGCGAGGGGGTGTACTCGTAGGCGATGAAGGTCGTCAGGGTGCCCGGCCGGTAGTGGCGTTCCGCGGCGGCGACGATCTCCTCCCAGGCCGTCCGCACCACTTCGGGATCCGCGTGCCCGGCCACGAAGTCCGAGGCGCCCGGCAGGTAGCCTCCCCGCGCCTTCACAGTGGTCGGGTCGACGTAGCGCTCGACGTCCGGGTCGTCCGCCAGCGGGTGGCCGGGGTCGGCGAGGGCGCGCAGGACCCCCAGGTACGCCGCGTGGTCCGTCACGGCGTAGAAGTCGAGGGGCCGGTCGAGCTGGATCTCGTTTCCCGAGGGATGCAGAATCGCCTCTCCGGCGGCGAAACTGTACGCGTCGTCGGCGGTCGTCCGCGTGGCGAACGAGAAGGCGTCGAACGAGTAGGCGGTGTGCACGTGGATGTCACCGAAGAACGCCGAGCGCTCCTCGCCTGCGGCAGGCGAGAGCGGCGCGACCGTTGGGAGAATCCCCAGGATCGCCGGGAGAAGGAGTCGAGGAGGTCGCATGGTGGCTCCGGGCGTCACTGGTAGTCCGTCGCGTTCAACGACACGGAGATCATCTCCTCGTCGTTTCTGATGTAGACGTGCTTGTTGGCGTAAGCCGGGTGAACCCAGCTCACGTAGCGCAGCTCCCGCCGGTTGCCAGGTCTCGACGTGGGGGTGATGAGGTGCGTCCGGCTGACTTCCTCGTAGCCGGAGGGACTCAGTCTGGCGATGATCAGGTCGCCGCGATCGTTGTTGATGAAGACTCGGTCGCCGTTCTGGACGAGGAACCCAGAGACCCAGCGCCGTCGTTCTCCGGTCGCTTCCTGCGTTTCCCAGAGGCGCTCGCCCGTCTCGGCGTTCAGGCCGCGTAGCTGGCCGTAGCTGCAGATGCCGTAGATGGTCCCGCCGTCGATGATCGGCGTCGCCAGCACGGCGTGCAGTCCGTCGGTCTGGATCTCGCTGTTGCTCGAGCCCTTCCAGGCTACGGTGGCGCCGGGCCTGTCCTGGTTGAGCGTCAGCATCAGGGGTCCGTCGTAGAACGTCGTGAAGAACAGTTGCGATCCGACCTGCACCGGCGTCGCGACGGTCATCGCGCCGCCAACCGTGTAGGGCTGCCGCCAGTAGAACTCGCCGTTGCTCGGATCGAGTGAGACGACCTCTTCCGGATTCCAGACGATGAGCTGCCGCGCGCCGCCGGCCTCGATGATGATCGGCTGCGCGACGCCGAGGTCCGCTTCGCTGTCGAGCGCCCGCCAGATCTCCTCGCCGGTCATCTTGTCGAAGGCGACGACCCGTGCGTTCTCCGGCCCGCCGACAAAGCCGATGAGCCGCGGGCCGTCGACCAGCGGTGCGCTGGCGAAGCCCCAGTCGAACCCCCACTGCAAGCGGTCGACGCCGTAGTCCACGGCGTAGTCCTTTCGCCAGAGGAGGGCGCCGGTCTCCACGTCGAACGCCGACAGGACGCCCGTGCGCCCCAGGGTGTAGACGCGGTCCCCATCGACCGTCGGGGTCGCGCCGGGACCTGTTTCCCACTGAATCCCGGCGTAGTCCGCCTCCCATTCCTGAGTCCAGAGGACACGACCGGTCGCCTCATCGAGCGCGAGCGCTCGCTCGGTTCCGCGCATTCCGTGCGTGGCTTCGAAGTCGGTGATGAAGACGCGGCCGTCGGCCACGGCGGGGCCCGCGAACCCCGCCTTGATCGGAGTCCGCCAGAGCGCCTTCAGGCCCTCGGCGGGGAACTCCTCCAGGATCCCGGTCTCGTGCCAGACGCCGAGGCGGCCCTCGCCTCGAAACTCCGGCCAGTCATCGGCACGCGCCTGGGTCGCACCCGCCAGGAGGAATGCGACACACGCCAGAAGCGCCATGAGTCGTCCGGTCATGCGCGGCCCGCTACCTGTTCGCCAGCTCGTCATAGATCGCCTCGATGTTCGCTCTCGCGTGTTCCATGCCGTAGTCCCCGTAGCGCTCAGGCAGATCGAGGGTCGCCGCCGCCTCGTCGACGCTCAGGCCGGCCCGGAAGGCCTCTTCCGTGGCCGCCAGAAAGTCGCGGTTGAAGTCGGCGTACTCCTTCAGATCTTCCCACGTCATGAACCCCGTCCAGGGGCGGTCCGCCCCGGTTTCCCGGCGACCCCTTCCGGCGTAGGTCACAGGAGCCTCACCGTGGCCCGTGATCACACGACTCACACCCGGGATCCCGGCAACCGCCTTCGCCAGCGTGTCGGGGAAGGCCACGCCGCTGCCGCCGTTCTGCCTGTCGATGACCGGCGTCGCCTTCGAAGGAAACAGGCCTCCCATGTACGCCACCCCCTTGGCGGGGAAGACAACGATGATGTCGCCATCGGTGTGGGCGGGTCCGAAGTAGTACAGCTCGACGCGGTCGATGTCCTCGAGCAGCGAGAAGCGGTCGACGAACGTCGTCGTGGTTAGCGAGGCGGCGTTCGCACCCGAGTAGAGGTCCATCCGGGCCATGTTCGCCTTCGTGTTCTCGTGCGCCACGATCAGGGCGGCGCTGCCGAATTCGCCGTTGCTGCCGGCATGATCCGGATGCGCGCTGGTGTTGATGATCGTCGTGACCGGAAGATCGGTCACCCCGTCGAGGGCGTCCCGCACCGCCTGGCCCCATCCCGGGCGCTTCGTGTCGATCAACACGACGCCGCCGTTGATCTCGTCTATCAGCGCCAGCGAGTTGGCCCCGCCGCCCGACAGGTGGTAGAGCGTGTCCATCACGCCCAGGGTGTCGATGCGGACCGTCTTCGGCTCCTGCGCGTGGCCGTTCGCTGGTAGAGCCGCGAGCGAAACCAGCGACAGAGCCACGAGCCTCACGTCCAGTCTCACGCACCGTTTCATGAACTTCCTCCCCGGCAACGTGTGGCAAGGTAGCAAATGATGTCCACAGGCCGCTCGATGAATCGGTGCAGCCTACGAAGAGATGCACCGTCGCGTCGAAGGACCACGCACGACCCCGCCGCCGCGCCCCCAAGAAGGCGTGCACTACTAGGAGCACTATGAAAGCCACACATCTGACGCTCGGTATTGCGTGCATCCTGCTGACTGGCGCCTGCGCGGCGACCCCGGAGGAGGCGACTGAGCCGGCATCCTCGCCGGAACCCGCCCCGAGCTACTCGCCCGAATCGCGCGATCTCGCCCAAGCGGACATCGAGCGCCTGATGGAGGAGCTATCCAACTGGGGTCGCTGGGGTGACGACGACCAGCTCGGGACGGCCAACCTGATCACCCGGGAGAAGCGCCTCGAGGCCCTGGCGCTGGCGACGGAGGGCATCTCCGTCTCGCTCGCCCATCCCCTGATCATCGAGCAGGCCGTCGACGTGCCGTTTCCGTTCGAGCGCGCGATCCTGCGACTGCCCGATCCCGACGAGGAGCCCGCCTTTCGCGGCGGCGTCAGCGACCGCTACGAGATCAGCTACCACGGTTACTCGCACAGCCACATCGACGCGCTGTGCCACATCCTCTACAAGGGGAAGATGTACAACGGCTACTCGCAGGACACGGTGACCGGGGAAGGCTGCACGCGGTCTTCGATCTTCAACCTCCGGGGCGGCATCGTCACGAGGGGCATCGTCTTCGATATCCCCCGCCTGAAGGGCGTGCCGTACCTCGAGCCGGGGACGCCGATCTACACCGAGGATCTCGAAGCCTTCGAGGAGATGGCCGGACTCCGCGTCCGTTCCGGCGACGCCGTCTTCATCCGCACCGGGCGCTGGGCGCGGCGCGCCGAACTCGGGCCCTGGAATGTGTCGCAGAACGCGGCCGGCCTCCATGCCTCGACGATGCCCTGGGTGCGCTCCCGCGACATCTCGTTCATCGGCTCGGATGCTGCGCTCGACGTGGTTCCGTCGCTGGTGGAGGGCGTGGACCTTCCGGTCCACACCCTGACGATCGTCGCCATGGGCCTCGACATCTTCGACAACCAGGACCTCGAGGCCGTCGCCGAAACGGCGGCCGAGCTGGGTCGCTGGGAGTTCCTGCTCGTGGCGGGGCCGCTGGCCGTCGAAACCGGAACCGGCTCGCCGATCAACGCACTGGCGATCTTCTGAGACCGACCTCAACAGAACTACTGAAGGAGAGACGATGATCGATTTCGAGATTCCACAAGAGACCAAGGCGGTCCGCGCCAAGGTGCGCGACTTCGTCCAGAACGAGTGCATCCCGGCCGAAGAGGGATGCACGCCGGAGAACTTCGACGAGGTGCTCGCGGAGCTCCGCAAAAAGGCGAGGTCGCAGGGGCTGTGGTGCCCCTTCATCCCGGAGGAGCACGGCGGCATGGGCCTGAAGCCGCTGGCCAATGCGCTGGTCCAGATGGAGCTCGGCGAGAGCTTCCTCGGCGCGCTCTCGCTCAACACGCAAGGCCCCGACGACGCGACCATGCTGACGCTGCTCGAGAACGGCACCGACGACCAGAAGGAGCGCTTCCTGAAGCCTCTGCTGGCGGGCGAGAAGCGCATCTGCTACTCGATGACCGAGCGAGCCGCCGGCGCGGACGCCACGGGCATGCAGACCTCCGCCGTACTCGACGGAGACAACTACGTGCTAAACGGCGAGAAGTGGTTCAGCTCCTCCGCGAGCGTCGCCGACGTCGCCCTCGTCATGGCGAAGACCGATCCCGACGTCGCCCGGCACCGGCAGTTCTCGACGTTTCTCGTCGAGCTGCCGAACCCCGGCTACAGGATCGTCCGCGACATCGAGACGATGCAGCCGCACACCGACCTCGGCCTGAAACTCGGAGGCTCGCACTCGGAGATTCGCATCGAGAACCTCATCGTCCCGAAGGAGAACCTCCTCGGTGGCCGCGGCCAGGGCTTCGCAATGGGCCAGCACCGCCTCGCCTACGGGCGATTGCGTCACGGCATGCACAATGTCGCAAGGGCACAGCGCGCCCTCGACCTCGCCGTCGGGCACGCCGTGAAACGGGTGACCTTCGGCAAGCGCCTCGCCGACCGCCAGGGGGTTCGCTGGATGCTCGCCGACTGCGCCGCCGAGCTCTACAAAGCCCGGCTCATGCTGCTCCACATCGCCTACAAGGCGGAGAATGGCATGGACCTGCGCAACGAGAACGGCATCGCCAAGGTCTTCCTCGCCAACATGGTGCACCAGGTGGTCGACACCGCGCTCCAGCTCCACGGCGCCCTGGGCTACAGCATGGACACGCCGCTGGCCGGCTGGTATCGCGCCGTCCGCGCGCAGCGTCTGGTCGACGGGCCGGACGAGGTCCATCGCTGGCGCACCGGCAAGAACGTCGTGCAGGCGTTCGAGGCGCACGGCACCTGCGCGTCGGCCTGCGGCGGCGATCTCCTTTGAAGCGACCAGCGCTCTCGGTCCTTAGCGCCGTTGCCTTCTCGTCGCTCGCCTGGGCCGAGACCGCCGAGTGGTCGCGGTTCCGGGGACCGAACGGCGGCGGCGCCATCGAGGCGGGCGCCCTGCCGGTCGAAGTGGGCCTCGACCGCAACCTCCTCTGGCGGACCGAGCTCCCGTCCGGCGACTCGTCGCCGATCCTGAGCGCCGAGCGGATCTTCCTGACCGCCTCGGAAGGCGAAGCGCTCTACACGATCGCCCTCGATCGCGAGACCGGATCGGAGCTCTGGCGGCGCGAGGCCCCGAGGCCGCGGACCGAGACGCTCGACAACCGCAACGGGCCGGCGTCGCCGTCTGCGGTCACGGACGGCGAGCGCGTCTGGGTCTTCTTCGGCGACTTCGGCCTTCTCTGCTACACCGTCGACGGCGAGGAAATCTGGCGCCACCCCCTCGGCCCCTTCGACAACATCTACGGCATGGGCGCCTCGCCGATCCTCGCCGCGGGCAACGTGGTTCTCGCGGTTGACCAGCAGCGGGACTCCTACGTCCTCGCCGTGGACGCCGGGTCGGGAGAACTTGTCTGGCGCACCGAACGGCCGGCCGCGAGAAGCGGCCACTCGACGCCGGTCCTACACCATCCCGAAGGCGGCGAGCTCCAGATCGTCCTGCCGGGCTCGTTCTTCCTCACCGGCTACTCGGCCGAAACCGGCGAGCGTCTCTGGTGGGTGAGCGGTCTCTCGTTCGAGATGAAGTCGACGCCGGCCGTCGAGGATGGCGTCCTCTTCATTAACGGCTACGCGATGCCGCTCAACGAGGAGGGGCGTCACGTCCGCCTCGATCCCTTCAGCGACGTCGTCGCCGAGCATGACGGCAACGGGGACGGGAAGATCTCGGAGGAGGAGGCGCCGGAGGGTCTGGTCCGCAACCTCCTGTCCTACTTCGATCTGGCGAGCGACGGCCACCTCGACGAAGGGGACTGGACGTACTTCCAGTCGGCGCTCGACAGCCGCAACGGCATTCTCGCCATCGAGCTGCCGGAAGCGGGCCTGCGAGGAGACCTGACGGCCACCCACACACGATGGACCTACCACCGCAAGATCCCGCAGCTCCCGTCGCCGATCGTCGACGACGGCGTTCTCCTCATGGTCGACGACAGCGGCATCACGACGACGCTCCGCTCCGCGACGGGAGAACTCATCGAGGAGGGCCGCCTCGAAGGAGCGGTCGACAGCTACTACGCCTCGCCAATCGTGGCGGACGGCAAGTTCTACCTGGTCTCGAGGTCAGGCAAGCTCGTTGTGCTCCCGAGCGACGGCTCTCTCGAGCCGCTAGCCGTCTCGGATCTTGACGACCTGGCCACGGCGACGCCGGCGATCGACGGAACGACGATGTACCTCCGGACACGAAGCGCGCTGTGGGCGTTTCAGCGTTCGGCGGACGACTCGCCGGCCGACCGCTAGACTCCCTCCACCCCCATGAACGACACGCTCAGCGCAGGCGACCCAGTAGCGACACCCACCCGGGCGGAGCACGCGGCCGGGATGGCGGCCTATCAGGAAGAGGGGCTGCGCATCGCCGCCGAGATCGGCAACCGGGGGCCGATTCGCCTGACCGACGGCGGCAGGCTCCATCCAGACATCCTGGAGGCGTACTGGCGGCACGGGTTCTACGTCTTCGAAGGGCTCATCGACGGCGACGAGGTGGCCGAGCTGCGCCGCGACGCCAGCGAGATGCTGGAGCGCGCGCCGGTTGGCCCGGACGCGGACGTTGACGCGCAGGGGCGGCCAGCGCTGGGTCTCGACTACGCCCGCCCGCCGTATCTCTTCGCCAAGCCGCTGGCAGACCCCTGGGGCGGCACGGAGCTTCTCAGCGGACGTCACCCGACGCAGATGACGCAGCCGCTACCCGAACGGGACGCGCCCGCCGATGTCGTCTTCATCATGAGTTCGATGTGCCAGGCGATGCCCTCCGGCCTGCGGCTCTACGGCCACCCACACCTGCTCGAGATCGCCGCCGCGATCAACGGCGACGACTTCGTGCCCTTCAACGACGCGATCTTCGTCAAGCAGCCGGGTCTCGGTGGTTCGGTGTCGTGGCACCAGGACGGCGTGACCCACTGGGGTTCTCCGGACTGGGACGAAGGCATCCACGGCTTCAACTTCCAGGTGCAGCTCTACCCGACGACTCCGGCGAGCTGTCTCTGGGTGGTGCCCGGCAGCCACAAGCTGGGGAAGATCGACATCAAGGCGCGGGTCCAGGCGAACGGAGGAAGCGAGAAGCTCCCCGGGGCCCTGCCGCTCGTCTGCGACGCCGGCGACGTCACGATCGTCAACCGCCAGATGCTCCACGCCTCGTTCGCCAACACCTCGTCCGACCTGCGCATCTCGCTCACCTTCGGCTTCCACCGCCGCAGATCGGTCGAGGGGCAGAAGGGCGCACTCGGCGTTGAAGCCGACGAGGTCGTCTACGACGCACGGCGGATCTTCGATCGCTCGTCCGTGATCGCCGTGGCGATCGACGCCCGCCGGCAGCACTGGCCCGGGGAAGCCTCGTTCGTCTACGAGCCCTTCGCCGGCCTGGAGGACGACTTCCGCTTCAACGACGAGACGTTCGAGCGCGTGATCCGGGACTACAATCTGAACGATCTGGCGATCTAGCCGTCCGCCGCGACGTAGTCGACGAGGCCGTTCAGCATCTCGTCGGTGGATTCCAGGCCCCACCTGACGTCGACCGTCGGATCGGGGTTGCTGGGGTTGCCGGCCGAGTTGTCGAAGACGGCCTTCACATGGATTCGCGTCCCGGCCGGCAGCCGGATCGGCTCGGCCAACTGGTAGGTCGTCTGCCAGTTGAAGTCGTAGCGGCTGACCCGGAGCAGGTCCCTGGTGGTGCCGTCCGGAAGCTCCGCGCTGAAGTGCATGGACTTTCCGCGGTAGTGCATGTGCGGCGTGAAGGCGCGAATCTCGACGTCTTCCTCGAAGACGCGGCTCGCCTCCGCCTCGTAGTTCGGGTCGCCCGCCGGGATGTGGATGCCCGCGTTCCAGATCGGCAGCGTGATCAGTTCCTTCTCGACTTCCTCGGGTTCGGCGAACCAGAGACCGATGCTGCTGCTGTCGGTCGCCGCCTCGCCGCTCGGATGGTAGTGGAAGTCGCCGATCAGCTTGCGGCCCTTCTGCAGCAGGCGGGCGGAGCCCGTCGGGAACTGGTAGGGCTTGCTGCCCGCGGTCCAGGCGGCCAACCAGCCTTCCTGGAAGGTTGCGCCCTCGGCTGCCCGCCAGAGAATGAAGTGATGGAGCACGTTGCGGTCTCCCGGCTTGATCTCGACCGCGCGGATCCAGCGGTCCTCGTCGAATCCGGTCGTGATGGGCACGTCGCGGAACTCATCCGGTCCCTCCGCGGCCACTTCGTGGGGATCGAACTCGAACACCCAGTCCGGTTCTCCGAAGGTCCACCCGTCCGCGGTCTCCGACCGCTCATGGACGGGTTCGTCGCCTTCGCCGCGGGGCGCGCCGTTCGCAGCCCAGCGGACGATCGCCGCGATCTCGTCGTCGCTCAGGCTGGTGTCGTTGGACCAGGGCCCGTAGCCCGGGTCGGCGTCCCAGGGCGGCATGTCCCGGTTCTCGACCGCGCGGGCGATGGACCGGGCCCACGGCCGCACCTCGCGGTAGGTGCGCAGCGCCATCGGTCCGATCTCGCCGGGCTCGTGGCAGGAGACGCAGTTGGCGTGGAGGATCGGCGCCACGTCGTCGACGAACGTGGGCCGATCGAGATTGGGGCCGGCAGCAATGGCCGGCACCAGGATGAGAATGGTTGCCGTGGCGCCCGCAACGCGGGCCACGCGCGTGGCTAGGTTCATCGGGGGCTCTCCGAAGATTCTTGGAGGAGGGCGGGTCCAAGGCCCCAAGCCACTCTACCCGAGACGCCCCGAGGCGCCGTTGCCGGCGGTGCTACGGGTCAGCGATACGACTTGACCGGCGGCAGCCGCGCCCCCGTCTCGCCCGGCGGCTTCTCGCCGGCGACGACCGGGAGCCGGAGCGTGCCGATACCGTCGATGGACGCCTCGACGACCTCGCCCGGCTTGAGGAAACGATCCTCCGGGCCGCGGGTCGCGGCCGCGCCGGCGGCCGTGCCGCCCGAGGTGCCGTTGTTGATCACGTCACCCGGGTAGAGGGTGATGATCGACGAGCCGTACTCGATGAGCTCCCACAGCGAGTGGATCATGTCGCCGGCGCGCGCCTCCTGAAGCAGGGTGCCGTCGACGCTGAGAGTCTGGCGGAGGTTCTCCATCGGATCGCCGTAGAACTCGCGCGGCACGATCCACGGGCCCTGCGGCGCGAAGGTGTCGTGCCCCTTGCCGACGAACCAGTCGCTGCCGATGGGGTTGCCTCCCGGAGGCCGCCCGCCACGGTCGGAGACGTCGATGGAGACCATGTAGCCGAAGACGTGGTCCTGGGCCTCGGCGGCGGAGACGTACCTCGCCGTCCGTCCGATGACGGCGCCCAGCTCGACTTCCCAGTCTGTGCGATCGCGGCCGTAGGGGATCACGATCTCGTCGCCGCTGCCAACGACGGCGCCTCGGGACGGCTTGAGAAAGAGGTACGGAAAGCCCCGGTTCTCGCGGCGCTGGCGCCGGGCCGCGGCTCGCTCTTCCTCGGTTCCCGACTCGTTGACGTGACTGTAGAAGTTGACGGCGGCGTTCAGGATCTTCCCCGGATACATGATCGGCGGCCGGATCCGGAGCTCGTCGACCGCGTGGACGTACTCGGGCACCTCGTTCCCGAGCAGATCGTTGCCCACGAGATGGTTCACGATCTCGTACAGCCGGTACTTCAGGCCGTACTCGTAGCGACCGACCAGCTCGAGCATGTCCGCCGGCATCGGCAGCGTCGGGTAGGCGGGATCGGCCTCGAGTCCCCGGTTCGCCTCCGCGATGTCGACCACCAGGCTGTCCCGCAGGACGAGGCCGACCCGCGGCACGCCGTCGATGTCGAAGGTGCCGACCTTGAAGGGCTCGGCCGATTTCGTGGCCTGGCCGAAGGCGGACGCGCCTGACAGGACGACCAGGAGACCGGCGAGCGGACACCAACGAAGTTCACGCATGGTTCTCTTCCTCATGGAACACGATTCGACGACGGGCCTGTGCGATGGGCTACGAGTCTAGCTTTCGAGCGGGCGCAACGACTAAATCGGTTTAGCCGATATGCCTAAATCGATTTACAAAAACGCACATGACACAACCCCCATCCGGTGCGCCGACGTTCCTTGTGGTACGGTGTTTGAGATTCGAACAGCGTTATGGAGGGAGAAATCGTGACAACCACCGCCATCAGGTCCTCTATCTGGATCTTCGCCATCGCCCTCTGCGCGTCGCCGCTGCTGGCCGACGGCCCGCAGACATCGACCATCGACGGCACGATAAGTGACGCTCAGGGAGACGGCCTGCCCGGCGTCACCGTGACGCTGACCGGCCCTCAGAACACGAGGACCGAGATCACCGACGCCAACGGCGACTATCGCTTCGCCCTGCTCCAGTCGGGTGACTACACCGTCACCGCCGACCTCGAAGGCCTGGGCTCGGCAGAGCGCGCGGTCGTCCTCGAACTGGGGAAGCGCGAGGACGTCGACCTCACGCTCGGCGCAACGGAGGAGGAGATCACCGTCACCTCCGAGGCGGCGCTGATCACGAAGTACGACACCGGTGCCGTTAGCGCGCTCGGGGCAGAGGAGCTCCAGCACGTACCCCAGGCCACGCGGAACTACTGGTCGAACATGAAACTGATGGCCGGCGTGGTGTCGTACAAACAGGAGTTCGATCAGGCACCCGGGGTCAACGGCGGCATCGGCCAGGAGAACGTCCTCTTCATCGACGGCGTCGACATCTCCCACAACCGCCGCGGCGGCGAAATGACCTTCTACATGCCGTCGACCGTGGTCTCCGAGAACCGCATGGAATCCGCCGGGTTCAGCGCCGAGTACGGCCGGGGGGTCAGCGGCGTGATGAACACGACGATCAAGACCGGCACGAACGAGTTCCACGGCGACTTCCTCTACATCGGCCAGAACCCGGCGTGGCGCTCCGAGAACTGGCTTGAGATGGAGCGGCCGGATTCCATGATCAACAGCTACGAGACCGGTCTCGGCGGGCCGCTCTTCCGCAACAAGGCCTGGTTCTATGCCTCCCTGAGCGAAATGAACGACAACCGGCTCGACCTGACCCGCGACGGCAACACGATCAATTCGAACCGCACCGCCGAGCCACTCGTCGGCAAGGTCAACACCCAGCCCAACGACCGTCACCAGCTCGCGTTGACCTGGATCGACTCCCCGTCAGGCCGCCTCAATCCACCCGGGTCGGCCGGCGACATCTACTCGGTCACGAGGAACAGTTGGAACAACAGAATCCAGACCCTGACCTGGAGCTTCGCCCTGACCAACTCGGCGTTTCTCGAAGCCAAGGCCGCCAACCGCGAGCTCCAGACGGCCCGTATTGGTTCCCCGCCCGCGGAGATCCTTCCCGGCGCGTCTCCCGACACGCCCGACGGCAACAACTTCCGCTATCGGGATCTCGCCGACGGTCGGCGCTACAACGCTCCCGTGAATCGCCTCGGCGCGGGTGGGAACGACTTTCCGCGCGATCAGGCGAATGCCTCGCTGACCTTCTTCAGGGGCAAGCACGAGTTCAAGGGCGGCATCGACGTCCAGGACGTCACCTTTGCCACGATCACGAGTATCGGCACCGAGTATCGCGGCCGCGGCTACGGCCGTTCGCTGCCCGGCGGCTACGCGACCCCTACCAACAAGCGGGTCTTCGACTGCCCCGTCCCTTGCAACACCGCCTTCACCAGCGACATAGGTGCTGCCTATGTCCAGGACCGCATCACGGTCGGTGACCACCTCACCGTCAGCCTCGGCCTGCGCCAGGACACCCAGGACATCAAGAACAACCTCGGCCAGGAAGTCATGGACTACCAGAAGGTGGCGCCGCGCTTGTCGGCGGTCTACGACCTCAACGCCGACGGCAGGATGCTCCTGCGGGCATCCGCCGGGCGCTACTACGACTACATCGGCCTCGGTGTCGTCTTCACGGAGTTCACGGCCGGCGCCAACGGCGAGAACGCCTACACGCAGTACGGCTGGAATTCCGAGACGGAACTCTACGACGTCTTCCAGCGCCGCGTCGAGCCCCGTGACCCCCTGGCCTCCTCCGTCGAGCCCTACTACAAGGACGAGATCTCGGTGGGCTTCGACTGGCAGTTCTCGAGCAACTGGGCCTTCAAGTCGCGCGTGACGTCGTGGGACATGGAGAACATGTTCCACAGCACCCTGCAGTTCGACGAGCAGGGCGCGGTCGTTCGCGACCTGAGAAACTGGCCGCAGAACCGACGCGAGTACGAGGGCATCCTGCTCCAGCTCAACCGGGCGTTTCGCAACGACTGGTCGCTGCAGATGAACTACGCGAGGGACTGGAACGAAGGCAACAACGAGTCGCGCAACGACAACGACGACCACCTGGAAGGCTTCGGGGGCATCGAGGTTTCGACCGGGATTCTCAATCCCACGAGTGGCCCCAACTGGTTCGGACCGATCAGCTACCAGCGGGACCACATCGTCAACGTAGTCGGCATGAAGCGGTGGAGGTTCGGCAGCCATGACCTGATGACCAGTGTCAGCGCGCACCTGGCAGACGGCGAGCCCTGGGGATTGCAGCCCGCCACTCAGGTCAGGCACCCGGTGTCCGGCCAGACGATCACCACGACGACCCTCAGGGACAAGAGAGGAACGAACCGGCTCGACGACTTCTTCACGCTCAACCTGAACGCCACCTACCAGTTCCCGATCAGGGGCGGCGTGCAAGGCATCATCGGCGGCGAGGTTGCCAACGTCACGAACGAGCAGGCTCTGATTCTGATCAACACGAGAAACGGCAATCCTTCCGGCTCCCTCGACACCTACCAGTACACGCGGGAGTTCCGCCTCAAGGTCGGCGTCCGGTTCTGAGGATTGGGAACTGCCGATCCGGATCGTTCTGGAGAACGGGCCGGTAGCCGCCGCTCCCGTCGGGTTCCATGCGGTGAGCCCCGTCGGGAGCGAGCTGAACGATGTAGGCCTTGCGGACCTCCGAGGTGAGGTTCGGCCCGGTGGCATGCGGAGTGAGTGAGGAGAAGACGACAATGCTGCCGGCTCTCGCCGGCGCGGCGAGCCCTTCGGCGTCTTCGTCCGCGCAGCAGTAGCCGAGGTCGGTGGTCCAGTGCTCCAGGGTGCCGTGGCGATGCAGTCCCGGGAGTACCCGCGGGCAGCCGTTGCTGGTTGTGGCGTCGGTCAGGGCGATCCAGCAGGTGAGATAGGCCTGCGGCTCGAGGAAGCCGTAGCCGTTGTCCTGGTGCCACGGAAAGGGGGCCGGAACGCTCGGCTTCTTGTAGACCGCCTGGTCCCAGTAGAGGCGGACGTCGGGGCCCACGAGATCCCAGGCGAGATCCCGAAAGAGAGGCCCGGCACAGAAGTCCCGCAGGAAAGCCGAGCGCAGCACCAGGTGGACGGTGAAGGTGATCTCGTCAGCGCGGGCGATGAAGCGACGGCCCTGCGGCAGCTCGCGCAGCGCCGCTTCGGCTTTGGCCTCCCATGGGTCGATCTCGGCGATCAGGCGCTCGAGCGTGGAGGGCTCGACCGCGTCCTCCAGCACGAAGAAGCCCTGCTCGCTCCACTGGTGGGCCTGCGCGGCAGAGATGCGCCGGTAGGGGCCGCCTCTGGGCTCCCAGCGAAAGTCCCGGTTGAGCGGATGGAGCTTCGGCGTCATGTGACGGCGCACAGCAGGCCGAAGAGGAGCGCTCTCATTGCCACCCGAAGGCTACTCGGAGGCTCAGGAACTGCGCAGGGGCCACGCGATCCCGGAGTGTACTCCGAGATAGTTCAACTATTTCGGAGTACACTCCGAGATCGGAGACCCACCATGTACGCCCGCGAACTCAAGATCGAATTGCCGCGCGGCCAGTCGGTTTTCCTCTGGGGAGCCAGGAAGACCGGAAAGTCCACGCTGCTCCAGCGGCAGTTCCCGGAGTCGATTTGCTTCGACCTGCTCGACACGCGCCTGATGCTCGAGTTCACCCGCGCGCCCTGGACCCTCGGTGAACGCATAGCGGCGGCAGAGGGCGCGAGACGCGAACTGCCGATCCTGATCGACGAGGTCCAGAAGGCGCCCGCTCTCCTCGACGAAGTGCACCGCCTCATCGAGGCGGAGCGCCTCAGCTTCGTGCTCTGCGGCTCCAGCGCCCGCAAGCTGAAGCGCGGGAGCGCGAACCTGCTCGGCGGTCGCGCCTGGCGCTTCGCGCTTCACCCGTTGACCTGGTGCGAGATCCCCGGCTTCGACCTGCTGGCGGCCCTGAACCGCGGGCTCGTTCCCGAGCACTACGACTCGGCGCACCATCGCCGGGCGCTGGCCGGGTACGTGGACGACTACCTCAAGGAGGAAGTCTTCGACGAAGGACTGACCCGCAACGCCCCCGCGTTTTCGCGGTTCTTCGAGGCACTCGCGTTCTGCAACGGCGAGATGCTGAACTACAGCAACGTCGCCAGGGACTGCGGCGTCAGTTCCAAGACCGTCAAGGAGTACTTCCAGATCCTGGTCGACACGCTGCTCGGCGTGCTGGTCGAGCCCTTCAGCCGCCGCCCTTCGCGTTCGGTGATCGTCGCCGCGCCGAAGTTCTACCTGTTCGATGTGGGCGTGGCGAACCACATCGCCGGCCGGCGAATCGAGAGGGCCTCGGGACCCGACTTCGGGCGCGCCCTGGAGCACTTCGTCCTGATGGAGCTGCTGGCCTACCGCTCCTACCGCGAGCGCGACTTCCCCATCCGGTTCTGGCGCACGAGGTCCGGCCGCGAGTGCGACTTCGTCCTGGGCCGCGATGGAAGCACGGCGATCGAAGTCAAGGGCGGCAGCCGAGTGCGGCGAGCGGACCTCAAGGGCCTGCGGGCGTTCGTCGAGGAGCACCGTCCGCGGACCGCCATCGTCGTCTGCAACGAGGACGCGGTCAGACGAACGGACGACGGGATCTGGATTCTGCCGTGGGAGCGTTTCCTGGAGCGCCTTTGGGAGGACGAAGTGGTAGGCGGAGATGACTTCGCCGCCGGCGCCGCGGCGATGCGCCGACGGCTTCGCTCAAGCGTGGACAGCACCGACACCGTTCGCGAAGATCGCGACCGAGACGGCGGCGCGTGAAGCCGCCCAACGCTGCCTCGCTCAGTCCGACAGTTCCGCGGCGATCTCCTCGAACGCCTCCAAGGCCGATCGCAGGTCCTCGGCGATCTCGGCCGCAAGCGTCTCCGGCTCCGGGAGGTTCTCGCTGTCCTCCAGCGAACGGTCCCTCAGCCAGGACAGGTCCAGGTTGAGCTTGTCGCGCTCGACCAGCTCCTCGTAGTCGTATGCCCGCCATCTCCCGTCGGGGTTGTCCTCACTCCACGTCGGTTGCCGCGTGTGGCGCTCGCCCGGGCGATAGCACTCAACGAACTCGTCCAGGTCAGAACGCCGGAGCGGCTTCATCTTGAGCGTGAAGTGCTTGTTGGTGCGGAGGTCGTAGACCCAGAGGCGCTCGGTCCACGGCTTCTCACGCGCTGGCTTCGCATCGAAGAACAGGACGTTCGCCTTGACGCCCTGGGCGTAGAAGATCCCCGTCGGCAGCCGGAGCAGCGTGTGCACATCGAACTGTTGGAGCAGGTTCGTGCGCACGACCTCACCGGCGCCGCCCTCGAAGAGCACGTTGTCGGGTACAACGATCGCGCACGAACCGTTGATCGTGAGAAGCGTCTTCACGTGCTGGAGGAAGTTGAGCTGCTTGTTCTTCGTGCTGGCCCAGAAGTCCTGACGTTCGTAGGAGTCGGACTCCGTCTCCAACTCGCCTTCCTGGCTGACGATCCGGACCGTGCTCTTCTTGCCGAACGGCGGATTCGTCAGAACCATCGAGAACCGTTGGCCGGGATCGCTCGCCAAGCTGTCCACACCTGATCGAACGGGGCACGGGTCCGCGTCGATGCCGTGCAGGTACAGGTTCATGATGCAGAGCCGGGCCGTCTCAGGGACGATGTCCATCCCCTGGACGAAGTTCCGGCGAAGATGACGCTTCCGGTCCGGGTCCAGCGTGTTGCCGTGCTCCCGAAGGACATGGTCGTGCGCAGCGAGCAGGAAGCCGCCCGTTCCACAGGCGGGATCGCAGACCGTGTCGTCCGGGCCAGGTTGCATCACGTCGACGATCGCGCGGATCACCTCACGCGGGGTGAAGTACTGCCCAGCGCCCTTGGGTGACTCCTGGGCAGACTTCGCGAGCAGGCCTTCGTAGATGTCGCCCTTCACGTCCGCCGCGAGCGAACTCCAATCCTCGGGATCGATCAGATCGACGATGAGCCGCTTGAGGGTCGCGGGGTTCTGGATCTGCTGCCGGGCTCGCCGGAAGATCTCGCCGAGCATGCCGTCCTCCCGCGAGAGCTCGGTCAGGATGTGGCGATAGTGCGATTCGAGGTCGGCGCCGTCTTCCGCCAGCAAGCTTGGCCAGTCCAAGCCGTCGGGGACCATCGAAGGCTGGCTCCACGGCTGCAGGGTCCGCTCATGCGCCATCTTGAGGAAGAGCAGGAACGTGATCTGCTCCGTGTACTGCATGTAGGACAGGCCGTCGTCGCGCAGCAGGTGCGCGAAGCTCCACGCCTTGTTGACGATGCGCTGTGTGTGGTTGTCGGACATGGTGCGTGGTGCATGGTGCGCCGGGACAGAGCGCAACAGCGCCTCCCGGCGCTGAGATCAGGAGAAGACGCGGGGTTTGAAGTCCGACCCGTTGACGATGCTAGCGCTGCTACCGGTCGCCCGAATGACGAACAGACCGCGGCGTTCCGCCTGTGCCCTCACCGCCCTGGTGCTTCGGGAGCAAGCCACGGCGCCGTAGACGCGCCTGCCCCGGCACACGCCAGACGAGGCGCAGAGACGTGAGACCTTGTACAGGAACCGTTTGATGTCGCTCGACCTGAGCCTCGTCCTGACCTCGACGAGAACCAGCTCCGAGGCGTTCCCGGCCATGATCTCTATCTCGTAGGGCCTTCCGTCCAGCCGCCCCTTCATTCGCCGGGCCGTCGATTTCACCTCGATGCCCCGCTGCTTCAGCACGGGAATGAGGTCGCCTTCGACCAAGCTGTTGCCCAGCCTCTCGCGGTCCGTCAGGAAGAGCCTCTCCACCTCCTCGTGCCAACGGTCCGTCTCCTCCATGCGCCTCCTGAACTCGTAGATTGACCGGCAGTCAGCCAGCCTTGTAAGCCCTTACGGGCAGCTCTTGAGTCTCCAGGGTCGCCAGCTCAAGGCGTTCGGCGGCATGGTCGATGTCAAAGCCGACGACGTTGCCGCTCGCGTCGAAATCCACGTTGAGACCGTCAGCGATCTCCCGGGTTTCCACGCTCGGTTCGCGCCTGAACTCCACGTAGAGGCTGTCCGTGTCGGGGTAGTAGTGCAACTTCATTGCCTGTCCTCACGGTAGCTGCGATCGAGAAACGCGTTGTGGATGGTCTCACCGTCCTCCAAGGTCACGACGCGGAGAATTCGATCAGCGACCTCGCCGGACAGCCTGATTCTGCCCCAGAAGCGTATGCGGCCGTCCTCCTGGCGTTCGCGCCGGAGCGGTGAGGCGACCACGGCACGGCACAAGTCCACGTCGACGTAGGGGCGCTTGCGCGACACCTGTTCGTCGAAGTAGCGAGTCGTCTTCATCGAAGCTAGCGGGGCTCATAGCGCTTCCGTGTCGGGTGGCTGTCCAGTTCGCCGCTCACCCCCTCGCCGGCGGCGGGGCCCACGACCGGACGCGGCCAGCGTAACCTACGCTTCCCGCGCGGCGCGGATGCGTTCCAGGAGAACAGCCGCAGGCTCGTCGTCCGGATCCTGGGGGACGAGGCGGCCCTCGAACGCGCGTTTGAGGATCGACTGGCGAAGGGCGGCGGACTGAACATCGATGCCCGCCTGCACTCTTCTCCGGGCAAGTCTCCCGGTTTCCCGTAGCAAATCGGCCAGTTTCACCGCCTCAACCTGCTCCCGATAGGGCGCAAGAGGAAGGGGAAGCGCGCGCACTTTCGAGAGACTGAGGGTGTACAGCCCCGACGTGGAACTAGCCTTGTCCAGGACCGTCCGACGGCCGATCGGCGACAGGAGCCATGACAACAGCCAACGCGGAAGACACGCGCGACCGCGGTCGCAGCGCACCTTGATCAAGTGGTTCTGATGGCAGCAGGTGGTCAGTTCGCCGTTCCACTCAGCGACCCGGCCAATCTGGCTCGGACTTCCGTTGCCCTCCACAACCATGAGGTCGCCCGCGCGGAGAAGGACGCGTTCGAGTTCCGACTCCGAGACGCCGATTGTCTTTACGTCTTCCAATCGCAGCTCATCCGCGTAGACATTGGCCACGCGCAGATAGGGGTAACTGGCCGGTAACTCGGCGCGGGCTTGGTTCTTCGTCAGGCCACCAATGACTTGGCCGACTTGGTCGACCGTCGCCCAGCACCACCCCTCCGGCAACGCGGGAAGGTCGCTCGTGTCCGGTGCGAGCGGCTCCCTGTACCTCGACTTCCAGTTCCGCGGCGGCTGACGGCCCTTGGCGGCAAAGGCAGCGAGTTGCGCCTCCTCCCACCGTTTACGGCGCTCGCCCAGGATGCGCCGGAGAAGCTCCTCGCCTGTTTGGTTCGGCGGATTGTCGCTGCGCCACTGCTCCGTCAACCGGCCCTCGACCGCAGCCTTGAGGACGGATGCCCGATAGCGTTCTAGGTTGGCCTCGGCGCGCTTGAGGGCAGTCACGCCGTCATCCAACTCAGAAAAGAGCGCTTCGATTCTGGCGACGATTCGGTGCTGTTCACGAGTCGGGGCGAGGACGAGCGGAGTTCGCCAGAACGCAGCCACACGTACACGCATAAGCGAGCCGCCAACCCCCGAGACATTCGAGGTCAGAAAGGCCCGCACCTCGGGAGCCTGGAGTGCGTACCTGACATAGCGAGGCAACAGGCCCTCTACCGGCGGGAGAGCAAACCACTCGGAAGAGGCGATCTGCGGGTCGCCGGTAGCCGGTCTCACCAGCCACACGCGGTTGATTCGCGGGTTTATCCTGCAAGCCAAGACCGTGCCGGGCACAACCGCCTGCTTCGAGGAACCGATCTCGTCGCCGGCAAGCCGCTCGGGGGATCCCTCAGCGAACGACGGAACACTGTACAGCTCGAAACGGGTCTCGGGTTGTCGAGACGGAATGACCGTCCGCCCGCGCCCCGGGTCGAACATCTTGCCCAGCGCAACCTCCGCCCAACTCTCCGGCACCTCGCTCACGCTGCCAACCTCTCATTCAACTCGGCCAGCACGGCGTCGAGCTCGTCGCCGAACGCCCCGTACACCGCGCCGAGCCCACCCATCTGGCTGAAGGGCGCGTACTCGAAGTCGTTCCGTTCGATCACCAGGCTCGTGGCGATGTGGTCCTTGATCGCGTCCAGCCACCGTAGCTGGTCCGCGTTGAACGCCTGTCCGCTTCGCGCCTTCTCGGCCAGCCATTCGCGGTAGTGCTCCTCGACCTGATCGGCGACGGGGACCAACTGCCCGTCCGCGTTGATTGCGCGCTTCACGATCGCGACCAAGTCGACTAGTGCGCCGCCGCCTCTCCCCTGCACCCTCTCGGGCTCGACCAACTCGTAGAGCCGCCACAACCCGTTGGCGGGGTCGGGCAGCCCCACAGGCGGGTTGCGCAGCGCATCTCGCAGCTCCTTGACGTGCCGGTAGCGAAGACCCGCTCGATAGGGCCGGCTGTACAGAATCCGCAACGCCTCGATGTGCTCGCGGTTTTCTTCCAGGAACTGTCTGAAATCCTCCAGCTTGGAACGGGCCCTCTCGACGGCCGTCCCGTCGTAGCCGGAACCCAGCAGTTGGTCGAGGGCAGCCTCGTCGATGATCTGGTAGAGGCTCTGGTTGATCTCGGTGATCACCCGGCGCAACCCCGGCCGGGTGAACGGCTTGAGGGCGGCGGTCATGCGCTCGCGCTCCATCCGCTCAAGCTGCTCGCTGGTCGGCTCTACGTCATCGGCCAACCCGTGCTCGGCTATCGCCGCCTCGCGGGTTGCGTCGGGGTCGATGCTGTGCAGAAGCGCGCCGGTCAGCCCCTCCAGCGTCGCCCCGTCCGCTTCCTGCGCGATTCGCGATCGCTGCTGCTCGTCGACCCGCCGGCCGAGGCGCGCCATACGCGCCGCCAGACTCGAAACGAGATCGGGGTGCACCATCCCCTGAGCCGCCATCTGCAGCAGTTTCTCGGTGCTGACGGAAGGCTGGCGTTCCAGCGGCTTGGAGTCCGTCTTATCGCGTTCACAGACGCCGACCGCATCGACGATCACGAAGTGCGTCTTCGCATCGGCGTCCGGCGTCACGCCCTGCAGGTCGTCGCGTTCGATGACCCGCACGCCCCGACCCTTCATCTGCTCGAAGTACGAAGCGGAGTTCACGTTGCGCATGAAGAGCAGGCACTCGAGGGGCCTCACGTCCGTCCCGGTCGCGATCATGTCCACCGTGACCGCGATGCGCGGGTTGTAGGAGTTGCGGAAGCTGCTCAGCAGATCCTCCGGCTTGGCGCCGGTCGTCTTGGACGTGATCTTCTGGCAGAAGTCGTTGCCCTTGCCGAACTCCTCCTTGACGATCTTGACGACGTCGTCGGCGTGGCTGTCCTGCTTGGCGAAGATGAGCGTCTTCGGGACCTCGGTGCGTCCTGGGAAGATCTCGCTGAAGAGTCGGTCCCGGAACGTGCGCACGACGAGCCGGATCTGGTCAGGCGCCACGACGTCGCGGTCGAGCTGGTTGGCCGTGTAGGTGAGGTCGTCTTCCATCTCGGCCAAGGTCACCTTGCGGGTGCGACGGTCGCGCCGGGGGACGCGGCGCCCCGCCTCTACGGTGCTTCCTTTCTCGGAGATCTTCGTCTTGATGCGGTAGACCTCGTAGCCGACGTTGATCCCGTCTGCGACCGCCTTGGTGTGCGAGTAGTCCTGGACGATGTTGTTGTTGAAGAAGCCGATCGTTTGCGGGCTCGGTGTGGCGGTCAGCCCGATCAGGAACGCGTCGAAGTACTCGACGACCTGGCGCCACACGTTGTAGATCGACCGGTGGCATTCGTCGATGACGATGAAATCGAACGTCTCGATGGGAAGGTCGGGCGCATACTCCACCGGCACGGGTTCCTCGCCGCGCAGCCGGCCCGACTCAAACAGGGACTGTTCCTCGTTCTCCGGTTCGTACTCCGCCTCGCCCTTCAAAATCGAGTAGAGCCGCTGGATGGTCGTGATCACGACCTTGCTCGCCGGGTCGATCGCGTTACCCCGCAAGCGTTGAACCACGAACTCCTCGGCGAACGCATAGCCCGACGACGGATCGCGGAACTGCTGGAACTCGTTCAGCGTCTGACGCCCGAGGTTGTTGCGGTCGACGAGAAACAGGATGCGCTTCGCCTTCGCGTGCTTGACCAGCCGATAGCACGCAGACACGGCCGTGAACGTCTTGCCGCTGCCGGTCGCCATCTGAATGAGGGAACGAGGCCGGCCGTGCGCGAGCGACCGCTCCAGGTTCCGGATCGCCTTGAACTGCACGCGCCAAAGTCGGCCTTGGTCGAGTTCCGGCAACCGCCGGAGCATCCCTCGCAGTTGTTCGGGCTCCATGCCCTGGAGGCGAAGCAACTCCTCCGGACGGTGGAACGTGAAGATCTCACGGCTCCGCGGGTCCGGGTCGAGACCGTTGGTGAACTGGGTCACTTCGCCGGTCGATTCGTAGGCGAACGGAAGCGGACGTCGCCAGGCAGGGACCCACTGGTGCAGTCCTTCGGTGTACTTCTTGGACTGAAGGATGACGCCTTGCAGGGTGTGACCCGCGGGCTTTGCCTCGATGACGCCGATGGCCCGCCCGTCAACGTAGAGAAGGTAGTCGGCGAAGCCGCTCTTCTTCTTGCCACCCTCCTTCCATTTGAGCGGGTACTCCCGCACCGCGACGCCGAAGCTCGCATGAATGTCCATGTCGCGGTGGTCCTGGACGCCCCAGCCCGCGGCGGCGAGTTGGCGATCGATCTTCTTCCGGGCGCGCTGTTCGGGGGTGAGGGGCATGCGGCAGAACCCGGCTGAGGAAATGCCGAATACCCAGCCACTCCAAGAGGAAGAGCCCTCTGTTGCCGGGCAAGCGGACCACAGCGTCAATGGGATGGGACGGAATCGTACAACCCCAGAATCCCCGAGGCTCTACCACCCAAGCTAAGTCATCCGCAGTCCTTTCGGGGAGACCGATCGCTCGCTGCCTCGCTCGACTGCCTCGCGTTGCCGCAGGCCGTCGCCGCTGAGAGAACTGGCCGTCGCTCGCGAGCCTCTCCCGAGACGTTCCCGCAAGGTGGCCGCCTCCTCCGCAGGGCTGCGGGGAATCGGCCGGCACCGGCCACTGGGAGCCCAACCTAGAAGCCAGGAGGCCTCTTGGGGAACGGGACGACGTTGCCAGCGCCTTCCGGGCTCGTTCTGATCCGCTTGGTGACCGCCGGTCCTTCGCCGACAGCGTTCTTGTGTGTTAGCTGCATCTCGTACTCAGTGTCGGGCTTGAGTCCGACGAAACTGCAGCCGTTCAACGGTGTCTCGAAGCCGGGACTCCATGAATCCTCACCGACCTCTCGGATCCGAACGACAGACGTCACGTTGGGGCTCCACTTCGCCTCGAGGATCTCCTTCCCTAACGGAAGGGATACGAAGAACTCCCCATCCTTCCACTGGATTCTCGGAACAGCTTCCATGGGCCTCTAGTGCTCCCGGTCGCGGGGAGGTAGCGGGTCGTTGCCCGGAGCAATCGTGTCCTTGCTCCGAATGCGCCCATCGCGCCCATGGGTGCTGAGCTCGCCGCCACCCTGCTTCCTGAGCATCTCCCGCGCGGCGTTCTCTGCCTCGCGCTGCGTCCCGTGGCGGCTCGAGGCCCTGGCGGCATCGTGGCGCTTGTTGACCCAAGCACCGTCCTTTTTGAATACGGAACGATCTCGTCCTTTACTCACTTCTGCTTCTCCTCGACTACCGGAGACGACTCCGGAGGTAGTTCGCCCCTTCCCGGGCGAGTTGGTCGATCTGGGCCTTCGTCAAGGGGCGCGTGCCGTTGCACGTCATGGTGCGGACACGCTGCTCCATCCGTCGCTGGGCGTCACGGGCTACTTGTTCGGCTCGCGATTGCAGTCTTCTCGCCTCGGAGCGAGCACGAGCCTGGATGGCGGCGAGTGATGGTCGATGCATGGCTAGCTTACCTTTCGGTGTAGTGGAGCGACCTCGGCAAGAGATCGAGAATGGCCTCTGTCCTCATTCGTGAAACACACTATACTCCCAGCACCGTCAGCGACGCAACCCCCAAGAACAGCAGCAGGAGCCGGCCGATGCCCGATTCGTTCGATCGCGACGCCCTAGCCACGGAAGTCCGAGAGAAGATGGCGCTGCGCGAGCTCTCGATTCGCGATGCGGCGAAGCAGATCGGCTGCAGCCCGGCGACCCTT
Source organism: Acidobacteriota bacterium (assembly GCA_028875725.1). Lineage (NCBI taxonomy): Bacteria > Pseudomonadati > Acidobacteriota > Acidobacteriota bacterium. The sequence goes on from JAPPCR010000023.1 coordinate 722,296, forward strand.
TCCCGGATGCTCCAAGGATCCAGATCGGCTTCACATCCAGAAGGAGAAACGCTCGTGAAGGCGGCAAGCTGGGCGGGAAGATCGCTCTTCGAGCTGAGCCGGCCCGGCTCTTCGCCGCTCCGCCCAAACTCGACGATCGCAGACGTCGAACTCCACCTGCGGGCACTGCCGGATCTTCCGAAGGACGCTGCAGATGGGCTGATAGCGATGGTCAAGGCCGTCTACGATACGAGGCGTCTGAAGGAGTCCTGAGCACCGTGCCGCACGAGTATCCGCCGAACCCAACCCAGTGGCCCTACGAACGCAATGCGTTGGACCTCCGCCGCGACCTCCAGCTAGCAGCCGAGGACCGGCTTTCTGTACGTGCCAGCTACTCCCTGCTTAGGGGCGCAACGGTCCAGCCGCATGGTGATTGCGGTTGTGCGCAGGTGTACATCGACAGCTTCCGCGGGCCACTCCGGGAGACCTGGTCGGCTTGCGCGCTGGAAGTAGGTGACGACGTCGTGGTGCTCTACAACGACTCACACAGCCCGGAACGGACGCGAGCCAGCCTGATGGAGGAGTACTTCCATCTGCGGCTGGGGCACCGTCCCACGACGATCCGTGTCCATGACGGCCGCCCAAAGCGCAACTTCTCCGGCAACGCCGAGACGGCTGCCTACCATAGCGGGGCCGCCGCGCTCGTTCCCTACGGCGGCCTCCGACTTGCGATCGATCAAGGTCTCACCGTACCCGCCATCGCCATTCGTTACCAAGTCTCGCGGGCCTTAGTGGTGTTTCGGGCGAAAGTCACGAAGCAGTACAGGCGCCTCCAGCGAGCCAGCTGAGTCCGGTGTGATGGCCAACGCCCTGCGGGAAGGCGGACGACACGGCTCTACCCCTGCTGCTCGATCCACCAGTCGATGTGCTCTTCCAGCACCACCATCGGCATGGCGCCGCTGCCGATCACGGCGGCGTGGAAGGCCTTGATGTCGAAGCGGTCGCCGAGCGCGTCCTCGGCCTTCCGGCGCAGGCGGAGGATCTCCAGGTTGCCGATCCGGTAGGCCAGCGCCTGGCCGTGGATGTCGGCTGAGTAGCGCAGGAGTTCCGTGGCGACCTCCACGTCGGAGTAGACGACCCGCGCGCTCATGTACTCGCGGCCGCGCTCCAGGTCCCACCCGAAGTAGTTCATGCCGGTGTCCAGCACCAGGCGGCAGGAGATGAACATCTCCATGACGAGGCGGCCATAGAGGTCGTACGCGTTCTCGTAGACGTCCATCTCCTTGCCGAGGTTGGCGGCGTACTCGGCCCAGCCCTCGGTGAAGGCGCCGTAGCCGATCGTCTCGCGGCGGAAGCGGGGCAGGTCCTCGCGCTCGTTGGCCAGCGCGAGCTGGAAGTGATGGCCGGGGATCAGCTCGTGGTAGATCAGCCCCTGGGCCGAGAACAGGGAGCGGTTCTCGAGGTCGGAGCCGTTGTAGCGGTACTCGCCCCGCGGGTTGACGGAGGTCGGAAGCTGGTAGACGCCGAAGGTCATCGTCGCCTCGGACGTCGGGTCGAGGCGGCGGACGCCGTAGGGCGCCTCTGGCAACACGTCGAAGTAGTCCGCGATGTGGGGCTCGATCTTCTCGATGTAGCCCATGTAGCGTTCCTCGACCTCCTCGGGCGATGAGGCGATGAAACGCGGGTCGGCGCGGACCTGGTCCAGGAACTCCTTCATCGCGGTCTCTTCGGACGTGGCCTCGAACCCGATCTCCTCCCGCAGCGCCGCCAGTTCCGCTTCGATCTGCGCGACCTGCTCCAGGCCGAGCTGGTGGATCTCTTCGGGCGTGAGGTCCGTCGTCGTGTGCATCCGCACCCGGTGGACGTAGAGCTCGCGGCCGCCCGGCACCGTGCCGAGCCCGACCTGCTCCGGCGCCGCCTCCAGGTAGTCGTCGCCGAGCTCGGCGATCAGGCGGCTGAACTGTGCGTCGATTCCCGTCTCGACCGCTTCGCGCACCTGGTTCAGGAAGTCGGCGGCCCCGTCGCCGGCGCGGCCGGCGGCCGGCACGAACAGCTCGTCGAGACGACCCCGGTAGCCCTCGAACATCCCGACCACGGCCGGGACCTGGGCCTTCGGCAGGTAGATGCCGCGTTCCTTCTGCCCGGCGACCTTGTCGGCGAGCTGCCCGATCCCCTGGGCGTACTCGTCGAGCAGATGGAGGTAGTGGGCGCTGTCCTCGTCGGTTCCGACCGCAGCAGCGCCGAGCACCTGGTGCAGGATGTTCAGGCTGAAGCCGCCGGCCGCGTAGGGCGTGATGTTGAAGTCCGCCCAGTAGTGCTTCGGCGCCTCGACCAGCATGCCGAGGTTCCAGCGCAGCAGCCTGAGCGAGATCCAGTCCTCGTGGTCGACGGCCTCCTCATCGACTCCGGCCAGCCGGTCGAGCAGGTCCCGGGCGAAGGCCGCGTCCGCTTCGGCGGCCTCGAGCGTCCAGTCCGGGAAGTCCTCCACCTTCTCCCCTCGCCGAAACTTGAGGTAGGGATCGCGGGCGGCGACGAAGTCCAGGTACTCGTCGCCGGCGGTGGCGATGATGTCCGCGTCGGCGGCGCCGTCGAGGGAGATCTCGACGTTGCAGGCGGCGAGCAGGGGAAGGACGAGGACGGCGGCGAAGCGGGTCAAGTGCCTCATGACCGTCTAGCGTAGAGCACCGGTACCACGACCAGGTTCAGGAACGTCGACGTCAGCAGCCCGCCGAGGATGACCTGGGCCATCGGACTCAGGATCTCGTTGCCCGGCTCGCCCGCGCCCAGCACCAGCGGCACGAGGGCCAGCCCGGCCGTCAGCGCGGTCATCAGAATGGGCGGCATCCGCTCTTCGGAGCCCTGCCGGACGGCTTCCTGAAGCGGCAGCCCCTCGCCGAGCAGCCGTCGATAGTTGCTGACCAGCAGCACGCCGTTGCGGGTCGCGATCCCGAACAGGGTGACGAAACCGACCACGGTCGCCAGCGACAGGACGCCGCCTCCCAGCGCCACCGCGACGACGCCGCCGACCAGGGCCAGCGGCACGTTGACGAGCATCGCCAGGGTGTCGCGGTGGCTGCCGAACTCGAGGTAGAGCAGGCCGTACATCCCGACCAGGATGAGCACGACCAGCAGACCCATCGTGTAGACGCGCCGGCCCGCTTCCTCGAACTGCCCGCCAAAGGTCACCAGGTAGCCGGCAGGCAGGTCGACCTCGGCCTCGACCGCGGCCTGGGCGCGCTCGACCGTGCCGACGAGATCGGCGCCGGCGACGTTGGCGGTCACCATCGCCACCCGCTGGGCGTTCTCGCGCCGGATCAGGGACGGGCCGAGCGCGTGCCGCACCTCGGCGACCGCGCCCAGGCGGATCAGGTCGCCGGCCGGCGTCGAGACCGGCAGGGCCGCGACCCGGTCCGGTTCGGCCCGCAGGCCCGGCGGCAACCGGACGGCGATGTCGGACGCCAGGCCCTCCTCCACGATCTCGCCGACAACGACGCCCTGAAACAGCGCCTCCACGGCCTCGCCGAGGTCCGCGAGGCTCAACCCGTACCGGGCCATCGCCGTGCGGTCGAAGTCGACGACCATCTGGGGCACCGGCGACTGCTCCTGGTTCGACAGGTCGACGATGCCAGGCACGGTCGCCAGGACCTGTTCGATCCGCGCAGCCAGCGTGCGCAGCACCGCCAGATCCGATCCCTCGACCTTCACCGCCAGGTTGGTCCGGGAACCCGAGATCATGTGGTCGATCCGGTGGCTGATCGGCTGCCCGAAAGAGACGGTCACCGCCGGTATCCCGGCCACCGCGCGGCGCATCCCGGCAACCAGTTCGTCCTTCGAGCGGCCGTCCTCGAGCGGCGCCAGCACGACCTCCATCTCGGAGGCGTTGACCCCCTGGACGTGCTCGTCCTTCTCGGCGCGGCCCGTCCGCCGGCTGGTCGAGACGACCTCCGGGAAGGCGAGCAGCGCCTCCTCGACCCGGCTGCCCAGCCGATCGCTCTCGGCGAGCGGGATGCCGGGCGGGCTGACCACCGACACGGTGAGCGAGCCCTCGTTGAAGGCCGGCAGGAAGCTGCGGCCCAGTCCCGGCAGGAGCGCCGCCGCGACGACCACCAGGAGGGCCGCCGAAAACAGCACCGCCCAGCGATGCGAGAAGCACCAGTCGAGAGTCGGCGAGTAGGCCCACTGGAAGGCGCGCAGCAGCCACGGCGGGCGCGACCTGAGCGCCCGCGCCCGTCCCAGGAACAGCACGGCGAGCACCGGCGTAACCGTCAGCGCCACGACCAGGGAGGCGGCGAGCGCGGCGATGAACGCCATGCCGAGCGGCCGCAGCAGCCGGCCCTCCAGCCCGGGCAGGAAGAAGATGGGCACGAAGACCAGGACGACGATCAGCGTGGCGAGGAGGATCGGGCTCAGGACCTCCCGGGTCGCGGCCGCGACGACCTCCTCGGCCGGGCGGCGCTCGCCCTCCGGCAGGCGGCTCTCGTCCCTCATCCGGCGGAAGATGTTCTCGATCGCGATGATCGCGTCGTCCACCAGCAGCCCGATCGCGATCGACAGGCCACCGAGCGTCATCGTGTCGATCTGCAGCCCGAAGGCCGCGATCACCAGGACCCCGGCGACCAGGGAGAGCGGGATGGCGAACGCCGAGATGAACGTCGTACGGACGCTGCCGAGGAACAGCGCAAGGATGACGATGACGAGGATCGCCCCGTCGCGCAGCGCCTCGGCGACGTTGCCGATCGCCACCTCGATGAAGTCCGCCTGGCGGAAGTTCTCGCTTTCGAGCACGACGCCCTCAGGCAGAACCGGCTGCAGCCGGGCGAGCGTGTCATCGATGGCGCGGGTCAGATCCAGCGTGTTCGCGCCCGGCTGCTTCTGCACGGACAGGATGACCGCCGGACGGTTGCGATAGGAGCCGGTGCCGCGGACAGGCGCCGGTCCCCATTCGACGCTTGCCACGTCACCGACCCGTAGCGGGATCCCGCCGTCGACCCGCACGACGGCCGCGGCAACCTCGTCCGGAGTGCGTGCCCGGCTGCGCACGCGGACGATGTGCTCCTCGCCGGCCTCCACATGAAAGCCCGCGGCCAAGCTGCGGCTGGACTTCGCGACGGCGTCCACGACGTCGGCGAGCGGGAGACCGTTCTGAGCCAGGGCGGTCGGCCGCACCGTGACCTGAAGCTGCCGCTGTTCGCCGCCGATGGGAACGACCTGTGAGACGCCCGGGATCGACAGGAGGTTGCGGCGAACGACCGTTTCGGCGACGCGGCGCAACTCCATCGCGCTGACGCCGCCCTCCGCCACCGGCGCCGAGGTCATCGCGATGAACGTGATCTCGCCCATGATCGAGGAGATCGGCCCGAGCTCCGGTCTCTCGGCCTGGGCCGGAAGGTCGACGCGCTGCAGCCGCTCGCTGACGACCTGGCGGGCGCGGTAGATGTCGGTGCCCCAGTCGAACTCGACCCAGGCCACCGAGATCCCGTCGGCGGAGATCGAACGCAGCCGCCGCACGCCCGGGGATCCGTTGATCGCGGACTCCACCGCGTAGGTCACCAGCAGCTCGACCTCCTCCGCGGCCATCCCTGGGGCCTCCGTGATCACGGTCACGGTGGGGGCCGAGAGGTCGGGAAAGATGTCAACCGGCAGGTTCAGGATCCAGGCCGCACCGACCACCGTGAGGAGAGCTGCCCCCGCGACCACCAGCAGACGGTGGCGCAGGGAGAACCGAAGCAGTCGCTCGAGGGGTCCCACTCCGGCGCCTTCAGTGGACGTGGCCGTGAGCTTCGCCGCTCGCCATGAGGGACGAACGACGGATGGCGTCCCCGCCGCGGGTCACCAGGCGCTGACCGGGCGCCAGGCCGGCCACCAGCACCTGGTCCCCCTGCCGGCCGAGCACTGTCACCGTCTGCCGCTGGAAGTCCTCGCCGGACAGTTGCAGGAAGACGACCGGCACGCCGCCGTCGTCGACCAGGGCCGAAGCGGGCACGACGATGCCGCTCTCCTCACCGGCCATCAGCACCTGCGCCGCGACGGTCGATCCAAGGGCGAAGCCGGTGCCGGCGATGCCCGGGGCCTCGAGCAGGACGGTGACGGTGCCGGTGCGCGGCGAGAGTTCCGGCGAGATCGAGACGAGGGAGAGGTCGCCTTCGACCCGCACCGGCCCGCTCTCCGGGTCGTCGAGCACCAGACCGCGCAGGCCCGCGTCCATGAGCCG